>JADLHO010000076.1 GCA_020848735.1 Planctomycetota bacterium | reverse complement strand
TTTCCGGGGCTCGAGATCCGGCGCCTCGTCGGCCGCGGCGGGATGGCGGCGGTCTACGAGGCGGTGCAGACGAAGCTCGAGCGCAAGGTCGCGCTCAAGGTGATGCTGCCCGCGTTGGCCCAGGACGAGAAGGCCGGGGAGCGCTTCCTCCGCGAGGCGCGCGCGCTCGCGAGCCTGAGCCACCCCAATGTCCTCGGCGTCCACGAAGTGGGCGAGAGCGGCGGTTGGTTCTGGATGATCACGGAGTTCGTCGACGGTGCGAACCTGCGGCAGATCATGGAGCTCGGCCGCAGCTCACCCGCCGAGGCGCTGCGGATCATCCCGCAGATCTGCGAGGGTCTGCAGTACGCCCACGAGCGCGGCGTCGTGCACCGCGACCTCAAGCCCGAGAACGTGCTCGTGGATGCGCAGGGCAACGTGAAGCTCGCGGACTTCGGGCTCGCGAAGGTGCAGAAGAGCGAGGGTGAGCACACGCTCACGCGGGCATCGATGGTCTTCGGCACGCCGGCCTACATGGCACCCGAGCAATGGCGGGGCGCCGCGGCCGTGGACCACCGCGCCGACATCTACTCGCTCGGCGTGATGCTCTACGAGCTGCTCACCGGCGAGCTGCCGGTCGGTCGCTTCGAGCCGGCGTCGACGCGCGCGGGCGTGGCGAAGCGGCTCGATCGGGTGATCGACAAGGCGCTCGCGACCGAACCGGCACAGCGCTACCAGAGCGCCCGTGAGCTCGAGCGCGACGTCCAGGACGGAGTCGTGGAGCCGGCTGCGGCGCGCGACGGCGGCGCCTCCCCCTGGGCACGCGTCCGCGTCGCGTGGCTCTCGATCCTGGCGTGTGGGGTCCTGCTCGCTTCCCTGGTCGGGCTGCTCTCGTTCATCGCATGGGAGGCGAATCAGGACGCCGCGCGTCAGCGGGCGGCGGTAGAACGGGAGCGGCACGCGGTCCTGACGCGCGCGATCGCCGAGACGGTCGGCAGCGGCCGGGCATGGACCGGCGAGCTGCCGGGTCGCGAGCACGTCCTCGCGACCGACGGCGGACTGGGGCGCTTCGAGTCCACCGCGCTGGCGGCGAGCTGGGCGCTGACCACGGTCGTCGTCGTCACGCTGCTCGGACTCTGGTCGTTGCGACGGCTCCGCGCGTCCGGCGGCGGCGTGGCCAACCAGGTCCTCGCCCGCATCCTCTGCTGCCTGCCCGCGGCGCTCGTCGTCGACGTGGGCGTGTTCCTCGCGATCGACGTGGACCTGCGGGGCGACACGCGCCGCCTCGCGATCGCCGCGGCGATCCTCGCGATCCTCGTGACGCATCTCGCGGTCCTGCAGTGGATCCTCCGCGAGAGCCGGAAGCCGGCGCCGCCGTCGGCCGATCCCCGCCTGTCCCGCGCGTCGCGGATCCTCCTCGGCCTCGGCAGCCTGGCGCTCGTCTCGATCGTCGCCGTCGCCTTCGGTCACCCGCGCGGCGTCTGGCTGGCGCTCCGTGGGCCGGTTCCGCAGGTCGCGCGCGAGTTCCTCCATCGCTCGGTCGAGCAGGTGCTCGAGGAACTCGGACCGCCGTGGGCCATCCGCGTCGCCGGCGAAGGCATGGTCTTCGAGTACCGCGGACTCGACGGACAGCCGGTGCTGGACGCGCTCCAGTTCCAGGGCCGCCACGTCGAGGCGGTCGCCGACTCGCCGCTGCGCCTCGTGGGTGCGATCACGGAGCCGGGCGAGCCGGCGCTCGGTCTGCCGGTCGAACGCCTCTTCCGCGAGTTCGGGGCCCCGCTCGACACGCAGGCCGACCCGCGCGGGGTGACGCATCGCCTGCCTCATCTCCTCCGCGTGGTCGTGGCACACGGGGTGGTCGTCGAAGTGCTCCGCGAGTGAGAATGCCGCGATGCGGGCCCTTGCACCGGCGTGCGTCGTCCTCCTCCTCGTGAACGCGGCCGCATCCGGCCAACGGCCGGGCGCGGAGGCCACGGCGGCCGAACTGCTCGCCTCGCTCGCCCGGGACGAGGACGCGACGGCGTCGATGGTGGAGCTGCGTCGCCGCGGCGCGGGGGTCGCGGCCGAACTCGCCGAGTCGCTGCGCGGTCCGCACCTCGGTGACTTCGAGTTGATCCGCGCGCGCGAGCGCGCGCTGCGCATCCTCTTCGACCTGCGCGAGGCCGGCGTGCCCGCGGTGCCTGGCCTCGTCGCGTGCCTGCGCGACCCCGAGCTCTCGGACTGGATCGTCCAGGGCGCCGCGGTGGCGCTCGTGCGCATCGCGCCGTTCGCCGCCGCGTCGCAGCGCGAGCTGCTCGACGCGTTGCCGCGCGGCACGGAGCGGCGCAGCGGCTGGCGCCGCGAATGGCTCGCGCACTGGGAGGCGCTGATCTCGTCGCTGGCCTTCGATGCGCACGCGGCGGGGCTGCCCGAGCTCGTCGCGGCGCTCGAGGGCGACGATCCCCACGCCCGCACCGCCGCGTGCGCGGCGCTCGTCGCGCGCGCGCCGGAACTGGTGGAGCACCGTGAGTCGATCGTCGCGGCGCTGCGCGCGGAACTCGCGCGGCCGATCCAGAGCGACCGGATCTGGCGCTGGCGTGCCGACGGAGTGGAGCTCTCGTCGACGACGACGGCCGCGGGTTGGCGCTCGATGCAGACCGAGCTCGCGCGCGCGCTGCACGCCTTCGCCGAGACCGACGAGAGCGCGTACCTCGCGGTCTGTCAGGAGCTCTGGGATCTCGATCCGGAGCGGCGCCTCGCGGCGGCGCGCTGGCTCGGCGATCGGCGGATCGTCGACGCGGGACCGTGGCTCTGCCTGGTCGCCGAGAACCGCGACGCGCCGCCCACCGCGCTCGCCGCCATCGACGCGATGCGCCGCATCGGCCCGGAGCTCGCGTATCTCGCGCCGCGGCTGCTCGCGGTCGCCGCGCGTGCGCGGGGCAACGAGGCGGTGCAGGCCAGCACCCCGCGCCTCGCCGCACTCGCGCGCACGACGGCGCACGCGCTGGAACCTTCGCTCGAGTCCCGCGCGCCGGTGCGCGGTCGCGTCGAGCTGATCGCCGCGGGTGTCGACCACGCGCCGGCGATCGACGTCGCGGCCGAGCGTGCCCGCGTCATCGCCTGGCTCGACCGCGATCAGGGCGCGGCTCGCCTGCGCCTGCGGCAGGACGAGCGCGTGATCGCGGAGTACCACGGGCTCCGTGCCGACCAGGGCGGACCGCAGAGCGCGCGGATCCGCTGGCTGCCCTTGCGCGTGCTGCCCGACGAGTTCCGTCCCGGCTGCTGGGAGCGACCGGACGAGTTCTTCGGTCCCGACTGCGTCGTCGCCGCGCCGGCCGAGCACGTCGGTCCGGGACTCGCCCGCCATCGCGAGGTGCCCTGGATCGTCGTGCTCGTGCCGAGCGACACCGATCGGCGGGTCTTCCGCGCGGAGGACCTCTCCGGCTTCCAGGAGGGCGTCGACCGCTTCCAGCGGGCGGTGGTCCGCTTCGGCATGCACCGCGAGGCCGCGCCGGGTTTCGAGGCGCTGCTGCGCGACGCCCGTGCGAGCCGGCAGGGCGTGCTCGTCGCGGTCGACGGCCTGGTCATCGCCTGCGCGCCGCCGCTGTTCGTCTCCTCGTCGCAGTGCGCCTTCACGCTGCGGCCCGGCTGTGACGAACGGCTCGTCGCGCTGCGGACCCGGATCGAGTGAGGGTGCGCGCGTCACATCGCGTGCGCGGCGGTCTTCCTGCCCGTGACGGCCGAGCGACGGCCGCCCTGGAGCGATGACCGCATGAACCACCAGACCCTCGTCGCGGCCTGCGCCGCATTCCTCGTCCCGCTCGCGAGCGCCCAACAGGACGCCGCCGACACCGCATTCCCGCTCGAGTTCCGCGTGCCGATCCACGCCGCTCCCGATCCGGACGGCCATGAAGCGCTCTGGACCGGCGGCGCGGATTGGAAGGCCAGCTTCCAGGACGGGCTGCGATTCCTCCCGCGCGCCTCGCGCGCACAGGATCCCGCCGCGCCGTTCCACTGGCGGACGAGTGCGCTCCGCGTCGGCGGCGAGCGGCTCGAGCTCTCCCGCGAGGCCGAGGCGACGCCGCGCGGCGCGTTCCGCTGCGAGATCGACCACGGGGTGATGATCGAGGCCTACGACGTGCTCGCGACCGGACTCGAGCAGAGCTTCGTGCTGCCGTCGCCGTTCGCGAAGGACCTCGTGATCGCCGGTGCGATCGCCGGTGCGTACACCGCGAGCCCACGCGGGCAGGCGCATGCGGCGCTCGAGTTCGTGCCCCTCGATGCGACCGCGCGCGCGGGCGCGAGCCGCGTGCGCTACGGCGCCGCGGTGGCGATCGATGCGCGGGGCAAGCGTCTCCCGCTCGCCTCGTCGTTCGACGGTGCGGAGATCGCGCTGCACGTGCCGGGCGACTGGCTCGCGACCGCGGCCTATCCCGTGGTCGTCGACCCGCTGCTCTCGCCGATCCTGCTCGACGCCTCGAGCGCGCCGATCACCGCGGTCCGCCTCGGCCGCGATCCCACGCGCTCGACCGCGAACCTCGCCGTCGCCGTGTCGCGTCGCTTCGCGTCGACCGACGACGACGTGTTCTGCTACCTCGCGTCGCCCGATCTGTCCTCGCGCTCGCTCGTGTTCTCCCGCATCACGACGGCCAGCGAGCTCGAACCCGCGCTCGCGTTCCAGGCGAGCGTCGACCGCTTCGTCTTCGCGTGGTCGCGCGCGGTGTCGGCGACGAACACCGAACAGGTGCAGCTCCACGTCCATCCGGGTGGCAGCCTGTCCTTCCTCGCGGATGCCGTGACGCTGCCCTCGCCGGCCGGGCGCCAGCGCCGGCCGGCGGTCGGCGGACTCGGCTTCGCGGGGCTCCACACGCACGACGAGGTGCTCATCGCGCGCGAGGTCGAACCGGCGAACACGAGCGGCGAGACCAACGCGACGCGGATCTGGTGCGGTGTCTACGACCCGCTCGCGGGGCTCGTCAGCGATGTCGAGATCGGGCCCGCGTACGACAGCGCGCGGCCCTCGGTGACCCACGACAGCGCGAACCACTCGTGGCTCGTCGCCTGGCAATGGCGACCGACCTTCGGCGACGCGCGCTGGAACGTCGGGGCCACGCGCGTCACGAAGACCGGGCAGACCACGGGCCTGCTCTTCCAGCCGGACACGAGCGCGCAGCCTCATCACCTCAGCCTGCCGGTGGTGGCCGGGATCCACGGTCATTTCTGCCTCGCCTATGCCGTGAGCTCGGACGCCCAGGGCGGGATCACCGCGGCGACCGACCGTGGCGAGTCGGTGCGCGTGCAGACCTTCGACTGGCCGCAGTCGTCGTCGGGACCGCAGGCGCTCGCGCCCTCGGTGTCGGGACTCGCCGCGAGTGGCGGCCGCTTCGTCCGGCCGGAGGCGCTCGCCATGGACGAGAGCACCGGTTCGCACTGGGCGCTCACGCAGAGCATCGACTCCGCGCTCGGGCGCTTCCTCCGCTTCTCCCTCCTGAGCTGGCGCGGCGTCGCGTGCGCGCAACACGAACTCGGGCTGAACGGCGGTCTGCCCTGTGGCCTCGCCTTTGACGCCGACGAGCAGCGCTTCGCGATGGTCTACGGGCAGAGCGTCCCGGTCGGCAGCGCGGTCGAGCACCGCACGTATGGCCGGCTCTTCGTGCCGGCCGTACCCGAGGCGCCGGTCCTCTACGGGACCGCCTGCCTGCCCGGAGTGCTGTCGCTGGGGACCCAGCCCTTCCGCGTCGGCAATCGCTTTCCGGGTCTCTCGCTGTCCCTGGCCCGACCGTCCATGCCCGCGTGGTTGTTCCTCTCGCTCGGCGCCGCCGATCTGCCGCTCGACGGCTTCGGCTTCAGCGGCTGCCGCCTGCTCGTGGACCTCACGTCACCGAATCACATCGCGGCGATCGGCTTCACGACGGGCGCGAGCGGCGACGTGCAGGTCCGGCTCACGCTGCCCGAGACGCTCGCGCCCTTCGACCTGCACACGCAATGGGTCCACGCTGTTCCGGATGCGCCGGGCGGACTGCGGACCACGCAGGCGGCCAGGATCGCCGTGCGCTGAAACGGCTCAGGCGAGCAGGTCGCGCACGACGCGGCCGTGCACGTCCGTCAGTCGGTACCGGCGGCCCTGGAAGCGGTAGGTGAGGCGCTCGTGGTCGATGCCCAGCAGGTGCAGGACGGTCGCGTGCAGGTCGTGCACGTGCACGGGATCCGCGACGACGTTGTAGCCGAGCTCGTCCGTCGCCCCGTGCACGTGGCCCGCGCGCACGCCCGCGCCCGCGAGCCAATAGGTGAAGCAGCGCGGATGATGGTCGCGGCCGTAGTCGTCCGGCGTGAGCTTGCCCTGCGAGTAGCTCGTGCGTCCGAACTCGCCGCCCCAGACGACGAGCGTGTCCTCGAGCAGCCCGCGCCGCGCGAGGTCCGCGACCAGCGCCGCCGAACCGCGGTCGGTCTGCGCACACTCGCCGCGGATGCCGCTCGGCAGATTGCCGTGGTGGTCCCAGTCGCGGTGGAAGAGCTGCACGAAGCGCACCCCGCGCTCGAGCAGGCGCCGGGCGAGGAGGCAATTCGCCGCATACGTGCCCGGCGTGCGTGCGTCGTCGCCATAGAGCGCGAACGTCGACTCGGGCTCGTCGCGCAGGTCCGTCACCTCGGGCACCGAGCGCTGCATGCGGAAGGCGAGCTCGTATTGGGCGATGCGCGCGTCGAGCGCGGGATCGCCCTCCTGCGCGCGCGCGAGTTCGTGCAGACCGCGGAGCCGGTCGAGCATGCGACGGCGCCGCGGGACGTCGATCCCCGGCGGGTTCTCGAGCCAGAGCACGGCGTCCTTGCCCGCGCGGAACTGCACGCCCTCGTGCCGGCTCGGCAGGAAGCCGGGTCCCCAGAGGCGCGCATAGATCGGCTGTCCGCCGCGGCCCTTCGTGACGAGCACCACGTAGGCCGGCAGGTCGCGATTGTCCGTGCCGAGCCCGTAGTCGAGCCACGAGCCGATCGAGGGGCGACCCGCGATCTGCGAACCCGTCTGGAAGAACGTGATCGCCGGGTCGTGGTTGATCGCCTCGGTGTGCAGCGACTTCACGAAGCAGAGCCGATCGACGACCTTCGCGAGGTTCGGCAGGAGCTCGCTGAGCCAGGCCCCCGACTCGCCGTGGCGTGCGAAGCGGAAGACGGAGCCCGCGAGCGGCAGGCGCGCCTGATTGCCCGACATGGCCGTGAGGCGCTGGCCCATGCGCACGGACGCGGGCAGGTCCTCGCCGTTGCGCCGCACGAGCTCGGGCTTGGGGTCGAAGAGGTCGAGCTGGGACGGCCCGCCGCTCTGGAACATCCACACGACGCGCCGTGCCCGCGGGGCGTGATGCAATCCGCCGGGCAACGGCTCGTCGTCGCGGAGCAGCGAGCGCAGGGCGATGCCGCCGAGTCCGCAATGCGCGAGCAGCGCGCGACGCGTGATGCCGGTCATCGCAGGGTCACCGCCTCGTCGAGGTTGAGCAGGGTGCTCGCGAGCATCGTCCACGTGGCGAGCTCGGCGACCGCGAGCGCAGGATCGCTCGGCGCCTTGCCCACGGCGCAGAGCGCGGCCGCGGCCTCCGGTTCGCCCGCGAAGCGCGCGCGCTCGTCGGCCACGGCGGCCAGGAGAAGGTCGAGCTCGGCGCGCGTCGCCGCGCGCGTCAGCACGCGGCGCAGCATTCCGGCGAGGCGGGCCTCGTCGTCGCCGGGCTCGAGCAGCGTGCGCTCGGCGAGCTTGCGCGCGGCCTCGAGGTGCTGGGGGTCGTTCATCTGGAGCAGCGCCTGCAGCGGGTTCGTGGTGCGTTGCCGGCGCACGCTGCACACCTCCCGCGACCCGGCGTCGAGCGTCGTCATCGCCGGCGGTGGCGAGGTCCGCTTCTGGTAGGTGTAGAGGCTGCGGCGCCAGAGCCCGGCGCCCTGGTCCTCGTGATAGCTGGTTCCCGACTTCTCCTCCCAGAGGCCCGGCGGCTGATAGGGCTTCACGGACGGGCCGCCGATCTCCTGGACGAGCAATCCCGAGACGAAGAGCGCCGCGTCCCGGATCGATTCCGCCTGGAGGCGGAAGCTCGGGCCGCGCGCCAGCAGCGCATTGTCGGGATCGCGCTCCCGCAGCGCGTCGTCGGCGCGTGAGTCCTGCTGCCAGGTGGCCGAGCCGAGGATCGCGCGGTGCAGCGCCTTCCGATCCCAGCCCGAGTCGACGAAGGACCGCGCGAGATGATCGAGCAGCGCCTGGTGCGTGGGTCGTTGACCCTGGGTGCCGAAGTCCTCGGTCGTCGCGACGAGCCCGCGGCCGAAGTGCATCTGCCAGATCCGGTTCACGGCGACGCGTGCCGTCAGGGGGTGGTCGGGTTCGAGCAGCCACGCGGCGAGGCCCAGCCGGTTGCGCGGCGCATCCTTCGGCCAGGGCGGCAGGGCCGCGGGCGAACCGGGTCCGATCGGTTCCGCCCGGCGTTCGTAATGGCCGCGCTCGAGGCGGTACGCGACGCGGTCCGACGGCGCGTCGTCGCGCATCGTGACGATCTCCCGCACATGCGCGACCAGGGCGCTGCGTTCGCGGCGCGCGCCGCGCAGGGCCTCGCGCGCCGCGGCGAGCTCGGCGTCGTGCGCGGCGAGGAAGAGCTCGTGCAGGCGCTGGCGACAGTTCGGGTCCGCGCGGTGCTGCCACGCGTCGGCGAGCGCGCCCGGCGTCACGAGCTCGTCGATCTCCAGGGCGCTGAGGGCGCGCGGGAACACGACGAGCTCGTCGATCGCTCCGCCGCGCAGGCCATTGTCCCGGAAGCGTTGGCCCAGGGTGAGCGCGTCGGCGCCGCCGCCCTCGATCTCCCGCGTGAGTCGATCCCGCACGACCTCGACCGCGAGGGGCTCGCCGTCGACGAAGAGCGTCAGGCCCGCGGCGCGCGAGCTGCCGTCGTAACGCATGGCGACGTGGACGAAGCGCCCCCGCGGCAGCGCCTCGCGCGCCCGGATCCGCAGCGCATTGCCCGGCCAGAAGTGCACCAATGCGGCGGACAGACGCCCGTCCTCGATCAGCAGCTCGTAACCGCGGCTGCCGGCGTCGGTCCAGGCCCGCGAGCGCTGCCAGACCACGGCGCGCTCATGGTGCTCGGCGACGCGGACGAAGGCCGCGATCGTGAACGGATCGTCGCGCGAGAAGTCCGCGACGCCGGGGAAGCGGGCATGGTTCTCGCCGTCCAGTTGGAGCGCCTTGCCGACGGCGCCGCCGCAGAGCACCGGACCGTCCGCGGTGTGACCGCGGCGTCCGGCGCCGGACGAGTCGTCGAGCGTGCCGTCGGCCGCGATCGCCTCGAACGAGTATCGGCCGTTCGCGCCGTGCAGGGACGGCGGCGCCTCGAGCGCGTCCAGCCAGCGCGCGAAGGCGTCGGCCCGGGCGAGCGTCGTGTTCCGCAGCGCGAGCTCGAGCTCCCCGATGCGTCGGGTCGCGGCCGCGAGCGCACGCTCCTGTTCCGCCGTGGGGAGCCAGAGCGCGGGCGTCGGCGTCGAGGACGTGAAATGCGAATAGAGCCCCGCCTCGTCCGCGTCGTCGAGCAGCGCGAAGAGCGCGTAATAGTCGCGCTGCCCGAAGGGGTCGTATTTGTGGTCGTGGCACCGGGCACAGCCGAGCGTGACGCCGAGGATCGCGGTGCCGATCGTCTCCACGCGGTCGCAGACCGACTCCACGCGGTATTCCTCCTCCACGCTCCCGCCCTCGTTCGTCATGCGGTGCAGCCGCAGGAACGCGGTGGCGAGGGCGGTCTCACGCGTGGCATCCGAGAGCAGGTCGCCCGCGATCTGCCAGCGGAGGAACTCGTCATAGGGGAGGTTCTGGTCGAAGGCGCGGATGACCCAATCGCGCCAGGGCCAGACCTCGCGGTGCACGTCGCTCTGGTATCCCCAGGTATCGGCGTAGCGCGCGGCGTCGAGCCAATCGACGGCCATGTGTTCGGCATGGCGCGGCGAGTCGAGCAGTCGATCGACGGCGCGCGCGAACGCGTCCTCGGCGTCGTCGCGTTCGAATGCCAGGAGCTCCTGCGGCGTGGGCGGCAGGCCGGTCAGCGTCAGGGACGCGCGACGCAGGAGTCGCGCGCGCGACGCGCGCGGCGCCGGAGCGAGCCCCTGGGCCTCCAGCTCGGCGAGGACGAAGCGGTCGATCGCGTTCCGTGGCCACCGCGTGTCGCGGGTGGCCGGCACCGGCACGCTCGCGGGCAGGCGCTGCCATGCCCAATGCGTGCGGTAATCCGCGCCGCTCGCGACCCAGCGCTCGAGGATCTCGCGCTCCGCCTCGCTCAGCGTGAGCTTCGACTCGGGCGGCGGCATGCGCGTTCTCGGGTCGGTCGAGCGGATCCGCTTCACGAGCTCGCTGCGCGAGGGCTCGTGCGGAACCACCGCGACCGCACCGCTCGCGAGGGGCAGGAGCGCCCCCTCCAGGACGTCGAGTCTCAACCCGGCCTCGCGCCGCTCCGCGTCGGGCCCGTGACACGCGAAACAGCGGTCGGCGAGGATCGGCCGCACCTCGCGGTCGAAGTCGGGCGCGCCGGGCGTCGGCTGCTGCCCAGGGGCCGCCGCCAGCAGGAGCAGCACGGCCCAGGACTCGAGGAGGCGTCGCCGTGGCATGGGGCGCGGAGGATAGCGAGCGGGACGGCGCGGCGTGAGCCGGGCGCCGGTCGCCCGAGCGGTCAGGGCTGCCGCGACAGGGCCCGGGCCAGGCGCAGCCCGATGCCGTTGTTGCGGAAGCCGGGGGCGATCCACTCGCGGCGCGCGGTCCGCACCCCCGAGGCCGCCGAATAGAAGCTGCCGCCGCGGATCGTCCGGCCGGCGTTGGGGTCCGTGCAGAGTCGCAGGCCGTCGCCGGCCCGGACCGGGACGGAGTAATCGCCATACAGATCCTGGCACCATTCGCGCACGTTGCCGTGCATGTCGTGCAGTCCGAAGCGATTCGGGCGATAGCGGCCCACCGGTGCGAGGCTCGCGCGCCCGTCGTCGAACTCGCCTTCGGGAGTCCCCCAGGACTTCTGATGGCGCCCGGCACAGAGATCGAGCACGTTCGCGCAGCCGGCGAGGTCGCGCGCGTCGACGCCGCACCACCAGGGCGTCGCGGTGCCCGCGCGGCACGCGTATTCCCACTGCGCCTCGGTAGGCAGCGCCAGGCCGTGGCGCCGGGCGAGCTCCGTGCACATCGACCAATCCACGTGTTCGACCGGATGTGCGGCGGAGAAGGGCTCCGGATTGCCGGTCGACTGCGTGCCGATCACGTAGAGGCTCGGCTGCTCGCCGGCGCTCAGGCGTGCCCATTGGCCTTTCGTGGTCTCGTGCCGCGCGATGAAGAACGGTCCGAGCGAGACCTCGTGCGGGGTGTCGCTGCTCGTCGCGGCGGCGTCGAAGTTGGCCGCGCGTGGGTCCGTGGCCTGCGCGCCCATCGTGAAGGTGCCCCCGGGGACGAGCACGAACACGATGCCCGTGTCGTCGCCCACGGCGATCTCGCCGGACCGGCCGTCGCGCGACGGCAAGGGCAGGCTCCCCGCATCGACGGTGCCCGCCGGATCCCACGCGGAACGCAGGTGATAGAACTCCTGCAGCCCCGACGAGGGATTGGCGCCGAGCGGGATGAGCCCGTCCTGCGGATCGAGTGCGATCGGCGGGTCCGCGGCGGCGAGCTCGCGCCGGACCGCCTCCCAGCGGTCGCGATGGCGCTCGACGGTCAGCTCGTGCACGCGCTCGGCCCAGGCGAGGCGCGCGCGCACGTCGGCGACCTCGTCGGCCTCGAAGCGCGCCAGCTCCAGGTCGAGCTCCGACAGGGTGTGCAGCAGGAAGCGATCGGACTCGGCCGCGAGTTCCGCGCGCGTCTCGCCCGGCGGAGCGGTCGCGTCGAGCGGGCGACCGAGCCGTGCGATGACGCGCTGCAGCGAGGGCCGTGCGGCGCGCAGCCGTGCCGCGTCGACCTCGAGCCAGGCCCGCAGCTCAGGCACGAGTTCCGGCGTCGGTGGGAAGAGCCGCTGGGCCGTGTCGCGGGACTCGCGCAGGCGGACCAGGTGCGCGAGGAGGTCGAACTCCTCCGTGCGGCGTCCCAGTTCCGTGGCCCGCGCGCTCGCGGCTGCGGCGTTCTCCTCCGCGCGCAGGTATTGGATGGCGGTCGCGATCGCTCCCGCCAGGATCGCGACGAGGACGACGCTCGCCGCCGCGACGAGGCCGCGATGCCGCCGTACGAGTTTGCGCAGCCGGTATCCGGGGCTCGGTGGGCCGGCCTCGACGGGCTCGTGGGCGAGGTGACGCAGCAGGTCCGCCGCCAGCGCGCCGACCGACTCGTAACGCCGCGCCGGGTCCTTCTCGAGGCAACGCATCACGATCCAATCGAGATCGCCGCGCAGCAGCCGTCGCCAATGCGGCGCACCGGTCGCGCGCTCGGTTGCCGCGCGCCGTGCCTTCGCTTCGTCGAGACTCGCGACGCGCGCGCTCGGTCGCGCGGGTTCCTCCTGGCAGATGCGTCGCTGGATCTCGGCGAGGCTCCCGCGGCGCAGCGCGGCGGAGGAGATCGGCAGCTCGCCGACGAGGAGCTCGTAGAGGAGCACGCCGAGCGAATAGACGTCGGTGCGCGTGTCGAGGTCGCCGCGCGAGGGGTCGGCCTGTTCCGGCGACATGTATTCCGGTGTGCCCACGACCTGGCCGTCGCGCGTCAGCAGCGTTTCGCCGGCGGCGTGGTCGTCGGTCGCGCGCGCCAATCCGAAGTCGATGATCTTCGGGATCGCGCGGCCCGACTCGGTGGCGACGAGGAGGTTGCGCGCGGTCAGATCGCGGTGGATCACACCCTTCTGGTGGGCGTGCATCACGCCCATGCAGACCTCGTGCACGAGCCGGATGCGGGCGGCGATCTCGAGTCGTCCGCGCGCGCAGAACTCGGTGATCGGAATGCCCGGCACGTACTCCATCAGGAAGTACGGGCGGCCGTCCGCGGTCTCGCCGGCGTCGTAGACCTTCGCGATCGCGTCGTGGTTCATCGCCGCGAGCGCCTGTCGCTCCACGGCGAAGCGGGCGAGGACCTGGCGGGTGTCCATACCGCGCTTGACGACCTTGACGGCGACCTGACGGCGGATCGGATGCTCCTGCGTCGCGAGGTAGACCGTCCCCATCCCGCCCGAGCCGAGCTCGCGCTGAAGGACGATGCCCGCGATCTCGACGGGGCGAGCTTCGAGCGCGCGCTCGCCGATCCGGACGCGCTCGATCAGCGTCCGCGCGCGCTGCGCGAGTTCGGGTCGCCCGGCGCAGAGTTGCCCGAGCAGCAGCTCGGGGTCCGCGGCGTCGAGACAGCGCTCGACGATCGCCGCGAGCTCGTCGCGCTCAGCTTCCTGCACCGCGCTCCTCCAACGCGAGCTCGAGGCGGATCAGTCCTCGCCGCAGGATCTGGCGGCAGGCCTCCTCGGTCTTGCCGAGGTGCTGCGCGATCTCGGCGTGGGTGAGGCCGACGATGCGCGCGAGCGTCACGACCTCACGCTGTTCCTCGCTCAGCGCGTCGAACGCGGCCTCCAGCATCGCGAGGTCCTCGCGGCGCATCGCCGCGAGACTCGGCGTGGAGACGCTCGCATAGGCCTCCGCGAGGCCATCGCCACCCGCGGGAAGGGCGTCCGCTTCGAGTTCGCGGCGCACGTCGCGCTTCTGCGCCTTCATCTCGCGATCGCGCTCGACGAGCTTGCGAAGCGCCGTCACGTAGAGCCACTTGCGGAACGCGCCGTCGCCCTGGAACTCGAAGCGCTCGGCGCCCTCGAGCACCTCGCGGCAGACGGATTGCACGAGGTCCGAATGCGATTCACGGGCGCGGATCGCGGCATTGGTCCGCAGGCGGAGGAATGCCCGCAGCCGCGGCAGGTGTTCGACGAGGAGCGCATCGAGTCCGCGCGGGGAGGAGGACGACTCGGAGCCGTGCATCGGCGCGCAGATTAGCCGTCGACCTCGCCGCCGCGCGCGATGGGTCGCCGGCTCACCGCGACGGATCGTTCCACTGCGCGAGGATCTCGCGCGCGGCGTCGCGCACCACGAGCGCCGGGTCCTGGGCCATGGCCCGCTCGAGCCAGGGCCGCCAGGTCGAGACCTCCGCGCGCGCGCCGAGGCCGACCACGGCGGCGCAGCGCACGTCCTGGTCCTGATCGCCCAGGGCGCGGGCGAGTCCGAAGAGTGCTCGCGCTTCGGATCGTGCCGCCAGGGTCTCGACGGCGCGCATGCGCACGAAGGGATCGGCATCGTGCACGGCGAGGCTCTCGACCAGCTCGAGGGCCGCGGCGTCCGCCACCAGCCGCACCGCCGCGATCGCCGCCACGCGCAGCGCGGGATCCTCGTGACGCGCATAGCGCGCCGCGATCGCGAGGGTCTCGGCCCGCGCGGCATTGCCGATCGCCTCGAGCCAGAGCTCGAGGCGTCCCGTCGCCGCCGCGCTCTGCTCCAGCGCGAGCAGGCCCGGCAGCCGGTCCGGACCGGCCTGCGAGCCGCGGTCGAGGCGCGCGAACGCGCCGAGCAGCAGCATGCCCGTGCCGGACATCGCCGCGTCCTCGCTCCCGTCGCCGAGCAGCGCGTGCACGGCGTCGAGGACGGTCGGACTCGGCGAGCTCAGGTCGAACATCGCGCGCAGACCGGCCAGGCGGCGCTGGGGGGCGAGTTCGCGGTGGAGCACGAGATCCGCCAGCATCCGCTGGGCTTCGGCAGTGCCGGCGGAGCCGGCGGCGCTGGCGAGCACCGCCGCGAGGAACGGGTCCAACTCGGGCTGCGCGAGCAGCTTCGCGAGCTCCTCGACGGTCTGCGAGTCGAGGCGGATCAACCACGTGATGCGCTCCCGCAGCTCGTGCAGGGCCTGATCGCGGTCGGCTTCGTCGGGCCCGGCGAGCAGCGCCGCGAGGCGGGCGAACTCCATGCGCAGCGAGGTGCCGCGCAGCTCCGCGACCCAGTGCTCGTGCTCGGCCGACTCGGCGGCGGCCGCTCCCTCCCGCCAGCCACCGGTGGGGCTCCACGCGGCCTCCCAGTCGAAGGACGGAACACCGCCGATGCGATCGACGCCCGTGAGCTCGAACCGCGCGCCGGTCTGCGCGACCACGTCGAGGTCCAGGGCCTCGACGCGCGCGCTCGCTCGCTCCGTCGACTCGACCCGGCTCCACCACGCGCGGTGGCCGTCGGCCGCGAGCCGGCCGCTGCCGTCCACCGCGGGGAGCAGGTCGTTCGCCCGCATCGCGTAGCTCGTCTTGTTCCACGTGATGACGTCGTCGCCACGGGGGCCGGCTTCGCGGCGCATCGCGATCGTCGCTTCGCCGATCGCGTCGGGCTCGACGACGGTCCAATCCGCCGCCGCGACCGGGCCGAGCTGCACGCGGCTGGCGAGGAAGAGCCCGCGGAGGAGGTTGCGGTCGCGCGGGTCCAGTTCCGCCGGGAAGCGGAAGCCCGCGACGGCGCCCTCGGTCGAAAGCAGCGCGACGGCGCCCGCGGCGAGGTCGCGCCGGATCGTCGTGGAGTCGCTGCACCGCTCGTCGACGCTGACCTGAACGTCTGCCTCGCCCATGCGGAAGGCGATCGCGAACCGGTCGCCGCGGCGGTCGAGCACCGTCAGCTCGAGCGGGCCGGCGATCTCGACGACGAGCTTCTGCGACGGCGCCGAGTCGCCACGGCGGGTCTCGACCTGCGTCCGCCACCGCGTCGCGAGCTGCAGGCGCTCCCCCGCGACCAGTTCGTAGGGGCGTCGCGCGGCCTCCTGACGCGAGGTCTGCGGGTCGTCCCCGGCGAGCTCCGGTGCCCTGGCGCCGGGCCGGCCCGAATCGTCGGAGAGCAGCTCGACGGGGGCCGGGACGGCGGCGCCCGACTGGAACAGCGCGATCGCGCTCGCAGCCAGGCACGCGAGGAGGGACAGGACGAGGAGCGGACGCTTGGACATGGTCGGGATCCGGTTCGGCGGCGCGCAGTGCGCTCGGCGAGTACCCGGTCGATGGCGAGGACCGCGCCGCGCGTGACAGCCGAAGTCCCCGAAAACCGCGCAGCCCGCGGGTCCGGCCGGGTCGCCGGACACGCGGGCTGCTCGCCGCGGGGCGGGTGCTCGTCGCGATCACTGGATCGGGAGCGAGCCGCTGCGCGAGCCGAGCGACCAGTCGACGAGCGTCGTCCGGTAGGTGATCGGCGCGACCAGCGGGGGATAGACCGTCGCGTAGGCGCTGAGCTCGAGATCGATCGGCTCCACCGCGTAGGTGAGTGCGCCACCGAGCCGGCTCGAGGTCGCCTCGACCAGCAGGTCGGCGCGGGAGTTCGCGAAGACCAGATCGGCGCTGACCCCGAAGCTCACCCCCGGCACCGCCAGGGACGCCGAAGCGCTGCCGTTCGCGGAGGCGCGTGCCCAGCCCGTCAGGCTGGCCGAGACCGAGGGCGGTGTGAACTGGATCGGCAAGGTCCGGTACGAGATGGAACCGGGATCGAGCACGGTCGTGCGCGTGAGATCGAAGCGAGCGCCGGCCGAGACGTTCGCGCGGACGCTCATCGCGAAGGGACCGACCCCGACGCTCTGGCTCACGCCGCTGCCCGCGAAGACATTGCCCGGCGCGAAGACCTCGCTCCAGGTCGAGCTGGTCGCCGCCGTGACCTGCTGCACCGTGATCCCGGCGATGCGGACCACGAAGGAGCCGCTGCGGGTCTGCGACACGTTGCCGCCGAGCAGCGCGCTCTTGACCTGACGCACCGTGTAGCCCGCGACGATCGCCGCGGACTCCTTGCTCTGGCCGAAGACCCGGACGCGGCGGATGTCGCTCGCGCCGATCGCCGACTCGTACGAGCCGACGCTGTCGAGGCTCGTGCGCCGGGCGAAGGCGTTCATGGTGACGGAGCCGCCGAACTCGCTGGTCCCGTAGCTGAGCGCGAACGTGGCGGAGCGGTCCTGGGAGCGGCCGGAGCCGGCGAGCGCGAGGACGGTCGAGAGGGCGAGCGCGAAGGGGCGGATCGTGGCGGTGTTCATGGCTTGGATTCCTCGGTCGAGTCTGGGTTGGGTTCGTTGGACCGAGGGATCGATGTCCGAACGACGACCGCGCGTGACAGAGCGCTCGCAGGAATTCGCGGCAAGGGGGCGGCCCCTGCCCGCGGACGGCGCTCGCGTCGTGGCGGCGCGCGATCAATCGTGCGGCGCGCGCGGCAAGCGCCGGGCACCGGCCCGGCTGCGCGGCGAGGTGACGGTGGGAGAGGGATTCGAACCCCCGGTCGGTTCATCACCGACAGCGGTTTTCAAGACCGCCGCAATCGGCCGCTCTGCCATCCCACCGCGCATGGACGCGGCTGCCACGCGCTGCCGCGTCGGCATCGACGCACTCGCGGGGCGGCGAGGCTAGCCCTCGGGTGCGACCGCGTCGAGGACCTCGCGCGAGACGAAGATCGGCGTGCGGAACTGCGTCGCCAGGGCGATGGCGTCGGAGGGTCGGCAGTCGATGAGCCGCTCCTCGATCTCCGAGACGAGGTCGAGGTACGCATGGAAGGTCGCGTCGCGCAGCTCGCTGACGATCACGCGGCGGAGCTGCCAGCCGGTCGCCTCGAAGATGCGACCGATCAGGTCGTGCGTCATCGGGCGCTCGAAGCGCTCGCGGCCGAGCTTGCGGCAGATCTCCGCGGCCTCGTTGAAGCCGATGACGATCGGGAAGCTCCGCTCCGACTCGAGGACGCGCAGGTGGACGTACTGCGGCTCGCTCTTGCTCTGCAGCACCACGCGGGAGATCTCGACGGGGACGAGTTCGTCCATTCGGGCGCGTTTCTACCACGCGACGGGGTCCGGGCCGCGAGCGGGCTTGCGTCGCCGTGGGCTTCTGCCGATCGTCCTGGCCTGCATGCCGTCCTCCTCCCAGACGGCGGGCACGCCGTCGATCGCCGCAGGCCGCCGCCCGGCCGACGTCCTGCTCGCGGAAGTCACGCGGGGCGCCTTCGTCGAGTCGGAACACCACGGTGCGGTCGCGCTCGTCTTCGACGACGGGCGGAGCTGGACGGCGGGCGATGCGCAGCAGCCGGTCTGGACCCGCTCGGCGATCAAGCCCTTCCAGGCCCTACCGCTCGTCGAATCGGGCGCCGCAGCACGGCTCGGCCTGAGCGACGAGGAGCTCGCGTTGTGCTGTGCGAGTCACGACGGCACGGCCTCCCACGTCGCGACCGCGCGGCAGCTGCTGGCGCGGGGTGGGCTCGTCGAGGAGCAGTTGGGCTGCGGACCGCATCTGCCCTTCGACCGCGCGGCGGCGCTCGAGCTCGCCCGCGCCGGCCGTCGTCCGGAGCGCGTGCACAACAACTGTTCGGGCAAGCACGCCGGCTTCCTCCTGCTCGCGCAGAGTCTCGGGCAGTCGCTCGCGGAGTACCTCGACCCGCAGGGTCTCGCGCAGATGCGCGTGCGCGCCGCGGTCGCGGAGCTGGTCGGACTGCCGCCGGGCTCCCTCGACGTCGCGACGGACGGCTGTGGCGCGCCGACGCTGCGCATGCCCTTGACCGCGCTGGCGGCCGGCTTCTGCCGACTGATGAACCCACGCGGGCTCGGGTCCGTTCGCGAGGCCGCGTGCATCCGACTCCGCACTGCGATCCAGAACGCCCCGGTGCAGCTCGCCGGCGAGGGCCGACTCGGCACGCTGCTCGTCCGCAGCGCGCCGGGTCGCGTCGTGCCGAAGAACGGGGCCGAGGGGGTCTACGCGGTCGGCGGCCTGCTCCCCGGCGCGGGCGACGGAGCGGCGCGCGCGTTCGGCCTCGCGATCAAGGTGCGCGACGGCGCCGAGCGCGGCTACTTCCCGGTGGTGATCGCGCTGCTCGAAGGCCTCGGCCTCTGGGACGGTGCGCGCGCGCCCGCGGCGCTCGCGGACTTCGCCGAGACCCCGGTGCGCAACACGAACCAGCTCACGGTCGGTTGCGTGCGCCTCGCCCTGGAGATCCCGCGCTCGTGGTGACCCGCATCGACATCGTCCCGAAGCTCGCGCTCCGTGCGCGCGACGCTCACAAGGGCAGCTTCGGCACCGTCCTCGTCGCGGCCGGTTCGCAGGGCATGCTCGGTGCCGCGATCCTCGTCGCGCGTGCCGCGTTGCGGGGCGGTGCCGGCCTGGTCCGGGCGGCCCTGCCGCACGATCTGATGAACGCGTTCACGGTCGCGGTGCCGCCGGCGACGACCGTCGACCGCGACGATTCGTCGGTCGCGTCGCTCTGCGTGGGGGTCGCGGCGATCGTCGTGGGTCCCGGCCTCGGGGCGAGCGAGGACACGCGGCGCTTCGTCGACACGCTGCTCCTCGCGCGCGGCACGACGCCGGTCGTGCTCGACGCCGATGCGCTCAACGTGCTCGCGCCGTGGACCGACGGCCGCCGTGTCGCGCCGGCGGTGATGACCCCGCATCCCGGCGAGGCCGCGCGGCTCCTCGCGACCTCGGTCGCGCACGTGCAGCGGGCGCGCGAGGCCGCGGCGCTCGCCCTCGCCTCGCGCCGCGGCACGACCGTCGTGCTCAAGGGTGCGGGCACGATCGTCACGGACGGCGAGCGCGTGTTCGTCAACACGACGGGCAATCCGGGCCTCGCGACCGGCGGCAGCGGTGACGTGCTCGCGGGCCTGCTCGGCGCATTGCTCGCCCAGGGGCTCTCGCCGTTCGAGGCCGCGCGCCTCGCCGTGCACGTGCACGGCGCCGCGGGGGATCGGGTGGCCGCGCAGCTCTCGGAGCCGGGACTCTGTGCCGACGATCTCCCCGTGGCGATCGCCGCCGAACTCGCCCGCTTCATCGGACCAGCCAAGAGCATCGAGCCATGACGAGCAGCCCGCGGAGACGATCGGTCCGAGCAACTCCGGTCGGCAGGCGCGCCGCGTGGCCGCTCGCCGCGTCGATCGTCGCCGCGTTGCTCGAGGGTGCTGCCACGGCGCAGGCCACGCCGGCCTTCGATCCGCACGTCGCGCTCGCGCGCGGGGGGCGGGTCGCGGTCGAGCGCGCGCGGCGCACGCTGCTGCGCCTGCCGCCCGCGGCCCAGCGGCCCGAGGTCCTCCTGCAGGCACTCCGTTCGACGGATGCCGCGCGGCGCTCCGCGGCGGGTGCCGTGTTGCTGCGCACGGGTCTCGAGCCTGCGGCGGTCGCGGCGTGGCTGCTCGAGGAGCACGATCCGCTGGTGCTCGCGCCGCTGCTCGACGCGCTGCCCCTCGAGCGCCTCGAGGCCCTCGTCCGTCAGGCGCCGCGCTTCGTCGACGGCGAGGATCTCGAACGCCAGGACGCCCAGGATGCGCTGCGGGCACGCGGTTTCGCGCGGCTCGTCGACGCCGGGCGCGCCGATGGCGAGTTGTGGCGACTCGTCGTCGCGGGCGAGGACGAAGCGCTCGCGCGGTTCGCGGCCGCGCTCGCGGTGGAGCACGTCTGGCCCTTCCCGCTGCCGCGCTTCGACGAACTGCCGCCGCGCGCGCGCAGCCGTCTGCTCGAGGAACTCGGGGTGCGCCCGCGGCGCGACGCGGCCGACGCGATCGATCGCATCCTCCGCGACCAGACGCTGGGCCCCGCGGAGCGCTTCTTCGCGTTGACGGCGCGGCGCAGCGAGGAGTGGACGCTCGCCGACCTGCAGGCGCTGGTCGACGCGGTGCTCGGCGAGGATCGCGACGCGCGCCACGCCGCCGAGCATGCGAGCTGGCTCGTGTCGTCGTCGGTCGCGGGGCGCCTCGTCGGCGAGGCGCACCGGCGCCTCCTCGACGGCGCCGAGATCGCGCCGATGCTCGAGCTCCTGCGCAACGTCGATGCGAAGAGCGAGCGCCACCTCGTCGCGCTGGCGCGCGAGCTCGATGACGTGCAGCGCGACGCGATCGTCGAATGGCTCGCGCTGCGGCAGTCGGCGCAGCTCGACGTGCTCGTGCGCGAGGCGCTCGACGGCAAGTACCCGCTGACCCCAGCACTCCTGCGGCGTGCGCCGCTCGGCCTCGACGACGATGCGCGCCGCGCGCGCGTGCTCGCCGCGCTCGCGCGTCCCACCGACGAGGAGCGTGCGCCGCTCGCCGGCGAGACCGAGGCGCAGACCACGGCGCGACGCGAGCAACGCGATGCCCTGCGCGTCGCGGCCTTCGATGCGCTCTGCAACGCGGGCATCCATCACGACGACGTGCTGGCGTTCGCGCTCGAGAACCCCGACGAGCAGCACGGCCGTCTGCCGATCTACCTGCGCATCCCCTTCGACCGCGTGCCGGAGGCCGCGTGGGTCCGCCTGCTCGAGGGACTCGTCCCGCGTGCCGCGGCGCGGGTGCTCGGCGAGCTCGTGCGACCACGCGCCGACGGGGGGCCGACCGCGCTCCCGCCGCGCGTCCTCGACCTGATCGCGCGCTGGGCGGGCGAGGGTGGTCCGCTCGCCGCGGCTGCGACCGAGGTCTGTCTGCGCGCGGCGCCCGAGCCGATCGCGCGTCGCGTCTGGGCCGGTCTCGATGCCGCGGCGCGCCGCAGCCAGGCGCTGGTGCTGCGCCACCGCGCCGACGCGCTCGCGCTCGAGTTGCTGGTCGCGGAGCCCATCGACGGCGAGGCCTTCGAGCTCCGCTTCGCGCGCCTCGCGCTCGGCGACGCGGCGATGCTCGACGGCCTGCTGCGCGAACCGGCTGCCTGGCCGAAGCCCTGGCTCCGCCGCCTGGCCGAGCTCGTCCCCGCGCGCCTCGACGCGGCGCGCGTGGCTGCGATCGCCGCGGGCTTCGCGCAGCTCGACGAGGCGGTGCAGCCGTATGTGCTGCAGTGGTTGGTCGCGCGTCCCGATCTCGACGACGCCGGCCTCGCGGAGCGCCTCTATGCCGCGACGGCCGGCGAGCTCGAGAGCGAGCTGCGGCTCGTCGCGCTGCGCGGCGTGCTCGCCCGGCCTGCGGGTCGGGAGGGCGTGCGCGCGCGTCTCGACGCGGCCCTCGCGAAGGGTCTCGACGATGCCGGCCAGGACGAGGCCTATGAGCTCGTCGGACAGTCGGCCGCGCCGCTGGATGCGGCGACGACGCGGTTCCTCGCGCGCTTCGTCCTCGTCGAACCGCTGATGCGTCCCGACGCGGAACTCGGCGCGGCCCTGCGTCTCGATGCGCTGCCCCACGAGCCGCGCGTGCAGCTCGCCTACCAGCGGCTCGTGCGCGAGGAGGCGCTGCACGTCGGCGAGGGCTTCGAGGCCGCCACCGCGGAGGCCCTCGCGCACGCGGACTTCGCGATGGCCTCCGCCGCGCGGCTGCTGCGACTGCTCGAGGTCTTCGCCCGCGAGCCGCGCACGCGGGCCGCGGCCGGGCCACCGCTCGCGCGCGCGATCCTCGCGCTCGACGACGACGATGTCCGGGTGCGGGGCCCCGCACACCAGATGCTCGCCGAGGCGGCGGAAGCGGCCGCGGACTTCACCGGCGCCGCCCGGCATTGGGAGGCGGCCGCACGCGGCTATCGCGACGGCTCGCCCGCGCCCCTGGTGCGTCGCGCATTCCTCGGCGAGAGTTCCCAGATGGATCGGCTCTCGCCGTCCGCCTGGCTCGTCGCCCGGGCTCCGCTCGCCCGCGCGCGCGCCGCACTCGCGGCGGGGGATCGCGCGGCCGCACGCGCGCAGCTCTCGATCGCCGTCGAGCGCGGTTTCGGCGACTCCCGCACCGAGGCCGAACTCGCCGCATTGCAGAAGGAACTCGAACGATGACGCGACTCCGCCCTTCGACCCGCGTGCCGATCACCCTTCGGCGCGTGCCGTGTTTCGTCTGCGCGGCCCTCTTGGGGCTCGGCGCGTGCTTCGGCCAGGAGCCGCCGAAGGTCGAGCCCACGCCGCCGCAGGACCCGGTCGCCGACATGCTGAAGGCGATCAAGGATGCGGGCCTCGTGGTCGACACGGCCGCGAAGACGATCGTCGTCCCCGCCGTGATGGGGCGCCCCGCCGATCCGATCGAGTTCGTGCTCGTGCACCGTCGTGGCAAGGGCCACGAGACGCTCTTCGTGACCGACGTGAAGGCGAGCATCCTCAATGCCGCGATGCTCCTCATCGGCTTTCAGCCCGGCGAGAACGCGAAGAGCGTCGAGCGCGTGCCGCTGCCGACCCCGGAGGAGGTGGCGAAGGGCGCGCTCCTCGCCGACACGTTCCCGCCCAAGGGCATGAACGTGTGGTTCGTCGCGCGGTGGAAGAAGACCGACCTCGAGGGCAAGGAGATCGACGTCGAGGTGCCGGTCGAGGACCTCATCCTCGACCTCGCGACGCAGCGCGCGATCGAGGACGTCGACTGGATCTACCTCGGTGGCAATCTCGCGCCGCTCTATCGCAACGAGCCGCCGGTCTTCATCGGCGATTACGAGGGCAACCTCGTGAGCCAGGTCTACCGCGCACCGGCGAACCATCTCGTCACCGTGCGCCACGCTGCGGCCGACGACGACGAGCGCTGGTGGATCACCGAGCTCGCGCCGCCGCCGGACACGCCGGTCCAGCTCGTCATCTCCCGCGAGCAGCCGAAGCTGCACCAGGAGCGCGCGGAGCGCATCCAGAAGCGCAAGGCGGCGGAGGCGGCGGCCGCACCGAAGGACGGCGCGAAGGACGGGGAGACGAAGAAGGACGGGTGAGCCCCGCCCGTCAGGCGATCAGCGGGCGCAGCGCATCGAAGCAGCGCGCGATGTCGTCGAGGTCGTTGACGAGCCAGGCGCTGATGCGCAGCGTCGCGTCCGCGCCGCAGTGCTCGTGCAGCTCGTGCGCGCAGTGACGACCGGCGGAGACGAGCACCCCGCTCGTGTCGGCGATCGTGCGCGCCAGCGTCTCGGCATCGAGGCCGAACGGCGGGAGCGCGAGGGAGACCAGCGGGATGCGCGGCGCATCGAGGTCGCCCAGCACGCGCACGCCCGGGAGGCTGCGGCAGCCGTCGAGCAAGGCGGCGGCGAGCTCGCGGCCGTG
>JADLHO010000075.1 GCA_020848735.1 Planctomycetota bacterium | reverse complement strand
CGACCGGCCTGCGCCGCACGCCGCGCGACTGCGCCACCCTCGTCGCCGTCGTCGCGCGCGCGCTCGGACACGCGCATGCGCAGGGCATCGTGCATCGCGACGTGAAGCCCTCGAACATCCTGCTGCGCGGCAACGGTTCCCCCGTGCTGACCGACTTCGGTCTCGCACGCGACGAGTCCGCCCCGACGCTCACGATCGCCGGCGCCGCCGGGGGCACGCCGCAGTACATGGCGCCCGAACAGATCCGCGGGGCCAGCGCCGCGCCGACCGCCGACGTCTTCTCGCTCGGCGTGACGCTCTACGAGCTCGTGACCGGCGTGCGGCCCTTCGACGGCCCGACGACCGAGGCGACGATCCACCGCGTGCTGCGGGACGAACCGCTCGACCCGCGGCGCATCGAGACCCGCCTCGATGCGGACCTCGCCGCGATCGTGCTGAAGTCGATCGAGAAGGACCCGGCGCGTCGCTACGCCGATGGCAACGCCCTTGCCGAGGACCTCGACGCGTGGCTCGCGAAACGCCCCGTGAGCGCCCGCATGCCGGGAGCGTGGCGCCGCCTGCGCGTGCGCATGCGCACGCGCCCGGCGGCGAGCACGGCGGCCCTCGCCGCGATCCTCGGCATCCCGCTCGTCGCGACGCTCGTCGGCTACCAGATCGCGAAGGCACCGCTCGTGCTCGAGGGCGAGCGCGCGCTGCGTGAGGCACACGAAGAGGAACTCTGGTCGACGATCGTCGATGCGATCCGACCCGACGGCGATGGCGACATGCTCGGTCCCGCCGCGGAACTCGAGCGCTTCGGGGTCGACCCCGCGATCGTCCTCGCGATCCGCGGCATCGCCTGGTGCGAGGATCGCGCGTCGCCCGAGTCGCTCCAGAAGCTCGACGCCGGCATCGAGCGCTTCGGCCCGCGCGTCGCCCTGGTGCGCGTCCGGGCCAGCATGCGGCGTCAGCTCGATCTCCCGCCCGAGGCGGGGGCGATCGGCGAGCCCGAGAGCCACTTCGAGGCCTTCATCACCGGCCTGGACGAGTTCCGCCGCGGACAGGCCTTCGAGGACCGCAGCGCCTGCCGTCGCGCCGCCGGCTACTTCCTCGACGCGATCACCCGCGCGCCGCTCGCGAAGGCCGCGTACCACGAGGCCTGGGCCAGAGCCGCCTCACGCTCGGGTGACGAAGCCGAGACGCGACGCGCGCTCGCGGCGCTCCAAGCCCTCTTCGGCAACTCGCCGACCTCGCTCTTCTCCGTCGCCTACGCGCTCCACGACCTCGACCCCGACCGGGCCATCGCCCTCTATCGCTCGATTCCAGAGACGAACCGCGCACGGTGGATGTGCCTCCGCAACCTCGGCATGCTCCACGAGCAGCACGGGCGCTTCGCCGAGGCCGAGACCGCGTACCGCGACGCGCTGGCGATCTCGCCGAACTCCGCGCTCGCGTGGAACAGCCTGGGCAACCTGCTCTTCGGCCGCCAACGCTTCGCGGAAGCGGAGCCGGCCCTGCGCCGCGCGCTCGAGCTGCGACCGACGTACATCGCCGCGCGCAACAACCTCGGCATCGTGCTCCGCCGCACGGAGCGCGCCGAGGAGGCGGTGGCCGAGCTGCGCCGCGTGACCGAGGCGCGGCCCGACTACGCGCGCGGCCACTACAACCTCGGCAACGCGCTCATGCAGAAGCTCGACTTCGCCGGCGCGGAGCTCGCGTTCCGTGCAGCGCTGCGCGCGGACCCGAGCTATCAACGCGCCGCCAACAACCTCGGCAACGCGTTGAAGTCGCTCGAGCGCTACGCGGATGCGATCGAGGCCTACTCGCTCGCCGCGAAACTCGCGCCGAAGGACGTCGTGCCTCGGCACAACCTCGGCGTCGCGCGCCGGCTCTCCGGCGATCTCGAGGGCGCGGAGCGCGAGCTGCGGCTCGCGGCGCAGCTCGACTCCGAGGTCGCGCTCGTGTGGATCGAACTCGCCGAGGTGCAGACCGCGCGCGGCAATGCCGAGGGCGCGGCGGCGAGCCGCGCGCGGGCCGATGCGCTCGCGGCGAAACCGAAGCCGGCCGATGGCGCGCTCCCGCGATTCGAGGCGACCGGGCGATGACGGCGCCCGAAGACGCGCTCTTCCTGCGCTGGTCGGCCGGCGAGGAGTCCGCTCTGCACGAGCTGCTGCAGCTCGAGCTGCCCTGGTTCCGGGCGCACGTCGCCGATCGCCTCGGTCCGCGCCTGCGGTCGAAGGACGACACGCAGGATCACGTGCAGGACGCTCTGCTCGAGTTCCTCCGCGACGCCCCGCGCTTCCGCGTGCAGTCGCGCGCGCAGCTGCGCGCCCTGCTCGCGCGGGTCGCGGAGAACAACCTGCGCGACAAGGACGACTGGTACCGGGCCCGGCGGCGGGCACTGCAGCGCGAGTCGCCCCTGCCCAGCGAGACCGTGCTGGAACTCGGCGCCGCCGCCCCCACCCAGACCACGCCCAGCGCCGCCGCCTCCAGTTCGGAGTGGAGCGCCTGGGTCCGCCTCGCGCTCGAGTTCCTGGATCCCGACGACCGCCGCGTGCTCGTGCTGCGCGAATGGGAGGACCGCTCCTTCGTCGAGATCGGCGAGGCGCTCGGCATGACCCCCAATGCGGTGCGGATGCGCTGGACCCGGGCCGTCGGCCGCCTCGCCGACCGCGTCCGCGAGCTGCAGGCCGGCCGCTTCGAGTCTCCGGGCACCGAGCCCTGAACCCGTGGCGGAGCGACCGCCACGGCGGATAGCCTGCCCCGCCCCAATGGACATCCCGCTCTCGACCTGGATCGGCGTCCCCTTGCTCGGCGGCGTGATCGGCTGGGTCACCAATTGGCTGGCCGTGAAGATGATCTTCCGGCCGATCAAGCCGCGACGCTTCCTCGGCATCCGTGTGCAAGGCCTCATCGGCCGCCGCCAGAAGGACCTCGCGAAGAGCGTCGGCGAGGTGGTCGGCGACCATCTCGTGCAGCACGAGGACATCGTGCGCGGCTTCCGCAACGTGGACCTCGAGGCGATGCTCGGCGACGTCCTCGAACGCGGCATGGCACCGAAGATCGAGGAGCTGCGCAACCTGCCGCTGATCGGCGGCTTCCTCACGCCCGACCGCATCAAGGACCTGCGCAGCGGCATCGTGAAGCAGGTGATGAAGCAGCAGGACGTGATCTTCGAGAAGCTCGAGCAGGCCGTGGAGCAGGGCCTCGACGTCCAGGAGCTGGTCGAGAAGAAGGTCGCGTCCTTCCAGGTCGAGAAGCTCGAGAGGATCGTGCTGAAGGTCGCCAGCCGCGAGCTGCGCGCGATCGAGTGGCTGGGCGGCGTGCTCGGCGTGCTGATCGGACTGCTCCAGGTGCTCCTCATCGGCTGGTTCGCGTGAGACCGTTCCATTCCGGTGACGGCGCCGCCCAGCCGTCCTAACTGCGATCCCAGCTCCCCTCGCGACGACGCTCCGCCCCACGAGCCCGGGAGAGCAAGTGCCCGGGAGTGACCGACCCGATGTTCCGCAAGACCGCCGCCGTCCTCTTCCCGCTCCTGTCGGCCGCCGCCAGCGGCGCCCAGGATCCCGGCCAGTCGAGCCAGGCGCAGATCGACTGGCGCATGCCGTTCCGGGCACCACAGCAGAACGTGCTGCCGCTCGAGCCGATCTACGAGCACCTGCGCCCGATGTACCGCATCGCGCAGACCGCACCGCGCGAGCAGAAGCGCTTCGACGAGACCGGCGCGGAGGTCGTCGACGATCCCGCCTGGCAGAAACACCACGCGGCCCTGCTCGAGATGCAGCAGGACCCCGGCTACCTCTCGGTCATCATCCGCGACAGCCGGCACGTCACGGATCGACGTCTCGCGTTCTATGGGGCCTTCTACGTCCCGGTCGTCGAGCACGTGTTCAACCTGATCGGGCACATCCCCGGCGAACCGCTGCGCGAAGTGCGCGAGGAGGCGTTCCTGCGCGCGGTCGAGTACCTCGCCGCGCAGTTCGGCAAGAAGAACGAGGGCAGTCTCGAGGACTGGCGGAAGCTCGAGGTCGGTCCCGCGGGGACGAAGCCGCCGCGACCCGGCGACTGGTCGTACGCGCTCGATCCGGCCCCCTTCGCCGCGTTGATGAAGGTCGGCGAGGACGCGGATCGCCGTCAGGTGCTCTGGTTCTTCGCGCGCTGCGTGGACATCCGTCGCGAGTACGCGCGCGAGGTGCTGCCCGCGATCCGTGGGCAGCTGGCCACGCTGCTCGGCGGGGAGCCTTCGCCCGTGCGCTCCGCCGCGCACGATCTGCTGACGCGCCTCGACCCGGATCCGGCGCGCACACGCCCGGCGGCCGACGGCCCGTCCGCCTCGCTCGTCGCGTGGCTCTCCGCGATCGAGTACGAGCTCTTCCCCCCGATCCGGCGCATCTCGTCCGGGCTCGTCGAGCTCTACGCGAGCGATGACCTCGACTCGATCGTCCGCGTGGGCGAAGGGGCGCTGCGGACGGGCAGTGCCGGCAGCACCAGCACCGGGAAGACGAGCACCGGCAGCCCGTTCCGCGGCCTGCTGCTCGCCGAGGTGCCGGCGCCGCTGGACAAGCTCGGGCTCTTCCCGGGGATGGTGATCACGGCCGTCAATGGTGCGCCGGTCGCCGACTGCGCCACGCTCCTGAGCCTCCTGCAACGCGCCGCACCGAACACGCGCTCGTACCTCGTCGAGTACGTCGCGCCCGACAAGCAGCTCTGCGCGATCGAGTACCGCCGGCGCTGAGCGCCGACCGGCGGGCGCACCCGGGACCGAGCGCGCAACTGACTCGCGGCGCAGGCGACGGTACCATCCTCGCCCCGCTTGGTCCGCCCGACCCGCCGCGATCCGTGACCCTCGTCTCCCTCGAACGCATCGAGCGCCGTTTCGGCGACGTCGAAGTCCTCTGCGGAGCGAGCCTGCGCGTCGACGAGGGCGAGCGCATCGGCATCGTGGGCGACAACGGCTCGGGGAAGACGACGTTGATCCGCATCCTGGCCGGGCTCGACGAGGCCGACCGCGGGGCGCGCAACGTCCGTCGCGACCTCCGCATCGCGTATGCCGAGCAGGTGCCTCGCCTCACACCCGGCACGACCGTGCGCGACTGGGTCCTCCGCGGCGACGGCTCCTTCGAGGCGCTCGAACAGCGCATCCGGGCCCTCGAACACGAGCTCGCCGAACGACCGCACGACGAGCGCCTGCTCGCGGAGTACGGCGAGCTCCAGGTGCGCTTCGAAGCGGGCGGCGCGCTCGACCGCGGGCACGTGTGCGAGCGCGTGATGCACGGCCTCGGCTTCGACGAGACCACGTGGACGAAGGACGTCGCCGTGCTCTCCGGCGGCGAGCGTTCGCGCGCGGTCCTCTCGGCGCTCATCACCGCGCCGACCGATCTCCTCATCCTCGACGAGCCGACGAACCACCTCGACCTCGAGGGCATCGAGTTCGTCGAGGAGTACGTGAAGCGTT
>JADLHO010000074.1 GCA_020848735.1 Planctomycetota bacterium | reverse complement strand
TCGCCGCGCGAGCGCAGCCCGGCCGCCGGACCCAGCGTGTTGCGCCGGTTGAGCACGGCCGCGGCGACGCCGTGATCGTTGAGTCCGAGCCACGAGCCGCCGGCGAGCTCGTCGAGCCCGGCGAACACATCCGGCCGGTCGGGCCAATGGCGCGCCGGCGGGCGCCAGGGGCGCTCGCGCATCTCGTCGCGATTGGCGGCGACCAGCAGCGGCCAGGCATGGCCCGGGCGGCGGAGCAGGACGAGGGTGCACATGTCGCGGCGGACGTGAGGCGGCGTGGGGATGTGGCGGTCGCTGGCGGGCGTCGCTATATAGCCCGCCTCCCCAACCGCGAGATACGGGTGCGTCCCATGACCGGCTTCGACGATCGCCAGAAGGGCTTCGAGACCAAGTACAAGCACGACGAGGAGCTGAAGTTCAAAGTCAACGCACGACGCAACAAGCTGCTCGGCGAGTGGGCCGGCAAGCAGCTCGGCTTCGTCGGCGACGAGCTCGCCGCCTACGCGAAGACGGTGGTGATGTCGGATTTCGACAAGCCGGGCGACGACGACGTCGTCCAGAAGGTCGTGGCCGACCTCAAGAGCAAGGGCGTCTCGGAGGGCGTGATCCGCGCCGAGATGGAAAAGCTGCTCGCGGTCGCCAAGGACCAGATCATGAAGCAGGGCAGCTGAGCCGCACCAGGCTCAGCGCGACCGGCGGCCGCGCCTCGCGCCGGCCGGCTTCGACGCCCTGGCAGAGGAGCGCGGGAAGACGCGGCGGAAGATCGCGTCGACCTGCTTGAAGTGATAGCCGAGGTCGAACATCGCTTCGACCTCGGCGCGTTTCAGGTGCCTGGCGACGATCGGGTCCGCCAGCAGCCTGTCGAGGAACGACCCGCCCTCGCGCCACGTCGCCATCGCATTGGTCTGCACGATGCGGTAGGCGTCCTCGCGGCTCACGCCCGCCTGGGTCAGCGCCAGCAGCACGCGCTGCGAGTGCACCAGCCCGCCGAGCGAGTCCAGGTTCCGCTGCATCATCTCCGGATAGACCACGAGCTTCTCGATCATCCCCGCCGCGCGGTGGAGCGCGAAGTCGAGCGCGATCGTGGCGTCCGGCCCGATCACGCGCTCGACCGAGGAATGCGAGATGTCGCGCTCGTGCCACAGCGCGACGTTCTCCATCGCCGGCAGCGCCATGCCGCGCACGAGGCGGGCGAGACCGGTGATGTTCTCCGAGAGCACCGGGTTGCGTTTGTGCGGCATCGCCGACGAGCCCTTCTGGCCGGGTGAGAAGAACTCCTCCGCCTCGCGCACCTCGCTGCGCTGGAGGTGGCGGATCTCGATTGCCAGGCGCTCGAGCGACGAGGCGATCACCCCGAGCGTCGCGAAGAACATCGCGTGGCGGTCGCGCGGGATGACCTGAGTCGACACCGGCTCGATCGCGAGGCCGAGCTGGCGCGCGACATGCGCCTCGACGCGCGGATCGATGTTGGCGAAGGTTCCGACCGCGCCGGAGATCGCGCAGGTCGCGATCTCGTCGCGCGCGCGTGCGAGGCGCTCGCGGCCGCGCGCGAACTCCGCGTAGTAGCCGGCGAGCTTGAGCCCGAACGTGACCGGCTCGGCGTGGATGCCGTGGCTGCGGCCGATCGTCGGCGTCATCTTGTGCTCGTGGGCGCGAGTCTCCAGTGCGGCGAGCAGCCGGTCGACGCCCGCGAGCAGCAGGTCGCTCGCCTGCTTCAGCTGCACCGCGAGGCAGGTGTCGAGCACGTCGGACGAGGTCATGCCCTGGTGCACGAAGCGCGCGGCCGGGCCGACATGCTCGGCGAGGTTGGTGAGGAAGGCGATGACGTCGTGCTTCGTCTCGCGCTCGATCGCGTCGATGCGATCGATCTCCCACTTGCCCTTCTTCCAGATCTCGCGTGCGGCGGATTTCGGGATGATGCCGAGCTCGGCCTGCGCGTCGCAGGCATGCGCCTCGATCTCGAACCAGATGCGGAAGCGGTTCTCGGGCTCCCAGATGGCGGCCATCTCGGGACGGCTGTAGCGGGGGATCACGTGCGGCGGCCTCTGATCAGTCGTGGTCGTGGTGATGATCGTGGTCGTGGTCGTGGTCGGACTGGGCGTGGTCGCGGCGCTGCGCGCGATCGATATCTACGACGCGACGCCGCGTCTCCTCGGGCGTCACGACATGCGCCTCGGCGAGCAGCCGCTCGAGCGCCGCGAGCCAATGACGGTAGTAGCTGTCGCCGCGATCGGCATCGCCCGCACCTTGCGCGCGCTTGATCTCCTCGGCGAGCGCGGCGGCCCATTGCGGCCAGGTGAACACGCCTTCCTGATGCAGGCGCACGGCGAGCGCGAAGGCCTGCGCCTCCCACGGCTCGCGGAAGACGGGACCTTCGGCGTCGCGCGGGATGCGCGGCAGCAGGTCGAGCGCCGGCAGGCTCACCGCTGCGCCTCCAGATACGGTTCCCAGAGATCGGCGTGGACGCTGTCGCGCGCGGCGGCCTGCTCGCCCCAGAGATCGCGTGCCGCGAAGCGCACCGTGTAGAGATGCGTCGGCTGCTCGCCCTTGCCCGCGGCGTTGGTGTCCGGGAAGACGTGGCCGCCGTGATGCGCCGCGATCGTGCCGGGGCGGCCGCGCACGTAGCGCGGCGCGCGCGTGTGCAGCGGCGAGGTCGCGAGCTTCACGCGCACCGCCTCGCCGATCTCGAAGCGCGGCGGCGCCGCGACCGGTCGCTCCGACGGCCCGCCGCGGGCGAGGGTCGGCGCGACATCTCCGGCCTTGAGCGCCGGACGCGCATGCGCAGGCGGCGGCGCCAGCGCGCGCCCGGCCGCGATCTCGTCCTCGCGCAAGAAACCTTCCTCGCCGGCGAGCTGCTCGAGCGCCTTCATCCACAGCTCGTAGTAGCTCGAGCCGAGATAGTCGACGGGATGGCGGTTCTCGCGGGTGAAACGGGAGCGGTCGAGCGTCCAGCGCCGATGCGCGCCCATCGCCAGCGTCAGCGCGAAGATGCGACGCTCCCAAGCGGCGTGGAAGACGGGCTCGTCGCGCTCGGGCGCGATCGGCCCGAGCCCGTGCATGCCGCCGAGGTCGTGGCCGCCGTTCATGCCGTCACCGTCGCATCGCAGACCGTCGTGCCGATCATCGAATCGCGGGTGACGATCGTCGCGAGCTTCTCCGCGCTCCAGCCCTCGGTGCCGGCGGGCCGCATCGGCAGCACGAGGTAGCGCAGCTCGGCGGTGGAATCCCAGACGCGGATCTCGACGTCGTCCGCGAGCCGCGTGCCGAACTCCTGGAGCACGCCGCGCGGATCCATCACCGCGCGCGAGCGATAGGGCGCGGACTTGTACCAGACCGGCGGCAGGCCGAGCACGGGCCACGGGTAGCAGGAGCACAGCGTGCAGACGACGAGGTTGTGGGTCGTCGCCGTGTTCTCCACCACGCGCATGTGTTCGCCCTGGCGACCGACATAGCCCATCGAGACGATGGCGGCGGTGGCATCGCGCAGCAGCCACTCCTTGTAGGCAGGATCGCTCCACGCCTTCGCGACGACGCGGGCGCCGTTGCGCGGG
>JADLHO010000073.1 GCA_020848735.1 Planctomycetota bacterium | reverse complement strand
CGCAACTGACGCGCGTCCCTGTGCGCCGCCCGGCGCGGTGGCGTCGTGGAGCCTCACGCTGCGAGCGGCACGCGATCCCGCCCCCGATCACATCGGTGTGCGTTTGGCCGGTTCCGCCTCACGCTGGGCCCGGCGTTCCACCCTCCGATCCGGCAGATGCCGCACCGGATCGACCGCCTCCCGCAGGTTCACGAGCCGCAGCAGCGCCATCGCCTCCCCGCTCGCACCGAGCATGAGGTCGAGGCCGTGCTCGGCGGCGGCATTGCCGTGGGACGAGGCGCCGTTGCGCCAGCGCATCCCCGCCTCGTCGCGGATGGCGTGGCCCAGCAGCCAATCCCCGCAGCGGTCGGCGAAGGCGGCGTGGCGTTCGTCGCGGGTGCTGCGGAAGAGGGCGCAGCTCCAATCCAGGGCGCCGGCGACGCCGCAGCAGAGGCTCGGCGGGAGCGGGGTGCTCGGGTCCTGCGGCGCCTGGGCCATGAGCCAGTCCATGGACTGGAGCGCGCAGGGCAGGTAGCGCTCGTCGTCGGCGAGTCCGTGGAGGTAGAGGAAGAGACGTGCGGTGCCCGGAGGGCCGTGGCACCAGCCGCCGAGGGAGAGGGCATTGCCGGCGATCACGGGGAAGCGCAGCAGGGCGCCTTCGCGGATGGCGTGGGCGAGGAGCCATTCGGCGCCGTCGCGGGCGGCTTCGAGGCAGGCGCTGTCGCCGCTCGCCTCGGCGACGCGGGCGAGGGCATAGGCGACGCCGGCGGTGCCGTGGCTGAAGTTGGGGTAATGGGCGTGGTTGGCGAGCGACCAGCGCCAGGTGCGGCGCTGGCGGGTGCCGTCCTTGCCCGGCTCGACCTCGCTCTGCGCGATCAGCCAATGGGCGGCGCGGAGCGCGGCGTCGCGGAAGCGGGTCTCGCCGCTGGCCTCCGCCAGTTCGAGGAGGAAGAGCGAGGTGCCGGCCGCGCCGTAGATCATCTCGACCTGTTCATCGGACCAATGCAGTCCGTCGTCGTCGCGGAGCGCGCGCGCGAGGAGGGCGTCGCCGACTCCGACCGCGACGCGCAGGGCGTCCCGGTCCTCGCGGCAGAGGCTGCGCACGAGGAAGGCGTGGCCGATGCCGGCATCGCCGAGGTAGAGCGCGGCCGAGCCGGGGCGGTCGAGGGGCTCCGACCAGGTCTGCGTCCCGTCGGCCAGGGTCAGGGCCTCGGCCAGGAGCCCCTTGGCGCAGGCGTCCGCGAGCGCGCGGGCCCGCGCGTCCTGGAGCACGAGCGCGGCGTTCTCGAGGAAGATCAGGACGCCGGCGCTGCCCCCATACACCGCGGCGCCTGCTCGATCGCGGCTCTCGGCACTGCTGCGGAAGAGGACGGCGCCCGGCAGGTCCTCGACGGGCTGCGCCTGAGATTCGAGCCAGCGGACGACCGCGGCGACGGCGAGACGCAGCTCGTCGGTCCGGGCCTCCGGGGTGACGACGCGCGCTTCGCTCGAGCCCGCCGCGGGATCGGGTGGCGGGTCCTGCGCGGGCGAGCGGACCAGGAGACCGAGGGCGGCGGAGAGCGCGAGGAGGCGAGGGCAGACTGCGGCCATGGCGGATGCGAGGGGGCGCGGTGGAACGAGGGGCGCACGCTACGGCGCTCGCCTCGGACATTCGCGGGCAGATCGCCTCCGTCGCGGGGCAGCCCGCTAACGTGCCCGCGCCCTCGACGTCCAAGGCTGCGATGCCCGCCCTCCCCTGGCCCAGCGCGCTGCGACTCCGCGATCCGCGCGATCGCGTGAGCGTGCGGCTCGCGCTCGCGCATGCGCTCGTGCTCGTGGCGCTGCCGGGATTGCTCGTCGTCGCGCTCGGGCTCTGGTGGAACGCGAACACGATCTCGCACCGCTTCGTGCATCGGCGGCTCTTCCGCGCGCGGGCGGCGGACGACGCGTTCTCGCTCGCTTTGAGTCTGCTCCTCGGACTGCCGCAGCGGATCTGGCGGCAGCGGCATCTCGCGCACCACGCGGGACGGCCCTGGCGATGGACCGACGAGCCCGGACTGCGGACCGAGTGCATCGCGGTCGCGCTGGGGTGGGGCGCGCTGGCCGCTTTCGCACCGGGTTTCCTGCTCTCGGCCTATCTGCCCGGCTTCCTGCTCGGGCTCGCGCTCTGTCAGGTGCAAGGCCATTACGAGCACGCGCGACGACCCGACGGCGGCGAGGCGGGCCCCGCCACGAGCTGTCACGCGTGCTGGTGGAATCGGCTCTTCCTTTCGGATGGCTATCACGCCGAGCACCACGCCGAGCCGAGCCGTCACTTCGCGGAGCTGCCGACGCTCGCGCTGGAAGGCGTGCGCACGAGCGCGTGGCCGCCCGTGCTGCGCTGGCTGGATGCCCTCGTGCCCAAGGTCCTCGACGGCCTGGAGCGGCTCGTCCTCGCCTCGCCCGCGCTGCAGCGCAGGGTCCTCGCCGCGCACCGCGCGCCCTTGCAGGCCCTGCTCGCGCAATGCGGCGAGCTCCGCGAGGTCACGGTCGTCGGCGGGGGGCTCTTCCCGCGCAGCGCGAACCTCCTGCGCGAACTCCTGCCGGACGCGCGGATCACGGTGCTCGAGCGCGATGCGTCGCACGGTGCGCGTGCGCGCGCGTTCCTGCCGAGCGGCGTGCGCGTCGTGATCGGGGTCTATGAGCCCGGCATGCGTCTCGACGCCGATCTCGTGGTGCTCCCGCTCGCCCTGCGCGGTGCGCGTGAGCGCTGCTATGCGGAGCCGGCGGCGCCGTGGGTGATCGCGCACGATTGGCTCTGGCGGCCGCGCGGTCGCAGCGCGAGGGTCGCGCCCTGGCTCTGCAAGCGCATGAACCTGATCGAGCGCGGCGCCATCGCGCGGCGCGCGGCCGGATGAGCGCGCCCTCGCCGTTCCGCGGCAGGCTGGGAATCGCGCGCGCGGGTCACCGCCAGCTCGCCATCGCCTGCGGCGTGGCGGTCGTGTGGGCGCTGCTGGGCGGTCTCCTCTCGCCGTGGCTGGCGGCCCCAGCGATCGCGCTGCCGGTCTTCGTCGCGTGGTTCTTCCGCGACCCGGAGCGCTCGATCCCCGGCGCCCGCGAGCTCCTGCTCTCGCCTGCCGACGGCACGGTCGACGACCTCGCCGAGCTCGAGCATGCGCCGCTCCTCGACGGCCCGGGCTGGCGCATCGGCATCTACCTCTCGCTTCTCTCCGTGCACGTGCAGCGTGCACCGGCGGCGGGAACGGTGCTCAGCAGCACGGCCCGCGCGGGCCGGCGCGTCGCGACGCGTCGCGTCGGCGAGACCGACGACAACGAACAGCATGTGACGGTCTTCGCGCCGCGCCCCGGCGGCCGACCCAGCATCGCCGTGCGGCAGATCGCCGGACCGATCGCATGCGGCATCGTCAACGTGCTCGGCGCCGGGATGGTCGTCGAGCCGGGCGCGCGCATCGGACTCATCCGCTTCGGCTCGCGCGTCGAGCTCTTCGTCTCGCGCGATGCGCTGCGCACGCTGCACGTCGAACGCGGTGCGCGGGTTCGCGCCGGCGAGAGCGTGCTCGCCATCCTGGGTCGTGCGGCTAACGATCCACTGCCGGTGTCGTCTTCGAGCGCGAACCCAGTGCCCAGTCTGCAGAGATCCGAGCCATGAAGACCCTCTTTGCGTCGATCCTCGTCCCCTCGATCGCCGTCGGTGGCCTGACGGCCCACGCGGCGGCTCCCGACGCCGTGCCGAGCGACCCGGCCGGCATCTATGCGCGCCTCGACCGGGCGGTCTTCCTGCCCGATGCGGAGAAGCCGGATCGCGTCGAGCTGCAGGGCGCCTTCGCGATCGGCGTCGGCGGGAGCGGCGACTACTACTGTGCACCGCGCTGGGGACGGCTCGTGCTGACGGCGCCCGCGGGCAAGCTCGAGGAGTGCCTCGTCCAGTGGCGCGACGTCGCGAGCGTGGCGGGCACGGATCGCATCGTGTCCTTCTCCTCGCGATGGGATCAGAAGGACATCGTCGTCGAGACCGACCCCCGCGCGACGCCGAAGGCCGGCGTCATGGGTCTCGGCTGGGAGGTGCGCAAGCTCGAGACCTCGAATTGGGGCCCCGCGCAGGCATTGCGGATGCTCGCGCGTCCGATCGGTCCCGCGGGTGACGGACCGGCGGCGCCCGAGCGCGTCGCGCGCAACGGGACCGAGCTCGAGTTCGTCTTCGCGCATGCCCCCGGCCAGGACGAGGGCACCCGTTACGTCATCGCGGTGACGAGCGAGCTCGAGAGCTTCGCGAGCGCGCCGCTCACGCCGAGCGCGGGGAACACGACGAGCTGGCGGACGAGCGTCGCCTTGCGCGCGGGCCTGGTCGTGCGATGGAGCGTGCAGACGATCCGCGACGGGCTCGAACGGACGCCCGTCGCCGAGGCCAGCTTCGTCACCGGCAAGGCCGCGGACCGGCAGCGGTGAGCGGCACTGCGGTCTTCGCGGTGCTGGTGACGGCGAAGCTCGTGAGCTTCGTCGCCGTCGGGCTCCCGCCGCTCCGCGAAGGTCCCGGGCTCTTCGCAGGCGATGCGCTCGTCGCCCTCGCCTTCGGCGCGCTCGCGGCGATGCGCGTGCGGTGGCTCGTGACCGGCGTCTATGTCGCCGTCGCCGTGCACGCCGCGATCTCCGCCGCGCTGGTCGCGGCGATCGGCTCGCCGCTCAGCCTGCCGATGCTGGCCGGCGTCGATCCCGCGATGGGGGATTCGGCGGCGCATGCGGCCTCGGCGCAGAGCCTGGGTGCGGCGCTCGTGGTCCTGCTGGTCGCGGGTCTCGCGCCGGGTCTCGCGGCCAGATTGCGCCCGCAGGCGCGCCCGCGACTCACGCTCGCGGGCGTGCTCCTGGCCCTGCCGGCGATCGGCGCGGCGCCCTCGCTGCCCGCACATCGCAATGCGCTGCTGTTCCTGCTGCGCGGCGCCGTCGAGCGCCCGGTCCCTGCGGACGGGTTCGCGCCCGCGACGCGCGCGCCCGGGCGTGCCGTCGAGGATCCGGCATTGCTCGCGCTGCGGGGTGCGGCACGCGGCATGGACCTGGTCCTGGTCGTGCTCGAGTCCGCGGCTCCGCGCTTCCTGCGGCCATACGGCGCAGACGAGGACCCGATGCCATTCCTCACGGAGCTCAGCGGCAGGAGCCTGCTCGCCCGCCACGCGTGCGCGGTGTACCCCGAGAGCATCAAGGGGCAGATCGCGATCTTCCATGCGGTGCATCCGGCTCCCGGTACCGAGGCGACGGATTACGCGCGCGTCCCCGTGCCCGGATTGGCGGGGTTGCTCGGCGAGGCGGGATATGCGACCGCGCTGTTCCACTCGGGCCGCTTCCGCTTCCTCGGCATGGAGGACGTGCTGACGCGGAGCGGCTTCGCGCACCGGGTCGACGCGGCGAGCCTGAGCGGTGTCCGGGAGTCGAGCTTCGGCGTCGACGAGGAGACGACGGTCGACGCGCTGCTCGGCTGGCTCGACGGGCAGCGTCGCGAAGGACAGGGCGAACGTCCGTGCTTCGCCGCCTGGTTGCCGATCGCCGGGCATCACCCCTACGAGAGCCCCGCGGGTGGACCGTTCGCGTACGACTCGATGCTCGGCTGTTATCGCAATGCGCTCTGGTATGCCGACCGCAGCCTGCGCCGTCTGGTCGACGGGCTCGCGGCGCGCCAGCGCCTCGACCGCACGGTCCTCGTCGTGGTCGGCGATCACGGCCAGGCCTTCGGCGAGCACGACGGCAACTTCGGCCACACGTTCGCGCTCTACGAGGAGAACGTCGCCGTGCCCCTCGTGCTGCGTGTGCCCGGCCGCACCGATCCGGGGCTGGTCCTCGACTCGCCGGTGAGCCACGTGGATCTGGCGCCGACCTTGCTCGAGCTGCTGGGCCTGCCGCCCCTTGCGGGGCACGAGGGGTCGTCGTTCCTCAGCGTCCGCGACCGGCCCTGCTTCTACTTCGCGGATTGGGGCGCGCGGCTCGTCGGCGTGCGCGAGGGCCGGCACAAGGCGATCTTCGACGGCGACACCGGACAGGTCGAGCTCTTCGATCTGGCGGGCGACCCGGGCGAGAGCCTCGATCGCTCGGCCAGGGAGCCGGGACTCGGCGAACGGCTCGGCACGAGCGCGGCGGCCTTCTTCGCATCGCAGACCGCGGCCGTGCGCGGCTGGTGAGGCGGACTCACACGGGGTTCGCCGGCGCGGCGAGGAGGGCCGCGGCGAGCTCCTGCCATTCGGCGATCAGCCGCGCGACGCCTTCCACCGCGGTTCCCAGGGCTCGATAGCGATCGGCGGCTTCGTCGCGGTAGGCCGAGAAGGCGTCGAGCTGGTCCGCGGAGTGACGGGCCGCCTCCGCCAGCTCACGGGTCAGCGGCCAATCGCCGTCCGCGAGGAGCGGCTCGAGGGCCACGACCAGGGAGCGCAATCCGCGCTGCAGCCAGTCCGATTCGAGCTCCCATTTGAGTGCGATCCGCGCCGCGCTCGTGTCGCGCGAGCTCCCGGCGGCCTGATTGGCGGCGAGGGCACCCTCGACGTAGCCGGCCAGGCGGTGGGTCTGGCCCGCGAGGTCGCCGAGGAGCGGCGCCTGCTCCAATGCGAAGCGGAGCTCCGGTCGACCGCGCGGATCGTCGAACGTGCGCCCGAGGCGAGGCCGGAGCGTGTCGAGGGCCGACCGCAGATCGACCGCGTTCCGCCACGCGCGGAGCTGAAGCTCCACCGGCGCGGACGTCGGTCCCGGCGTCGACGTGGCGAGGCGGACCGAGAGGCGGACGCCGCCGGTCCTCGGCTCGCCCACCGGAGCGGCTTCGGCCTCATCCAGCCGACAGCTCAGCCCGCTGAGCGACAGGGCGCCGGCGAGGCGCCGCGCCGCCGCGATCTCGCCGCGCGCGTGGCAGACGACCAGGTCCGGGCCGGCTCCGCCCGGGCCCGCGCTCATCCGCGCCTCCGCCGTGGCCGCGCTTCACCGCCGGGCGGCGGGTCGATGCGTTCGTAGGCCGGTGGCTCGAGGAGGCGGGGGTCGAGCGCCCGACGCGCCGCTTCGACGCGGTCGGCGAGCGCCGTGTTCTCGGCGAGGCGGAGCCGGATGAGGAGCTGGCGGCTCGTGTCGGCGCTCGAGAAGTTCAGGCCGTCGAGCGCATTGGCCGCCTCGGGACAGCGCGCGAAGGAGGCGAGGACGAGCTCGACGGCCTTCGCGTCGTCCTGCGCCTCGTAGGCCATGCGCGCGAGCGCGCCGAGCGCCATCGCCGCGTAATGGTCGGCCGTCTTCTGGTTGTCGGGGTTCGCGGTGATGGCGCGGTCGTAATGCGCGATCGCGCGCTCGTAGGCGCCGCGGGCCGCATCGAGTTCACCCGCGCGGCGGTGGAACTCGGCGGCGACCAGGGACGCATAGCCGGCGAACCAGGGGAGGTTCCTGGACGCCGCGGGCTTCGCGAGCATCGCCTCGTAGGTCTTCTCGAGACCCTCGGCGCCGCGCTCGTCGAGCGTGCGCGCGCGCAGGCAATCGTGGAGCGGCGCCGAGTCGGGGAAGCGCGCGAGGCCCTCGTCGAGCGCCTTGCCGGCCCGCCCCATGGCGCCGACGTACTTCAGGAAGTCGTAGTTCGAGGCGACGTGCAGATCCGTCCCGAAGGGATGCCGCGCGAGCACGCCGTAGGCCGCGGTCACGTCGGTCATCCATTGCGGCGGCCACTGCTCCTGCCTCCGCACCGCGGCGATGATCGCCTCCTGGCGGGATTGGGCGAAGAGCGCGAGGACGGCCGCGGCGTTCCAGCTCGCGGCATCGGCCGGCAGGCTCCCGACGGCCGCCTCGGCGCGGGTCTGCGCTTCCCTCGTCTTGCCGAGGTACCAGGACGCGATCGCGATCACCGACTGCACGCGCCAGCCCGTGGCCCCGAGACGCTCGGCCTCGAGCGCGGCGCGGAGCGCATCCTCGAGCATGAGCGTCTTCTGCTGCGCGGCGACGCGACGGTTCGGCGCGAAGGAGGAGTCGCTCTCGGGATCGACGGCGAGCCCGAGCAGGGCCTCGGCGCGCGCGACCCTGGACTCGGCGTCGTCGGGCCGCGTCCGACTCGCCTCGCCGGCGGCCTCGACCTTGGCCTCGAGCGCCACGCGGTCGGCCGGCACGTAGGAGGCGCCGCCCTCCAGGGCCTTGGCCCAACCGTCCACGTCGACCTTCGCCGAGCGGCCCGCGAGGCCGTTGTGGACGACCGCGAGCGTGCGCGCGCGCGGGGACGTCTCGCCCAGGCGCTCGAGCGCCTTCACGAGGGCCTCGCGTTCGCCGGCCTCGATCGGCACGCGCAGGGCCTCGGCGATCACGTCGACGGCGCTCTCCGCGCTGGTCTGCGCGAGGGCGGTGCGCGCTCGCCTCGCGGCATCGGGATCGAGCCCCATCACCGCGAGCCGCAGCAGTTCGCTCGGCCCGGTCGCCGCGTGCTCGGTCGCCGCGTCGAGGAGCGCCTGGCGGAGCTGCGCGTCACCGTTGCGATAAGCCTCCTCCACCGCATTGCGGTCGACGACGTCGCGGCTCGCCACGCGTTCGACGATCGGCCGGTCCCCGCGCACGATCGGCGGGGGCGTCGGGCCGCGGTTCGCGATGCCGTTCTCGATCGCCTTGAACACCGACGCGGTGTCGAAGGCGAGATAGACGTCGAAGGCCTCCCGCGGCCCTTCGGCGCCATCGAGTTCCACCATGATGTGGCGGGGCGCGATGCGCTGACCCTCCATGAACTTCTCGTAGAGCAGCGGCTCGATCGAGATGTGCTCGCCGCAGGTCACGCTGCCGAAGCGCGGACAGAGGATGCGGTGCCCGTGCTCGTCGTGGTCGCGCGGATTGTGGCGGTAGGTCGATGCGATCACGCAGACATACGGCTCGTAGAGCTTCGCGATCTCCGGGGACCGATAGCGCACGCCGGCGTAATGCTCGCTCGCGATCTCGCCATCCATGTTCACGCACACGAGGATCGGGCGTCCGGTCTCGCGGGCGACGGCGACCGCGTCCTCCCAGCTCCTCTGGAACGTGACGAGGACCGGCCGCTTCCAGTCCTCCGCGCTGGGCGCATACCACATCTGCTCCCGGGTCGTACCCGCCGGCAATCCGCTGCGATTGACGCCATCGCGTGGCTCCTGATCGCGCGCGGTCAGCGCATTGGAACTCACGAGGCCGAGGGCGACGGGCAGGAGGAACGCGAACCGGGCGAACGGGTGGGGCGGGTGCATGACGGACGCTGCGACTGGCGCGGGAGCCTAACCTTGCCCGCGCACAGCGACGAGGCGCACGCGATGCCCGTCTTGTCCCAACCTGGTCGCCGGGCGCGGGACGCGGCGACGCTCGTTCCGAGTCCGGAACGAAACGGACGGACTCCATCGAGAAGCGGCCAGTGCGCACGCGAAGGGCGGCCACGCGCGGTTATCCTCCCGCGCCTCCCGCACCGCCGAACCCGCGAAAGACCATCCGTTGAGCGCTGCTCCGAAGCCACCGACCGTGCCGCCCGCTGCGGCGTTCCTGCAGGACGTCGTCCACGAGGTCGAGAAGGTGATCGTCGGGCAGCGGCAGCTCCTCGACGGCCTGCTCATCGGTCTGCTCGCGGATGGACACGTGTTGCTCGAGGGCCTGCCGGGACTCGCGAAGTCGCTCGCGGTGCAATCGCTCGCGAAGGCGCTCGGCGGGACCTTCCGTCGCATCCAGTTCACCCCGGACCTCCTGCCCTCGGACCTGCTCGGCACGCAGGTCTACAACCCGAAGACCGGGGACTGGGGCGTTCGCGAGGGGCCGGTGTTCGCCAACTTCGTGCTCGCCGACGAGATCAACCGCGCTCCGGCGAAGGTGCAGTCGGCGCTGCTCGAGGCGATGCAGGAGCGCCAGGTCACGCTCGCGGGCGAGACCCGCGCGCTGCCCTCGCCGTTCCTCGTGCTCGCGACGCAGAACCCCGTCGAACACGAGGGCCCCTACGCGCTGCCCGAGGCCCAGGTCGATCGCTTCATGCTGAAGATCGTCGTGGGCTATCCGAGCAAGGCGGAGGAGGCGCAGATCGTCGAGCGCATGGCGACGGCGACCGCGAAGCCCGAGGTGCGGACGGTGGCGAAGCCCGCGCAGATCCTCGCCGCGCGCGCCGCGCTCGACGAGGTGTTCGTCGACGAGAAGGTGCGCCGCTACGTCGTCGACCTCGTGTTCGCGACGCGCAATCCGGACGACGCGGGCCTCGGTGAGCTCAAGACCTTCATCCTCTACGGCGCGTCGCCGCGCGCCTCGATCGCGCTCGTGCAGGCGTCGCGCGCGCGCGCGCTGCTGTCGGGGCGCGGCTTCGTGACGCCGCAGGACGTGAAGGCCGTCGGCATGGACGTGCTGCGCCACCGCGTGATCACGACCTACGAGGCCGAGGCCGAGGGCCTGAACTCGGTGCACGTGATCCAGCGGGTCTTCGACAACGTCCCGGTTCCCTGATCCGCGAGTGCCGTGACCCGCGTGCCCGACCCTTCCGCGACCGGCGCCGAGCTCGCGTCGCTGCTCACCGAGGTGCGTCGCATCGAGGTGCAGAGCAGCAAACTGGTCACCGAGATCATGGCCGGCGGCTACAGCTCGGTGTTCCGCGGCTCGGGCATCGAGTTCCGCGAGGTGCGCGAGTACGTCGACGGCGACGATCCGCGCGCCGTCGACTGGAACGTGACCGCCCGCGTGGGGCGACCCTTCGTGAAGGAGTACGTCGAGGAGCGTGAACGCACCCTCCTCTTCCTCCTCGACCTCTCGGCCTCGACGGGTGGTGGCTTCGGCATCTGGTCCGCCCGCCAGATGGCCGCGAGGGTCTGCGCGTGCCTCGCGTTGTCCGCGGTGAAGAACGACGACAAGGTCGGGCTGGTCGCGTTCGGTGCGCGCGTCGAGAAGTTCGTGCCGCCGCGCAAGGGTCTGCGCCACGTGCTGCGCGTCGTCCGCGATGGACTCGCCTTGCCGGAGACCGCCGGCCGCTCCGCGCTGACGCCCGCGCTCGAGTTCGCGGCGCGCGCGCTGCGGCGCCGCGCGATCGTGTTCTGCGTCTCGGACTTCCTCGCCGACGACTGGCGCCATGCCGCCACGCTCTGCGCGCGCCGGCACGACCTGATCGCGGTGCGCCTCGCTCCACCCGAGCTCACGCCGCCGTTCACCGCGCTCGCCGCGGCGGGCCCGATGCGCGTGCGCGATCCCGAGACCGGTGCGAGCACGCTCGTCGACTGGTCCAGCCAGGTCGTGCGCGACGCGTATGCCGCGCGTGTGCTCGACTGGCGGGCCCGCACCGTCGCCGACCTGCGGCGCGCGCAGATCGATCTCATGGACGTGCCCGTGCCGCGCGTCTACGACCGTGATGCCGTGGCCCGGCCGATCCTGCAGTTCTTCCGCATGCGCGAGCTGCGCGGGGAGAAGCGGTGATCGCGCGCGCGAGGCGCGCTCTCGGCGGCGTGCTCCTGCTCGCGGCGGGCGTGGCCGCGCAGGACGAACTGCGCCTGCAGATCCGCTGCCCGATCCCCGTGATCGAGTTCGGCCGGGCCTTCACGATCGAGGTCGAGCGCGCCTGGCGCACGGATCTCGAGCCGGAGCCGTGGCGCGATGCCGTGCTGTCCCCGCTCGTCGTCGTGACCGAGGACGTCGCGCTCCGGACCGAGGGCTCCCACTCCGTGGAGACGCGGCGCCTGCGCGCGCACGCATTCGTGCGCGACGCGGTGATCGTGCCCGCGCCGAGCTTCCGCGCCCGCGATCGCGCGGGGCGCGAGTTCGTCGCGACGACGACGGCCCTCGAACTCGTCGTGCAGTCGGCGTTGCCCGACGGCGCGCCCTCCGCACCCGAGCTGCCGGGTGGCCTGCTGCCCCTGCCGCGCTCGCCCTGGGATCGGCCGCTGCGCATCGCCTTCGGCGTCGCGGCGCTCGTCGGTCTCGCCGCGGCGACGAAGCTGCTCGTCGCACGGGCGCGGCGGCGACCGGTCGCGCCGGCGCGTCCGCCCTTCGAGCGCGCGATGGCGCGGCTCGGGTCGCTGCAGGGCGCCGCGATGATGGATGCCGCGGCGCGCGAGGGCGCGTGGACCGCGCTCGCGACGACGCTGCGCGACTGGTTCGGCGCGCGCTACCGCATCGCGGCGGGGGACCGCACCTCCGACGAGCTGCTCGCGCTCCTCGACGCCAAGCGCGTGCTCTCGCCACCGGCGCGTCAGGCGCTCGCCGCGATCCTCGCCCGCTGCGATCTCGTGAAGTTCGCGCGCCACGCGCCCGACGCGGCGGCATGGCACGACGCGATCGAGGACGCGCAGCAGCTCGTCATCGCGACGCGGTCGCTCCCGCAGGAGGCCGCGCCATGAGCGAGGTCTTCGAACGCTGGACGGGGCTCGCGCTGCAGAGCCCCGACTTCCTCCTGCTGCTGCCGCTCCTCGTCGTCGCGCTGCTCGTGCGGCGCGCGCGCGGTCATGCCGCGGTCGCCTTCGCGCCGCAGCCCTTCACGCGCGACCTGCCGCCGACGCTGCGCACGCGGCTCGCGGCGTCGCCGGTCGTCCTCGAGGCGCTCGGCCTCGTGCTCGTCGTCGTCGCGCTCGCCCGACCCGTGCATCGCGAGGCGCTGCCGCTCGAGAACGAGGGCATCGATGTCGTGCTCTGCCTCGACGTCTCCTCGTCGATGCTCGCGAACGACATGGATCGCACGCGCACGCGCCTCGACGTGAGCAAGGCCGCCGCCGCGCGCTTCGCGGCCTCGCGGCCGCACGACCGGATCGGGCTCGTGCGCTTCGCGCGCTTCCCTGACGTCGTCTGCCCGCCGACGCTCGACCATCGCGCGCTCGCGGCGATCCTCGAGGGCGTCCGTCCGGTGCCGCACGACGGTCCCGAGGACATGACGGGCATCGGCACGGCGGTGGCCCGCGCCGCGCAGCTCCTGCGCGCCAGCACGGCGAAGTCGCGGGTCGTCGTGCTGCTCACCGATGGCGAGGAGAACGTCGCCACCGCGCAGGCCCCGACCGAGATCGGACCGGCGAAGGCCGCGCGGCTCTGCGTGGAGTTCGGCGTGCGCGTCTATGCGATCGCGGCGGGGATCGGCCATCGCCTGCCCGACGGCCGCTGGCAGCCGCTCGACACGCAGCCGCTCGAGGCGCTCGCCCGCGACACGCAGGGCCGCTTCTTCGAGGCGCGCGACGCGACGGCGATGGATGCCGTCTATGCGAGCATCGACACGCTCGAGAAGGTCGAGTTCGAAGAGCCGCGGTACGTGCTGGAGGAGCGCTTCCTGCCGGTGCTCGTCGCGGGCCTCGTGCTCCTGCTCGTCGGACGCTTCCTCGCGGCGACCGTGCTGGAGACCGCGCCGTGAACCCCGCCGAGCTCTTCGTGCACGCGGCGTGGTTGCCGATCGTGCTGCTCGCGCTCGTCGTCGACGTGCTGCTGCGCGTGTGCGACGCCGTGCGGCGCGTCCGCCTCGCGCGCGTGCTCGGCGCGCGCGCCGCCGAGCTCACCGCCGATGCCAGCGAGGGGCAGCGTCGAGCGCGACGCACCCTGTTCTCGCTCGGCACGCTGTGCGCGCTGCTGGCGGCGTTGCAGCCGACCTTCGGCGAGGAGCCTCGCGCGGGCGAGCGCCGGGGTGTCGACGTCGTCGTGTGCCTCGACGTCTCGCGCTCGATGCTGGCGACGGACCTCGCGCCGGATCGACTCGCCGCGGCGCAGCAGGGCATCCGTGCCTTGGCCGAGCGCACGCGCGGCGATCGGCTCGCGCTCGTCGTGTTCGCCGGTGAGGCGAAGCTCGCGGTGCCGCTCACCCACGACGTGGCGACCTTCGGCGAGCTCGTCGCGGCGTCCTCGCCGTCGAGCGTCGACCGTGGTGGAACGGATCTCGGCGCCGCCCTGCGCGCGGCGGGCGACGCGTTGGCGGTGGGCGAACGCGAGCACGCGGTGGTCGTGCTCATCACCGACGGCGAGGACCACGCCGGGAACGGGCGCCGCGCCGCGGCCGAGCTCTTCGCGCAGAAGACCGTCGTGCACTGCGTCGGCTTCGGGACGACGCGCGGCAGCAAGATCGCGCTCGAGGGGCAGGGCTTCCTGCGCACACGGGATGGGCAGGACGTCGTGTCGGCGCTCGACGAGGCCGCGTTGCGTGCGGTCGCCGAGGCGGGCGGCGGCCGCTACGTCTCCGCGGAGCGCACGGGTCCGCTCGCGCTCGTCGACCTCTTCGTCGAGCACGTGGTGCCGCGCTCGCGGACGGTCTTCGAAGACGGCACCGCACGCGTGCGTGCGCAGCGCTTCCAGGTGCCGCTCACGGCGGCCTTCGCGGCGTGGCTCGCGAGCCTCGCGCTCACCGGCCGGGCGTTCCGCCGACGCTCGCGGCGAGCGCGAGACGGAGCAGGCGCCACGCCGAGGGGTGCTGGGTGAGCTCGAAGAGGCGCCGCATGACCGGCAGGGGCGCGCGATGACCGGGCCACCACGCGGGTCGGGGCCAGGGCAGCACGGGGCCCGTGATCAGGGTCTTCTGCGGTGCCCGAAGGAGCAGCGGGTCGTGCACGAAGCCGCGTCCGCTCTGCGCGAGGCCGCCCGCGGGGTTGCGCCACGCACCCCACGGCGTCGTCATCCAGGCGAAGCCGAGCGCCGCCCAGACGTTCTGCGCCACCGTGCCATAGCCGAGGGCGTCGCGCAGACCGGCGAGCGCGGCGCGCTCGTGACGCACGGCGTGCCGCGGGGCGAGGATCACCGCGGCGAGGTCACCGGCGAGACGCTCGTTGCAGAAGCGCGCGGCCCGGCCCGCGAAGCCCGCGACGTCGTCGCCCGGCAGCGCGGTCTCCCAGAGCAAGGGCGCGAAGGCCTCCTCGCGGAACGCGAGCGGTGTGCTCGCGGGATCGACCCCTTCGATCAGCGTGCAGGGCAGGGAGCCGTCCTCGCGCGCGGCGAGTCCTGCGAAGCGTGCGGCGCGCTCGACGGCACCGGGATGCCAGGCGCGGCGCGCCGGCAACGTCGCGAGGCGCGCGCGCAGGCGCGCGAGGAACTCGCGACGCTGCGGCCAGGCCGCGGCGGTCACGAGGACCTTCGCCGACGCACAGTTGAAGCCGCCGTTGTTCGAGAGCATCGCGCTCACGTCGTCGACCCGCGCGTGCAGTTCGGCGTCGCGCCAGGGGCCGGGCACGACGATCACCGGGGTGACGTTGCCGAGCTCGGCGCTGAGCCGTGCGGGCTCCGCGCGCGCGGCATTGGCCTCGGCGAGTCGCCGAAACGTCGCGGGCGAACCCGTGAGGTGCACGTCGGTGACGCGCGGGTCGAGCGCGAGCGCCGCGCCGAGCTCGCCGCCCTCGCAGAGGAACGAGCAGCCGAACTCGGCGAGCGGTGCGAAGACCGACGCGAAGAGCTCGTGCAGGCCCGCGTGGAGCGGGTGCAGCTTCACCACGACCGGCAGGCGTTCGCCGCAGAGCTTCGTCAGCAGATCGGCGATCGGGATCGACGTGACGTTGCCGGCCCCGAGCACGAGCGCCACCCCGCGCCGCGCGTCGCGCAGTGCCTGCAGCGGACCCTCGCGGTCGACGAGCACGGCGGCCCGATGACCGGCGAAGGCGACGCGATCGAAGGGCAGGAACGGCATCGCGGGCACCAGTCGACCCCGCGGATGCTCGCGGACGCGACCCGGGATCCGCGGCAGGCGACCCGCGCGGACCGCGCGCAGGCTCCGCTCCCAGCACGCGAGCGACCGCGCGACGGCGCAGGGACCGGTCGCGAATTCCTCCGCCGCGAGCGGCGAGTCCACGGCGATCCCCTTCGCCTCGCACGCGATCGCGACCCAGCGCCACGCCGCGTCGTCCAGCGCGGCCCGGACCTCGTGCAGCCGCGGCAGCAGGCGTGCCGCGTGCTCGCACGCATCGGCCGGCAGCACGGTCCCGGCCGCGCGTGCGAGTGCCGTCTCGGCGGACGGTGGCAGACGCTCGTGCGCACGGGTCGAGCTCATGGAGTTCCAAGGAACTTACGACCCGCGTAGCCTCCGACCATG
>JADLHO010000072.1 GCA_020848735.1 Planctomycetota bacterium | reverse complement strand
GGCTTCCGTGCCTGGCTCTTCGCCGCACGGCTCCCCTACCTCAGCCGCATCGAGTACCGCTCGCGCGACGCGGGGCGCGCCGTCCTCACCGGTGCGGACGAACTCCTCGACGAACTCCTCGCAGCGGGCCGCTGTGGCCTCGTGATCGCCGGGCGCGGTGGCCTCGGCAAGACGCGTCTCTCGCTCGAACTCGCGCACGGCGCGCGCCGCCGCGGCTGGATCGTCCTCCGCGTGACGAGCGCCTGCGATCCCGCGACGCTCGGCGAGCTCTCCCACGAGCTCGACCCGAACGACGGCGTGCTGCTGCTCTTCGACTACCTCGAACAGCTCCCGACGCTCGAGCCGCTCTGCGAGGAGATCGAGCGACTCGGTTCGGAGTTCGGCGCGCGGTTGCGCTTCGTCGGGACCTGCCGGCCTTCGTTCCGCAATCGCGTCGCGGATGGTCTCATCGGCACGCGGATCCTCGACCTCGACGGCGAGCATGGCGCCGCGAGCGCCGCCGCGGAGGCCGAGTACCGCGCGGCCGTCACGCGGCACATCCTGGCGAGCTTCGGCTTCGCGCCCACCGCGCGTCACACGGAGCTCTGCCGTGAGATCCCGGTGCTCGCGGTCTTCCTGGGCTGGCTGCGGGAGCAACGCTCCAGCGCGGAGTTCGAGTCACTGCTCGCGGAGCAGGACTTCGCGCGCTGGGTGCAGCGTCGGATCCGCTCGACCTTCGCCTCCGACCAGGCGACCGAGGAGCCCCTCGCGCGCCTCGTGGCCGTCCTGCCGATCCGCTGTCAGGCCGACGCTGCCGTGGCCGAGACGGGCCTCATGCCGATCCTCGACCTGCTCGTCGCCGACGGCTGGGTCGACCGCGACACGCTCGACGACGGCACCGAGGCCTGGACCGCCGCCCACGACGTCTTCGCGGACCAGATCCTCATCGATGCGCTCCGTGCACGACCCGCGAGCGGCCCGCGTCTGATCAGCGGCATCTTCGAGCTGGCGAGACGCTGCGGTCGGCCGCGCTCCGCGCTCGAGGCGCTGGCGCGGCTCGCCGAGCATCCCGTGCTCGCGGCGGTCGGCTGGCAACGACGGCTCGCCGACGACGTCGCCGCACACCCGGACGAGTGGCAGGCCGACATCGGTCGGGTCTTCGATCCCTCGACGCTCGAGCCCACGAGCGCCCTGGCCCTCCTGCGCGCGCTGCCGGACGGACGCAGCGACCTCGTCGGCGACGCGTCGTTCCAGCTCTCGCTCGGCCTCATGGTCCGCGACTTCACCGCGCGCGCGGACCACGGTGCGGAACGGCAGGCGACGAGAGCCGTGCTCCTCGACTGGCTCGACCGCTGCCTCGCGCAGCCGACGCGCGGCAACTTCCTCCTCGTCAGCGCGCTTCGACTCGACCCCGAGCGCTACCGCGACGCGGCGCTGCGGGCCGCGCGGACCTTCGCGCGGGCATCGCAGACGCAATTCCTGCTCTCGGCCCTGCTCGCGAGCGGCGTCGCACCCGCGCTCCTGCGCGAGGTCGTGCGCGAGTGGCTCGAGCGCTGGGCGACGCTGCCGGAGGCGAGCTTCGTGATCCAGCGCTGGTTGGACCAGGGCGGTGAACGGACGCTCGTCGAACCGGGCATCCTGTCCTGGCTCGCGGCCCACTGCACTCGGGACCAGGACCGCATCCCCCACGAGTGGGCGAGCTTCGTCCTCATCGCGTGGCTCGATCACGGCGCGCGTCCGGAACTCGCGCTGCCCCATCTCACGGCGTGGCTCGGCAGTCGCGAGCGCGCGCCGATGCCGTTGCCCGCCTTCGGTCGACTCCTCGCGGCCTGGCTCGAACGCAGCGCGGACGCGCAACCGATCCAGGGCGCCGCCGATGCCTGGCTGAACGGCGCCGCGCTCGCGCGCGGCTCCGAGCGGCGTCGCTTCGAGCTGCTCGAGTCGCGGGTGCTGAAGGGCCTGCTGCTCTCGCCCCCGGTGCGGGCCGACCATCGCGAACGTGCGCGGTCGTGGTTGCACCGCGAATGCGAAGCGGGCGGGCTGCCACCCGCCGACGTCGCGCAGGCCTGGCAACACCTCCTCGGCGCCTGGCTCGAGTCGGGCGCCGAGCGCGGAGCCGTCGAGCCACTCGTGACCCGCTGGCTCCGCGAGCACTGTTCGGACGATCCGCGTCACCCACCGCGCGAGGAAGCGCGCTTCGTCCTGCGCGCGTGGCTCGGCGCCGGCGCCGCACCCGCGGACGTGGAGCCCCACCTGCGCGCGTGGCTCGCCGCGCACCCTTCGCATCCCGAGCTCGATTTCCTCGTCGCGCGTTGGCTCGAGAAGGGCGGCGAGTTCGCCGTCGTTCGGACGCCGGCGCTGGCGTGGTTCCGATCCCATCACACCGAAGCGGGCGCCGCGTTCCTCGCCAAGCAACTCGCCGCGCGGACCGATCTGCCCCGCGAATCGGTGCTCGATCTGCTCGCCTGGTGCCGGGAACACCGCCACCTCGAGGACGCGGCCTGGCGACTCTCCCAGGTCTTCCGTCAGGCGCGCGATCCGCAGCTCGCGCCGCAGCTCGTGGCGACCGCCGAGCAGGTGCTCGACGCGATGATGGCGCGCGGCGAAGCGGTTCCGCCCTTCCTGCGGATCGGCATCTGCGTGCTCGTCGTCGATCTCGCCTCGTTGCCCGAGAAGCTCCCTCCCGAGCTGGCCCACCGCGGACTCGCGCTCTTCGCGCGCTGGATCCGCTGGCCCTTCTCCCACGTCGACGACGAGGCGCCGGTACCCCCGTCCCTCCAGACCTCGCGCTACCCGTCGGCCATCGCACGCGCCCTGACGAGCGGCCTCCTCGACGCCCGACGTGATCAGGAGGCGATCACCGCCGCGCTCGTGTGGATGCTCGAGACCTGGTCCCTCGCCGCTCGGCGCAAGGTGGCACCGCAGCTCCAGATCATCCGGGACGCGCTCCGCACCTGAGCCCGAACGAGCCGCCGCGCGTGGCGCGCGGACCGGGGGCGGAGGAACCCCTTGCACCGGCGCCGGACCAGGCCGAGAGTTCCCGGGCATGAACCCGAAGCTCCTCGCCATCCTCGGTCTCGCCGCCCTCCTCTTCGCCTGCAAGAGCGACGAGCAGACCCCAGCGAAGCCGCAGACCCCGTCGCCCGCGCCGTCGGCGAACACGCCGGCCGCGAACCCGCCGGCGAACACCGATGCGACGCCGGCCGCGGGCGCCCAGGCCACCCACGTGATCAGCACCGCCGAGGTCCACGATGCGATCTGCGGTCACGTCCTCGAGGACGTCGGCCACTGCGGCAACTACGTGAGCATCGACGGCAAGTGGGTCGAGATCCTCTGGCCGGCCTTCGGCAAGATGGAGTGGTGCAGCAAGGGCAAGGCCGGTGCGAAGATCGAGATCACCGGCGAGATGAAGGACGGCAAGTTCGTCGCGTCGAGCTATCGCCTCGCGCAGTGAGCGCCGCCCCTCGGCGATCAGCCGAGCGTCGGATAGTCGGTGTAGCCCTTGGCGCCCGGCGTGTAGAGCGTCGCGAAGTCGGGCGCGTTGAGGGTCGCACCGCGCTGGAAGCGCTTCACGAGGTCGGGGTTCGCGAGGAACGGCACTCCGAAGGCGACGAGCTCGGCCTGCTTGCGCTCGATCGCGGCCGCCGCCGTCTTCGCGTCGTAGCCGCCGTTGACGATCAGCGTGCCCGGGTAGGCGCTGCGGATCGCCGGCGTGACCGGCGGGAGCGGCACGTGCATCGGGCTCCCCGGCAGGGCCTCGGTGACGTGCAGGTAGGCGAGGCCGCGCGGCGCGAGCTCGCGCGCGACGTGCGTGAACGTCGCCTGCGGATCGCTGTCGCGCATGTCGTTGTAGTTGCCGGTCGGTGAGATGCGGACGCCGATGCGCTCCTTCTCCCACGCCGCGCTCACCGCGTCGACGACCTCCAGCAGGAACCGCGCGCGCTTCGCCGGCGTGCCACCGTACGCGTCGCTGCGCTGGTTGCTGCCATCGCGCAGGAACTGGTCGATGAGGTAGCCATTGGCGCCGTGCAGCTCGATGCCGTCGAAGCCGGCCTCACGCGCGAGCTTCGTCGCCTGCGCATACTCGCCGACGATGGCGCCGATCTCGGCGACGCTCAGCGCGCGCGGGATCACGTAGTCCTGCTTCCCCTTGGGTGTGTGCGAGGAACCCTTGGCCGCGATCGCCGACGGCGCGACGGGCAGGGCACCGTCGAGGAAATCGGGATGCGAGACGCGCCCCATGTGCCAGAGCTGGCAGAAGATCCGCCCGCCGGCACGGTGCACGCTGTCGGTGACGCGACGCCAGCCCTCGACGTGCGAAGGCGCGTGGATGCCCGGCGCTCCGAGCCAGCCGCGCGCCGTCGTCGAGATCGCCGTGGCCTCCGTGATGAGCAGGCCGGCATCGGCGCGCGAGCTGTAGTAGGGAATCAGGAGCTCGCTCGGCGTGCCATCGGCCGCATTGCGACCGCGGGTCATCGGCGCCATCACCATGCGATTGGGCAGGGAGAGGGCTCCGACGCGGAGCGGGGAGAAGAGGACGGACTCGGCGATCGACTTGGACATGGAGGGAGACGACGGGTGGCGAGGCACGCGACGGGATGCGGAGTCTCGTCAGGCGAGATCGAAGAGCAATGCCTCGGCGGGAGCATCCGCGCGGAAGGTGAGCGTGCCGGCGAGTTCGGTCGATGCGCCGTCGCCGGCGCGGAGGACCTGCGTGCCGCAGAGGAGCGAACCGCGCATCACCTGGAGCCAGGCGCCGCGGCCGGTGGCGAGTTCGTGCGTCACGCTCGCCCCCGCGGCGAGCAGCAGGCGCGTGACGACCGCGTCCTGATGGATCGAAGCGCTGCCATCGCGGCCGTCGGGCGAGATCACGACGAGCTTCTCGTCGTGCACGCGCGCCGGGTCCGGTTGCCACTCGGAGTAGCGCGGCGTGGCCCCGAGCACGCGCGGCCGGATCCAGACCTGGAGGAAGTGCACGGGCTCGTCGCGACTCGGGTTGAACTCGCTGTGGACGACGCCGGTGCCGGCGCTCATCACCTGGACCTGTCCGGGTCGCAGCACGCGGCCGTTTCCCAGGCTGTCCTCGTGCTCGAGCGCGCCCGAGAGCACGTAGCTGAAGATCTCCATGTCGCGGTGCGGGTGGGGCGGGAAACCGCCGCCGGGCGCAACCCGGTCTTCGTTGATCACGCGCAGCGCTCGGAAGCCCATGTGCCTCGGGTCGTGGTACTCCGCGAAGCTGAAGGTGTGCCGGCTGTCGAGCCAGCCGTGGTCGGCGTGGCCGCGCTCGTCGGCGCGACGGATGCGGATCGTCATGGGGCCTCTTGGTCCTGCGGCCGGGGTCGCCGGCGGCGTTGGCGAGAGGATCGTCCACGACCCGACCTTGCGCCAATGCCGATCGACTCCGAAGTTCATGCGGATTCCGCATGAACCCGCCGCTCCCCGGGCGGGGCCGGACCGCGCATGGAGTTCCACCAGCTCGCCGCGTTCGTCGCCGCCGCCGAGGAAGGCAGCATGTCGAAGGCCGCCCTGCGCGAGCACGTCTCGCAGCCGGCGCTCAGTCGCCAGATCGCGCTCCTGGAGGCGCGGCTCGGCGTCCCCCTCTTCGAGCGCCGCCGACAACGCATCCACCTGAGCGAAGCCGGCCGCTTCTTCCTGCCCCGCGCACGGCAGATCCTCTGCGACGCGGAGACCAGCGCGCAGCTGCTGCGCGAGCGCTTCGGCGGAGCGCGGCGAACGCTTCGGCTCGGCTTCATCGCCCCGTTCCTCGACGACCTCGTCGCGCCCGCGATCAAGGAGCTGCGCCGGCGTCGTCCGCGGCTCGAGCTGTCCCTCTTCGAACTGGCACCACGCGCGCAGATCGAGCGCCTCCGCGCCGGCGAGCTCGACGCCGCCATCCTGGCGAACCTCGATGCCGAGGACCGCGCGCGCTTCGAGATCCGCCGGCTCAGTCGCCACCGCGTCGCGCTCGCGCTTCCGGAGCAGCACCACCTGGCACGCCGCCGAGCCGTCGCCCTCGCGCAGCTCCGCCGCGACGAGTTCGTCTCGCTCAGCGACGAGGCCTACCCGGGTCGGCGTGAGTTCCTCCGCGCGGCATGCCTCAGCGCCGGCTTCGAGCCGCGCCTCGTCTCGGAGCACGCCTCCGTCTCCCTGATGCTCGCCGCCGTCGCCGCGGGCGAGGGTGTCGCGCTCGTGCCCCGGCACGCCGAGAAGCTCCCCCACGCCGGTTGCGTGTTCGTGGCCCTCTCAGGTCCGGCGCTGCAGCTCGAGCTCGTCCTCGTCCTCCCCAAGCGCGAGAGCGACGCCGAACTCACGCTGCTCGCCGAGGTGCTCGCCGCCAAGGCCGCGAGGCTCGACGAGACCCACGCGCGATGAAGGGGGGTCTCCGGCACGCCGCTCGGCCGCGGAGCGCGCGCTCGGTCCGGGGGCCGCAGGACCCGGGTTGAGAGAGAGCCGCCCACGGCTTGCGGCCGGGGCCACCTGGAGCCGAGGGATCGAAGTTCCTCGACCAGTCATTGCCGCGTCCAAGCCGTCGACCTAGCCTCCGCGCCGGGTGTTGCGGCCATGCGGCCGTGACAGGCAACGAGGTGGTCGGGCCGCCACCTGCCACTCGAGCAGGTGCCACGTGAAGAACGTCCCGTTCGCCGGCCCTTGGGCCGACCCGTACTCCCCCGCCACCGACCCCAGCTCACCCGTTGCCACGGGCCTGAGTCCCTTCGGCCTGGCGATCATGGTCCTGTCGATCGCAGGCATCCTGGTCCTCGTCGTCTGCTGCTATGCGGCCGTCCTCCGCTCGGGTCACGATCAGCGACGGAGCTGAACTGAACCGCCCCGGGTTCATGGGAGGCTCGGTTGCTTGAGTCCGGCCACCGTGGCCGGGTCTCGGTGTTGATGATAGTAGGCCCTCTCGAATTCCGCGGGTGACGTGGCCGTACCGGCCGCAGGAGAAGGGCGCGATCGAGAATGGCGTGGGTTCTGTCAAGAGCAGCTTCTTCAAGGCCCACGTCTTCGCGCATCGCGCGGATCTGGAAGCGCGTCTCGCCGAGTGGCACCAGCGGGTCAACGACGAGCGGCCGAGTCGGGCCACCGGCGAGGTGCCCCGGGCGCAGTATCTGTTGGAGCAGCCGCGGCTGCGGCCGCTGGGAGTCGGGGCACAGGGGCTGCGGCTGCGCTACACGCGCATCGTGCGCAGCGACGGCTTCGTCGAGTTCGGCGGCGTGCGCTACTTCGCGGGACTGAGCAGCGTCGGGCTGACGGCGACCTTGCATGTCGAGCGCGAGCGGCTCGCGGTGTGGGTCGGCGGCACGTTGCGCGGGACGCATCCGCGGCGTCCGGTGAACGGCAAGTACTCGGTGTTGCCCGAGCAGCGCGGCGAGTTGCTCGAGAAGAGCGGGGCGAAGCCGTACCTGATGCGGCAGTTGCTGCTGGATCTCTGCCCGGCGGCGGCGTGGTACATCACCGAGATCCGTCATCGTCGACCGCTTCACTG
>JADLHO010000071.1 GCA_020848735.1 Planctomycetota bacterium | reverse complement strand
CTCCGCTTCACCCTCGCCGCGCGCCTCGCCGCTCTCGAACTCGTCTCGCTCGAGCGGCATCAGGACGGCAGCGTCGAGGTCCACCCCCGCGTCGCCCCGGTCTTCGGATTGAGCTGGTTCTGAGCCGCGCGCCGCGCGAGGCCCCCCGCGCGGGGTCGATCGACATCGACGCTGGCGGGACACCGGTCGCAGCGGGCACACTCCCGACTCGCGCCCGGCACGCCATGACCAAATTCTCCGACGACGAACTGAGAGCCCTGCTCGCCGACCTCGAGTCGGACCTCGTCGAGCGCAAGCGCAGCGCCGCGGATCGCAGCAAGATCCGGCGCAACATCTGCGCCTTCGCCAACGACCTCCACGGAAGGGGTCGGCCGGGCGTCGTGATCGTCGGCGCCGAAGACGACGGCACGCCGGCAGGACTTCGTGTGGACGACCGGCTGCTGAGAGAGCTGGCCGACCTACGGGACGACGGCCGGATCCTCCCGCGTCCTTCCCTGCAGATCGAGAAGCGCAGTCTCGACGGCCACGATCTCGCGCTCGTGATCGTCCATCCGGCCACTCAGCCACCGCTCAGGTACGAAGGGCGCGTCTTCGTCAAGGTCGGGCCGACGGTGCGGCTCGCCAGTCCCGAGGAGGAACAGCGGCTCGCAGAACGTCGTCGCTCGCGCGACCTCCCGTTCGACTCGAGGCCGGCGGAGGGAGCGAGCCTCGACGATCTCGATCTCGACCACGTGCGCAGTCACTACCTGCCTCAGGCGATCGCCATCGATGTGCTGGAGGGAAACCGTCGCTCTCTTCCCCAGCAGCTGCGCTCGCTGCGCCTCGCGATCGGCGATCAGCCGACCCATGGAGCAATCATCGCCTTCGGAAAGGACCCGCGCGCTTTCGTCCCCGGGGCCTGGGTTCAATTCGTGCGGTTCGACGGCAAGGCGGTCACCGATCCGATCTCGAGCCGTCACGAGCTCGGCGGGCGCCTCGGCGACATCGCCGGCAAGCTCGACGAACTGCTGAGCATCAACATCGCGACAGCCACCACGGTCGCCGGCTCGCGTCAGGAGCTGCGCCGCCCGGACTACCCACTCGAGGCGCTGCGCCAGCTCACCAGGAACGCGCTGATCCATCGCAGCTACGAAGGGACGCACGCGCCCGTCCGCGTCTATTGGTATTCGGACCGCGTCGAGATCCAGAACCCGGGCGGGCTCTACGGCCAGGTGACCAACGCGAACTTCGGGTCGGGCGTGACCGACTACCGCAATCCGCTGATCGCCGAGCTGATGGTGAACCTCGGCTATGCGCAGCGTTTCGGACTCGGCATTCCGCTGGCCTTGGAAGCCCTGAGTGCCAATGGAAACCCGCCGCCCGAGTTCCGTTTCGAGCCCACGTTGAGCGCCGTGCGACTCTCCCCCGCGCCATGAAGTCGATCGCGTTCATCAGCAACCACGGCGGCGCGGGCAGGACCTCGCTCGTGTACCACCTCGCGTGGATGTACGCAGACCTCGGCCTGACCGTCGTCGCCGCTGATCTTGACCCACAGGCCAGGCTCTCGAGCATGTTCCTCGACGATGCCCGTCTCGAGGCGATCTGGACCGGCCGATCCGGGTCGACAGTCCACGACGCCCTCGCACCGTTGCTCGCGGGGAACGCGGATGTCTCGGAGCCGCACATCGAACGGATCGCCGACCGCCTGGACCTCTTGGTCGGTGACTTCGCCCTCACGGCAGACGAGGACGAGTTCGCATCGCAATGGCCCGCCTGCCTCGACGGCAAGTCCAAGGCCTTCCACGTCTCGTCGGCGCTTGCACGGGTCCTCGCCGCAGCAGCCAGCTCGCGCGACGCCTCGCTGATCCTCGTCGACCTGGGCCCCAACCTCGGTGCGCTCAATCGCGCCGCCCTGCTCTCGGTCGACCGGGTCGCCATTCCCCTCGCCCCGGACCTCCCTTCGCTCCGGGGCCTGCAATACCTCGGCGCGGCACTGCGACGATGGCGCGCGGATTGGCAGGATCGACTGAGGCGCCATCCGGAGACCGAGCACCCTCTGCCCGCCGGAACGATGGAGCCAGCGGGATATGTGGTCATGCGACACGCCGTGCGGCTCGACCTCCCGATCCACGTCCAAGCGCGATGGTTGGATCGGATCCCCGCTGCCTACCGTGAGTCGATCCTCGACGAGCGCGTCCCGACGGGAATGAGCGCCGCGGACGACGAGCATTGCCTCGCGCAACTTGGACCGTTCCGCAGCCTCATGCCTCTCGCGCAGGAGGCCCGCAAGCCGATGTTCCGCCTGAAGCCCGCCGATGGCGCGATCGGCGGCCACACGCTGGCGGTTGCGGACTGCTATAGAGACTTCCGCGCACTCGCCCGCCGCCTGGCGGATAAGACCGACCTGAGCCTGCCGGCGGCGGGCGCCAACGCCTGATCGAGCCGCGGAGATCGAGTTCTCCGACCCATGCGGTCCGGCGTGCCGGCCCCGCGCCCGTCCTTGACCGCGGGGGCGCGCGCGTTCGATACTCCCGCGGTCGCGCCGCGCCCCGGAAGGACGCGGCTCCGCTCGCTCCGCTCATGAAGCTCGATCCGGTCTATCTCGTCGCGCCCGAGCCGCAGCGCGACGCGACGCGAT
>JADLHO010000070.1 GCA_020848735.1 Planctomycetota bacterium | reverse complement strand
GCACTCGTCCACGAGATCGGCTGCATCACCAGCAAGCTGCGGAGCGGCAGGTTCGGCATCGTCGCGCTGAGCTGCCGCACGCCGCCCGCGGGCAGCACCGCGAGGTCGAGCAGGGGCGCGCGCGGGTCGACCCAGAGCTGGCCGTAGGGTGTCGCGGTCGGTGACACGGCCCAGCTCACGAAGGTCGCGGTGAGGCTGCCGGGCTCGCCGTGCACGTCGACGAGGAAGGGCGCGCCGCTGCGGTTGCCCGAGCTGCCCAGCTGCGCGATCGGCTCGTGGCTCACGAGGGCGGGGCCGCGGATCGGGTTCGGCAGGAAGCTCACGAGCTGCGCGCTCGGGTCGAGACGGATCCGACCGCCGGACGAGTCGATCGCCGGCGCGGCGATCTGGGGGGCCGTGCTGGTGCCGAAGCCGATGATGCGGGCGCCGCCGGTGAGCGTGACGACGCCCGACTCGAGCGCGATCGCCGGCATGCTCACGGCGAAGCTGAAGGCGAGGCCGCCGCGGATCGAGCCGCCGCGGACCGTCACGTCCGACGCGGTCACGATCATGCCGCGCGCGGAGTTGTGCTCGAGGATCTGGCACCCGTCGAGGAGCAGGTTCGAGCGCGTGACGTCGAGCGGCGGGATGTCGGCGGAATCGCGGAACACGACCTGCGCGCAGTCGGTGATCGCGACGCGCGAGAGCTCGATGTTCGCCATGCCGGCGACGAAGTCCTCGAGGACGACCGGGCCCGAGCAGGCGAGGACGCGCAGGTAGGCGGTGAAGGCCAGGACGGGCGCGGTCAGCCGGGGACGGATCGTGCGCAGGAGCACCGCGCCGGCGCAGTTCTCGACGCCGAGCACCGGGGTCCAGAGGGGATTGCCGGGCGTCGAGGCCGAGAGCTCGCCGCCGCGCCACGACATCGATTCACCGGCGGGCACGCCGCGGATCGTCAGCGCGGAGCCCTGCGCGTGGACCACGCTCACTCCGCTGCGGCACACGACGTGGACGCCCTTCTGGATCAGGACGGCGTCATAGGTCCCCGCGTGCACGTCGAGGACGTCGCCGGGATTCGCGCCGTCGATCGCCTGCTGCAGTGCCGCGCCGCCGCCCTGCACGACGATCGTCTGCTGCGCCAGGCCGGGAGGCAGGGCGAGCGAAGCGAAGAGGAACGCGATGCGAAGCTGCCGCATGAGGAGCGGCGGAGCATAGCGCCGCGAAGCGCCGGGCCGGGCCGCGGTCCCCCGTCTCAACGGCCGATCTGGATGCGGCCGTAGTTGCTGGTCGTGAGGCCCGCGGCATTGGCGCTCGGGTCGACGACGAGACCTTGCACGTAGAGGACGGCACCGAGCAGGGTGCTCGAGGCCGGGACGAGGAAGGAGTCCAGAGCGATGCCGGACGTGTTCGTCGCGCGCGGGCTCGCGTCGAGCGGCGCGAGATAGACGCGGCAGCCGTTCATGCCGGCGGAGCTCAGGTCCATCGGGAAGGGGGCGCCGCTGTCGGGCCCACGCTGTCGAGCCCACGCTGTCGAGCCCACGCATGATGAAGCTGCTGGTCGACGCCGGGGCGTTCGAGAGCCAGATCTCGACCGTGTCGCCGAGGCGCGCGGAGCCGTCCAGCCCGAGCGCCGGTGCGAAGCCGCCGGAGCCTGCGCAGCCTCTGCCGAAGCCGTCCAAGCCCGCCGCCGCGGAGCAGAGCGCCAGCTTGGGGAAGGGCGTTGCGGCCCCGCGGTCGGGGATCAGCAGGGTGTCGGTCCCCGTCGCGGCCCAGCCGACGTCCGGAGCGGCCTTGGCGAAGCCGCGCTGTCCGAGGCCGCGCGGATCGGGTCGCGCGCCGAGCGCGATGACGTCGATGACGAGATTGCCGCGCGCGGGGATGTAGAGGAAGGGCCGTTGCAGTCCGAGCCGCAGCCAGGTGTTCGCGATGCGCGCGAAGCGATGGCTGCGGACGCGCAGGACCTCCACCTGGGGCTCGGTCAGGTGGGGTGCGAAGAGCCCGGCCACGGCCGTCGAGGAGCCGTGGCTCATGCGGACGATCAGCTCGTCGCAGTCGCCGTAATCGGTGCCGAGCGGCACGAACGCGAGGTCGTCGATCCAGCGCGGCACGTTGGCGAAGCGGATCGCGGGGATCACGATCAACGAGCGCTGGTTCGTCGCCGTCGAAAAGGCGAACGGCGCCTCGCTGTGATTGGCGCCTGCACCGCCGTAGTTCTCCGGCGTCGGGTCGGGGACGTGGAGACAGGGGGATTGTGCGGCAGGTCGCGACGAGAAGGTCGCGACGAGGAGCGCGGTCATCAGGAACGAGCGCATGGCTCCATCCTGGTCCTCGCCGCGCCGCGGCGGGGCGGCAAGCTCCGCCGGATCCCGGTGCACGCTCAGAAGCCGCGGTCGCCGAGCACGAGCCGCACGTCGTTCGTCATCGCGATGCCGAGTGCGTTGTTCGCCGGGTCGACGACCACGCCCTGCAGGTAGAGCGTCAGTCCGCGCAATGCCGGTGCGGCGGGCAGCACGAGCGCCATGTGGGCGAGGCCCCCGGCATCGATGGCGAGGCCGAGAGTCGCGAGGGGATCGACGCGCAGGAAGCAGCCCGGGGCGCCGGCGGCGCCGAGATCGAAGGGCAGTGCTGCGCCGGCGCTGGTCAGCGTGTTGGAGTAGCCGAAGAAGGTCGCGGCGAGCGAGTTCGGCAGCGCGTTCTGCAGGCGCAGCACGAAGGTCGAGCCCAACATCGGCACCTCGCCCGAGGGGTTCTGCAATGCGGGGCGCAGCCCGTTCGAGCCGGGACAGGCATTCGTCGACGGCGGCTGTTGGCTGAACGTCGACGGGATCGACAGCGCGGTGCCGCCGCCGAACCAGAGCACGTAATCCCCCTGCGCGCTGATCGTCCCGCCGCGGACCTCGACGTAATAGGTTCCCGGAACCGCGATCGTGACGATCGCGCGGCCGTGACTGGCCGCGCCTCCCGAGGTGCCGGAGCCGAGGATCGTGCCCGCGGCGTCGACGATGCGCACCGTCGTGTCGGTGATGGGGTTCGGCGTGCCACCGTCGCTCAGCAGGGCGAACGTCGTCGGCTGCGTGACGAAGAACTGGTACCAGTCGACGTCCTGCGGGGTGAGATTGCCGATCGCGTGGTCGCCGGGTGGGAGGGTCCCGGCCGTCGCGGCGCTGTCGTTCGGCTCGGCGGCCTCGGGCCAGGTGTTCGCGCCGGGCAGGTCGAGCAGCAGCGTGCGGAGCGCATAGCGGCCGACGCCCGTATAGATGAACGGCGCGGTGCCGGTCGCACCGCCGGACGCGACCTGGAACGCATAGGTGCCGGGGCCGATGGTCTGCGCGTGCTGGAACGTGGTGACGCGGTGCGTCGTGTTCGAGGTCGTGGCCGTTCCGAGCATCGTCCAGACGCCGGGCGAGCTCTCGTGGAAGAGCGCGAGCTGGCTGCGATCGAGCTGCGGCGTGCCGCCGTCGTCGAGGATCTGGGCCTGGACCACCGCGCGGTGGGCGAGCGTGAACGTGAACCAGTCGACGTCGCCCGTCGTCGCGAGATCGCCCGCGGCGATGCCGCCGATCGTCATCGGCGTGGGGATCCCGCCGCTCATCGGACTGTGATTGGGCTCCGCGCCCTCGTTCGTCGCGATCGTCGCCGGCGGCAGCACGATCAGATCGAGCCCGTAATCGCCCGCGGTCGTCGCGAGCTTGCCGATCACCTTCACGGTGTAGCTGCCCGCGGGGAGATTCACACCGCAGTCGCTGTGGTTGCCGCGGGCCTGGTCGTTGAAGGCCAGGAGCGTCGTGCCGCTCGCGTCGAAGAGGAAGACCCCCGTGTCGACGCTCGGATTGACGGCGAAGTTGCCCGAGGTCTGCAGGTGCAGCTCGGCGGGGGCGGCCAGCGTGAACTGGAACCAGTCCTGCTCCCCGGCCAGCAGGTTCGCCGCGACGTGGTGCCCGGCCGCGATCGCCTGCGCCTGGGCCGCGCTGTCGTTGGGTTCGATCTCGGGGATGCGCTGCGCCGTGGCAGGCAGACAGAGCGCCAGCGGGGACAGCGCGAGGACGGGACGGAGGAGCCTGGGCATCGGATTCATGCGGACTGGGCGCCCTGCGCCGCTCGCGATGGATCCGCGACGGGAAATCCCGCGCTCCTCAGTCCGGGATCTCCGCTTCCACGAGCTGTGCGAGCAGGCTGAGCGACTCCTGCCAGCCGAGGTGACAGGCCTCGGTGGGGATCACGGCCGGGATCCCCTCTTGCACGATCGAGAGCTCGGTGCCGACCGACACGGCGCGCAGACTCACCGTGACCTGCATCTCGCCGGGCAGGTTCGGGTCGTCGAAGACGTCGGTGTAGCGGATGCGTTCGTCCTGCAGCAGCTCGAGGTAGCGGCCACCGAACGAGTGGCTCTGGCCCGTCGTGAAGTTGGTGAACGACATGCGGTGTGTGCCGCCGACGCGGACATCGAGCTGATGGACCTTGCCGGTGAAACCGTGGGGAGGGAGCCACTTCACCATGGCGTCGGCGTCGAGGAAGGCGCGGTAGACGCGCGCGGGCTGCGCGCGGAGCACGCGATGGAGGCGGATCGTGTTGCTGCTCATGGTCAGGATCTCGCGCGCGGAGCGTAGCGAGCTTCGCGCTCGGGCTCAGCGACCCGCGTCGAGCACGAGCTCGCCGAGATCGACGCGACGCAGCCGCGGATCCTGCGTGAGTTCACCGCGGCGGATCTCGAGCTCCGCGCAGCGCCAGAATTCGCGACCTCGATAGTGCAGGACGAGCGTGACGATCCCGGGCTCGAGCCCGCGGACCAGGAGCTCGAGGTGGCGCGCCGTGTCGTGCTCGTGCCAGCGGAGATTCGGCAGCGCCTGCGGCTGTTCGAGCACCGCGCACTCGAATTCGAAGCTCGAGCCGACGCGCGGGAGCACGACGACGGCGTCGAGCGCGCCGCAGCTCCTGACCACGACGGTCAACGCGCGCTCGCCGATGCGGAACGGCAGCGGGCTCTCGGCGACCTGGCACGGCGCGTCCACGACGAGCCGGTACGCCGCGCGGCGGACCCAGTCCTCCTCGAGCCAATCCGCGAGCGCGAAGCGGCCCTCGGCATCGCTCTCCGTCGCGAGTGCGCCCAGCCGCCGCCAGCCACTGTCGGCGAGGCCCATCGTCTCGACCCGCAGGGCGACCCCCGCGATTCCCCGGCCGAGCTCGTCGACGACGCGACCGTCCGCCAGCTGCGGTGCTTCGACGAGCACGAGCTCGCCGAGCTCGGTCTCGGCCGCGGTCAGCGGGAGACCGAGGGTCGTTTGGCCGCGCGGCCCCGCGGCGAGGTCCTGGCGATGACCCGAGAGCTCACCGGGGCGGAGTCCGTGGGCCGCGACCGTGACGCGGCCGACGCGCGTCGCGTGCGGCTCGTCGGGGATCGCGACGCGGAAGCGGCCGTCCGCATCCGTGCGCGCGGTCAGGTAACGCGTCGTGTCGCAGTGGACGGCGACGCCGAGCGGCGTGTCCACGAGCGGCGCGCCCTTGCCGTCGAGGACCCTCCCGCGCAGACCGAGCCAGGGTCGCTCGAGCGCGATGGTCAGCGGGACGAGCGCCCCCGCGGGTTGTTTCTCGACGGTCCGCGTGCGCGGCGGCAGACGGTCCATTGGATCGCGGACCGCGACGACGACGGCGCAGTCGGCAGGCACGCGCAAGACCGCGCGGCCTGCCGCGGGCGAGCTTTCGGCGAGGGGCGCGGGCGGAACGCTCGTGAGCGGATCGAGATCGAAGTCGCGCGCGTGGACTTCGATCCGCAGGCGATCCGGCGCCGCGGCGCCGAACGCGTCGAGCACCGTGCACTCGAGCGTGACCGACGCCGGCGCCGTGATCGGTGCCGCGTTCGACGCGATCGATCTCGGTGGAACCGCCTCGCGTCCCGGCGGCTCCACGCGCGCCGCGTGTCCGATCCCGCTCGCCTCCGGCGCGAGGGGCGTCGCGGGCAGATCCGCTACGTCGGCGCGGCGCCACGCCAGCACCGCGAATCCGGCGAGCACCGCGAGGGTGAGGGCGAGCAGGGCCTGGCGGCGTGGATTCATCGCGGGACTGCGGAACTCCATCCTCGCCGCGCGAGGGCCTCGTGCGAGAATCCGCGCCCGAGTTCGCGTGCGGAATCGTTCCCGCGGAGCTCGCGCCGCTCCTCATGACGGTCCGAAACGAGCCCGCCGCCGCGGTCCCGAGCAACGCGCCCTGGTGGCGTCACCTCGAGCGCTACCACGTCTTCGTGCTGGTCGTCGCGGCGCTGGGCTGGGTCTTCGACTGCATGGACCAGCAGCTCTTCGCCATCTCGCGCAGCCGCGCGATGGCGGCGCTGGCGCCGGGCGAGGATCCGCTCCGCCTCGGCGGTTACGCGACCTCGATCTTCCTCGTGGGCTGGGCGGCGGGCGGCCTCTTCTTCGGCATGCTCGGCGACCGCATCGGCCGCGCGCGGACGATGCTCATCACGATCCTCGTGTACTCCGTGTGCACGGGGCTCTCGGCGCTCTCGACCGGCTTCTGGGACTTCGCGGGTTATCGCTTCCTCACCGGACTCGGCGTCGGCGGCGAGTTCGCGGTCGGCGTGGCGCTCGTCGCGGAGGTCATGCCCGAGCGCGCCCGCGCCGGCGCGCTCGGCGTGCTCCAATCGGCCTCGGCGCTGGGCAACATCGCGGCGGCGTCGATGGGCATGTTCTTCGCCGGGCTCGAGGCCCAGGGCGTCGTCGAACAGGGCCAATCCTGGCGCTGGCTCTTCGTCGTGGGCTCGCTGCCCGCGCTGCTCGCGCTGGCCGTCCGCACGCGTCTGCGCGAGCCGCAGCGCTGGCTCGATCTCAAGGCCAGCGGCCGGATCGCCCAGCACAGCTCGTTCACCTTCGGCGAGCTGCTCGCGGCGCAGCCCTGGCGACGCCATGCGATCCTCGGCCTGCTGCTCGCGTGCACCGGCGTGATCGGGCTCTGGGGGATCGGCTTCTTCATGCCCGAGCTCACGCGCGGCGTGTTGACCGCGCATTACACGGAGCTCGGCATCCCCGCGGGAGAGATCGGGCCGAAGGCCGACCGTGGCGCGAGCTGGGTGCAGCTCGTGCTCCAATGCGGTGCCTTCACCGGCATGCTCGCCTTCAGCTGGATCACGCAACGCATCGGCCGTCGGCGCGCGCTCGCGCTCGCGTTCACGCTCGGCTTCGTGAGCACCGTCACGACCTTCTGGTTCTTCCGCGAGCTCGGTCAGGTCTGGCTGGTCTTCCTGATGGGCTTCGGGCAGTTCGGCGCCTTTGCCGTCTACACGATCTATCTGCCCGAGCTCTTCCCCACGCACCTGCGGAGCACCGGCACCTCCTTCTGCTACAACGTCGGCCGCTTCGCGGCGGCCTTCGGCCCCTCCGCGCTCGCCTGGCTCAAGACCGACGTCTATGCCGGCCACCCGGATGCGCTGCGCCTGGCCGGGATCACGATGTCCGCCGTGTTCCTGCTGGGATTGCTGGTCGTGCCGTTCGCGCCGGAGACGCGGGGGAAGCCCTTGCCGGACTGAGCGGTTTGCGCGGCATGGCCGGAGTGGGTCCGTGGCGGAACCGCGCCGCGCGCGGAGGGGCAGGTGTGCTCGCGGTCCGCGGACGGGGATCTGCAGCGAGGCGCGTCGGTGACGCACGGGCACTGGTCCCCCAAGCCTCAGCGGCTGCTCGCGCGACGGAACTCCGCGATGCCGGCGAACGGAGCCTTCGCCTCGTCGAGGAAGAGCAGCGTCAGTCGCTGACGCCGCTCGGAGCGGGCCTGGCTCCATTCGATCTCGATCTCGAACTTGCCCGCGCTGCGCACGGGCACCTTCTGGGCGGCGGCGTCTCCCGAGACGGTCGGGCTGCGGACCTGCGCGATCCGGAAGTCCGAGGCCAGGGCGGCGGCGCCGAGCGCGCCGAGCTCCCGCAGCGCGGGACCGCTCCTCGTCGGCGATGGCGCGGCCGCCAGGGCGACGGCTTCGGTGAGAGTGCGGTCGAGGGAAGCGCGCAGGTCCCCGGTGAGTTCCGAGGGCATCTCGCGGAAGGACCACGAACGTGCCCTCTCCGCCAGTCGGACCCCCGCCGCGAAGTCGAAGGTGTTGTCTGCGAAGCCCTCCGCGAACTCAGCCAAATGAGCGTCGAGGAACGAGAGCGCATCGAGCACATTGCGGGCGGGCATCGCCTGCGACTGGAGTTCCCGGACCTTGTCGGTCGCGAGCAGGCTCCCGAGCATCGTCGCGAGGGTCCATTCCTTCGCATCGCTGCTCGAGAACCAGTCGAGTGCCAGTCCCGGCCCCGCGTAGGGCAGCTTGACGAAGTACGCGCGTCGTCTGGAGACGTCCTCCTGGAGCGGCACCGCGACCGCGTCCAGGTGTTGCCACGCCGTCGCGAAGGCCACCCGTCCGTTCCGACAGGTGAACTCGAGGACGTCCAGGAGGCCGTGGTCATCGGCGGCTCTTGCCGCCACGAGCACGATCTCGCCGGCGGCAAGCTCGGCGCGGGCGATCGCGCCGAAGCGCTGCGACTGCAGCAGGGCGTCCTCGAGCAAGGCGAGTTCCGCGCCGACGAGGCGCGTCAGCTTGCCCACCGACTCCTGCGGGGCGGCGACGAAGCCGTCGAGCTGGGCTCGGACCTTCTCGGCGGTCGGTCTGGCGTAGGTCGTCGCGATGTCCTTGGCCTTGCCCGTGTCGTCGACGCCGAGCACGGCGAGCGCGAGCAACTCGGCATCGGCATGCAGTTGCTTCGTGCTCGCGTCGCGCTGCTGTTCGATCGTCCGCTTGCTCTCGGTGGTGGCCGCCAGCTCGCGTCGCGCCGTCTCGAGGTCCGATCGGATCGCGTCGAGGGATTGGGCCGCCTCGGCCTTGCGCGCCTCGGCCTCCTTCGCAGCGCTTTCCGCCTCGAGCCGCTTGCGATTCGCCTCGCGTTCGGCCGTGGCCGCCGCCTCCTGTGCTTCGAGCATCGCCTTGACCGAGGCGACCTGGCGATCCGCCACGTCGGCCACGTCGGTCATCGTCTCGCGGAGCCGCTTCTGGGCTTCGCCGAGTTCGCTCGAGTAGAGCCTCAGTCCGAAGTAGAGCGCGACCACGATCCCGGCTGCGATCACGCCGGTGCGGCCGAGCAGCACCGAGAGGTGATGCAGCAGCTCCCATTGATTCTGGACCTTGGGCTGAGGGATCGGCGCCTCGGACTTCGGCTTGGGCTCTCGCTCGGGCATGCTCGTTCTCCGCGGGGCACAGGCTATCCCGACGTGCCCGGTCGCGCCCCGGCCGCGATCGAGGGGGCGGAGGCGGCCGGCATTCCCGTCCGTCTCGGGCGTCGGCGGAACAGCGCCGCGGGACGAGCCGGCTCTGTCGCCGAAGCCCTCCGCCGTTCACCATGACCCGCATGAACGAACCCCGTCCCGAACCCACGCTCGTCGAACGCAATCCCGACGGCAGCTTCACGAAGGAGACCTTGCAGCGCGCGATGAAGGCGCTGAAGAAGCGGCTCAAGGCGACGCGGCTCGACGACGAATCACGCCTCGGTCACGACGCGATGACGCGCGGGGGCCGTTCGGGCATCGTCGGGGTCAGCCTTCCCAAGCAATACCCGGCCGAGGTCTGGCAGGCGCTCGTCGAGAAGGGTCGTATCCGCGAGGTCGGGCGCGGCAGCGGCACCTATGAGGTGGTGGAACAGGGGCCGAGCATGGACCGCGACGGGTGAACGACGCGCGGCGCGGGGGCCGGCGCAGCCCCCGTCGCCCGCTCAATGTCGGTGCTCGTGCGCGTGGCCGTGCGCGTG
>JADLHO010000069.1 GCA_020848735.1 Planctomycetota bacterium | reverse complement strand
TGCGCGAGAGTCGAGGTCGACCACCGGGTGTCGCGCTGCAGGAGCACGCAGTCGCTGCCCGAACTGAACGCGATCTTCGGACCCCTCGCGTCCATCGCCTGATCCAGCTCGAGCACCCCCGTCGAGAGGATTGGCGTCAGCGAACCCGCCTCCGACCACGCGGCGGGCGAACGCGCGGCGCCGAAGATGCGCGGCGTGGCGAACGCGAGACCGTCCTCGATCCATGCGGCATGGGCCTCGCCGCTCGCACGGACGTCCACGCGGACGGAGCGGCAGCGGGGCACGACGAGCTCGGACTGCGCCGGGGCCGGCAGGGACTCCTCGGGGGCGAGCACGCCGCTCTGCAGGGTCCGTCGCGCGACGCGGGTCGTCGCCTCGCGGAGCTCCGCGGCGATCTCGAAGCCCGCGGGCGTGGGCACCTGCACCGAGCCGCCGAGGACCTCGTGCCGCACGAGCCAGGTGCCCGCGACCCAATCGCGCAGCCAGAGCCGATCGGGCGATCCATCGCCCGGTTCGATCCAGGACGCGAGGAAGCTGCTGCCGTTGCCCAGGACCTTCCCGAGCACGCGCGGCACCGCGCGGCCGTCGTCGAGGCGCTGCGGGGCCAGGAATTGGACCCCGTCGCCCTGCACGGCGAAGAGCTCTGCGCCCGGGCCGGCGCTCCAGACGACGACCACATTGCTCGCATCGCGCGCGGCGCGGAGCGCCGTGACGTCCATGCCGCTCGCGAGGAGTCGCGCGGGCCCGAAACTGCCCGCCGCTTCCTCGGACTGGAAGAGCTGATCGCTGCCCGCGGGCTGCCACACCATCGAATAGCGCGAGCCCGCGGCGAGCGCGCCGCGACCCCCGGCGGCGAACACACGCGGGGTTCCCCAGACTCCGCCGCGCTGGACCGCGACCGCCGCGCCGATCCGCATCGCGAAGCCCGCACCGTCGCTCGCGAGCTCGGGTCGATCGCCGGCGACGGTCGTCAGCGCGAGCGCGTCGAAGGGGTCGATCGGCGCCGACCAGATCGACGAGCCGAGGACGCTCACCCCATGCCGCGAGCTCGCGCCGAGGATCTGCCACGCAGCGGCGAGCTGTGTGCCATCGCTCGCCATCGCGAGCCTGGCCGTCTCGTTCAGCACGTACTGCATCTGCCAGGTGCCGAGGGTTCCGAACGCGCGCGCCCCCGACCAACGGCTCCCGTCCCCGGAGAAGAGCCAGACGGCCGGACCGGGCGAGGCGCATGCGATCCCGATCGCGAACTCGCCGCCGCGCGCGATCGCCTGCAGTTCGGCGACCCGTTGACTCGTCCGCCCGAGCTCCGCCCGCGGCGACCAGGTCCCGCCGCTCCAGTGCGCCGCGGCGAGCACCGTCTCGTCGTCCAGCCCGGGGAAGGCGACGGTCTCGAGCCAGGCGAGCACGAGCTCGCTGCCGTCGCCGACCAGTTCGAGGTCCGCGACGTCGCGGGCCAGGGTCGTGACCGGCGACCAGGCGTTCGTGACGGGATCGAAGTCCGTCACCTGCAGCTCGGTCCCTTCGATCGTGCTCGCGATCCAGGCCGCCACGCGCCCGCCCGACCCGTACCCACGCATCTCGATCGACGCGAGCGTGAGCCCGTTGACGACGTCGCCGGCCGGCGAGAGCCGCTGCGGCGCGATGTCGGCGAAACAGTCCGGGGTGCCGCTGCCGCGGCTGCACGCCAGCGTGCCGGCCCAGACCGCGATGGCGAAGACGTACGAAACGGCGGAGACCTGGTTCATGGCATTCGAGGCGAGCAGTAGCGCAGGCGCGCGCCGCCGTCACACCCACACGCCGGGTCCGCCGGGCGCGCGGCCGTGGCCTCTCGTGGCGGAACCAAGCGAAGCCGCTGCAAGCGTCGGGTTGCGGTCCCGGTCGCGAGGCGTCACGGTCGATCCCGCACGTCGGACCAGGACCGGGCATCCGAAGCCGGCGAGGCCCAGGCTACTCTGTCGCGACTCGGCCGAGGTCCCGGCCGTCTCTCGCAACCCGACGGAACCAAGCTCGTGTTCTCGAAGCACCCCAAAGGTCTCGCTCCGCTCTTCTTCACCGAGATGTGGGAGCGGCTCGCGTTCTATCTGCTGGTCGGCATCCTCGTCGTCTATGCGTCCGACTCCGAGACCGGCGGTCTCGGGCTGACCTCGGACGAGGCGAACGCGATCTACGGGACCTACATGGCCTTCGTGTACTTCACGCCCTTCCCGGGCGGGATGATCGCGGATCGCCTGCTGGGCTACCGCAAGTCGGTCCTGATCGGCGGCGTGTTCTTCGCCGTCGGCCTCTTCCTGCTCGGCCTGCCGGGCATGACCTTCTTCTACACCGGCCTGACGCTGCTCTGCGTCGGCAACGGCCTCTTCAAGCCGAACATCTCCGCGATGGTCGGCAATCTGTACGAGAAGGGCGACCCCAACCGCGACACGGGCTTCAACATCTTCTACATGGGGATCAACATCGGCGCCGCGGTCGCGAACCTGATCGCCGCACCGATCCGCAACCAGATCTCCTGGTCGTGGACCTTCTGGGCCGCGAGCATCGGCATCTGCATCGGCATCGTCATCCTGCTCGCGAACTGGAAGAAGCTCGAGCGCGCCGATCGGCGCCCGGTGCGGACGGCCGACGACACGCCCACGGGCGAGATCTTCGGCCAGATCTTCGTCCCCGCGCTCGTGCTCGGCCTGGCGGCCTTCGCCCTGCACAAGGGTTTCCTCGGCCCCTACCTGCCCTCGGCGATCTCCGCGCAGATGCTCGGCTTCCTGTGCGGGATGATCCCGGTGATCGTGTTCTTCCTGCGGATGCCCGGGAAGGCGCCGGTCGCGGAACGCGCGGGGCTCGCCGCCCTGCTGCCGGTCTTCGTCGCGGGCGGGACCTTCTTCATGGTCCTGCACCTGAACGGCTCGGCCCTCACCGTCTGGGCGAAGGACAACTCGAACCGCGAGGTCGCCGCGGTTCCGGACTTCTGGAGCGGGAACGCCCTGCCCTCGTACTTCGGCAACGCCGCGCCGTCGGTGCCCCGCCCGCGCGAGGAGTCGTTGGAGCCGGTCGACGAGGTCCTCGAGAAGGCATTCGGCACGAAGAACCTCGACGAGACCCGCGCCGCAACGCTGGCGGCCCTTCCCGGCATCCGCTCGGTCACGCTCTGGAGCGCCGACGGCGCGGCGCTGCCGCCCGATGCCGCGGAGCTCGACCGCAACTGGCGTCCGTTCAGCTCGCCCGTCTACCGCGACAGCGACATCGCGACGACGGTCACCGAGGCCGAGGGCAAGAAGAACGTGAAGGTCACGCTCGCCAACGGCGCCCATCCCCTGCGGCGCGTGCTCTTCCTGCGCGACATCGAGGGCAAGCCGACACCCGTGTTCTTCCTCAGCGCCGGCAAGCGCGATGCGGTCTACGCCAAGGCCGGTCCCGAGCGCCTCGCTCCGGGGACCTATCTGAAGGTCGTCAATCCCGAGATCTACCAGTCCTGGAATGCGATCTTCGTGATCCTCTTCACCCCGATCGTCGTCGCGTTCTTCGCGATGCGTTCGCGCAAGGGCAAGGCGATCACGACGCCGCGCAAGCTGGTCTACGGCATGCTCCTCACGATGGCCTCCATGCTCGTCATGGCCATCGCCGGCTGGGTCTACGAGTCGAGCGGCACGAAGGTCGCGGGCCTCTGGCTCGTGATGGCGTACGCCGTCATCACGGTCGGCGAGCTCTGCCTCTCACCGATGGGCCTCTCCCTCGTGACCAAGCTCTCTCCGAAGCGCCTGGTCGGCCTGATGATGGGCGGCTGGTTCTGCGCCACCGCCTTCGGCAACAAGCTCTCGGGCTTCTTCGGCGAGATCCAGGACGACCTCTCGCCGAGCACCTTCTTCCTCGTGCTCGTCGGCGCGGCGCTGCTGGTCGCAGGGTTCCTGTGGTCGCAGCTGGGCAAGCTCGAGAAGACGATGGCCGACTACAAGGCGTGAGCCGCTACTCGAAGGGCACCGTCAGCCTCGAACGAGCGCTGAGCAAGCTGGGCATCGCGTCGCGCACCGAAGCGCGGCGCCTGATCCTCGGCCGGCACGTCATGGTCGACGGCCGGCCCGTGCGCGACCCGCTCTTCGCCGTGAACCCGGAGCGGGCGCGCATCGAGGTCGATGGACAGCGGGTCGCGAAGGCGAAGCCGCTCGTGCTCGCGCTGCACAAGCCGGTCGGCGTCGTCACCACGCGCAGCGACGAGCTCGGGCGGCGCACGGTCTACGACCTCCTCCCGGCGGAGCTGCCCTTCGTCGGCCCGGTCGGCCGCCTCGACTACGAGAGCTCGGGGCTGCTGCTCCTCACGAACGACTCCCGCCTCGCCGACCGCATCGCGTCGCCGGGGGGTTGCGAGAAGGTCTACGAGGTCACGATCGACCAGCCCCTCTCCGCGGCGGCGGTCGCCGCGTTCCGGGCGGGCCTGCAGCTCGAGGACGGTCCCCCGCTCGCCCCGGTCGAGGTCGCGGTGGATCCGGGCGATCCGACGCACGCGCGCTTCACCCTGCACGAGGGTCGCAACCGCCAGATCCGACGCATGTGCGGGGCCTTCGGCTGGGCGGTGACCGCCCTGCATCGCATCCGGATCGGCCCGATCACGCTGGGTGCGCTGGCGAGCGGCGCCTCACGTCCGCTCACCGCCGCGGAAGACGCCGCCCTGCGCGCCGCCGTCGCCACGCGCCCGTGACGCGCGCGCGCCTCACCGGCCCTTCGTCTCGCCCTGGATGTTGAGCGCCTTGCCGTTGCCGATGCGCGCGAGGCGCTTCAGCAGGTCGTGGTTCGCCTCGCCGATGCCGACGCAGTGGATCTCGGCCTTGCGGAAGAGGTTCATGCGCTCGACGTCCTGCGCGAGGAAGTCGTACGGCGGCCGCGCATAGGGCCCCTGGAAGAGCAGGCGATCGACGTTCTGGTGCTTCACCCCGGACTCGGGATCCCCCGCCTGGTCATCGGGGTCGCGCGCATCGACGGTCGCGTAGTCGTCCCACGACGGCGCGCCGTCGGAGAGCAGGAAGATCGAGTCGCAGCCGTCCATCAACGCCTTCGCGTCGACGTACTCCGAGCGCTTCGTCTCGCCGGCCTTCGTGATCTCGAAGGCCCGCGAGAAGCCGGCGTGCAGGTTCGTGCGCCCGAGCAACACCCCGTCGGGCCGCTCCCCGGTCGGCGGGCCGAGCTCGATGGCATCGAGTTCCGCGATCGCGAGGCGGATGTTCTGGGGCGTGGCCGGGATCAGCTTCGGGGTCGCGGCGAGCGTCTTCGACTCGTCACCGAAGAGCACGACGGCGAAGTGGTGCTCGGGCTGGAGGTTCTTCAGCGAGAGGCGGACGAACTCACGCCCCACGTCGAAGCGCGTGATGATGCGGCCCCAGTCGAGGTCGCTCTCCTTGGGCACGAACGCCCCGTCCTCGCCCTCCTTGGGCTTCGGCGTCGCGCCCGTCGTCGGGCCGCCGATGTCCTTCTTCTCGCGGTCGCTCACGCGCTTGCACATCGAGTCCGAGGCGTCGATCACGTAGACGAAGCGATAGCCCGTCGCGCGGATCGAGAAGAAGGGCACGGTCGAGGTCTTGCCCGCGGCGGGCTTGGTCGAGGCGCCATCGCGGTTGAGCTCGGTCAGCCACCAGTGCGACTCGATGCCGAGATTGCTCACGCCGAAGATCTCCGTCAGGTGACGGCTGATGACGACCTTCGTCCGCAGCGGCACCTCGGGCTCATCGAGCTGGCGGATCAGGGCCTCGGCCACCGGCTTCCAGGCGGCGCCGCGCACCTGCCGCTTCATCACGAGCAGCGTGCGGGCGACGCTCTCCGTCAGCAGCGCGCGCTCGTGCTCCTTCTTGGAGGGCGTGTCGAGGATCTCGAGGCAGAGCTCGGGGAACTTCTCCGGCTCGTTGCCCTTGCTCGCGTCCTCGGCGAGCGCCTCGAGGGCGACCGCGCGCAGGAACGGGTCGCCCTTGCCCACCGCGAGCGCACGCATCTCGTCGAATTGGCGATGCGCATTGCCGCGCAGCGTCTCGTACCACAGCCACGCGTCTTCGGCCTTGCCATGCTTCTTGCGCCACGCCGCGAGCGCGGTCTGGTCGGCGTGACTGCGGAACGCGCGCATGACGATGCTCGCGATCAGATAACGGTTCGCCTCGACCGGGTCCTCGGGCTTGCTGTACGACTTGACCAGCAGCTCGAACGCGCGCGGATCGAGAGTGCGCGCGAAGGTCTCACGACCCTTGGTGCGCTTCTCGAGCGAGGGGCGTTGCACCCACTCCTGGTAGGTGGCGAGCGCCTTCTTCCAGGCCGCATCGTCGAGCAGGTCCTGGGCGGTTGCGAACGGAGCCAGAAGCGCGACCGAGAGCGCGCCGACACGGAGACGACGAAGGGACGGGGTCATGCGGCGGGCGGGATGCTAACCGCGGCCCGCGACCCTCGCGCGGGGACCCGCTGCCGCGGAATGCCCGCCCCGTTCAGTCCCCCGCCGGGATCGCGTTCAGCGTGTACCACGCGACCTCATGCCAGGGCTTCGCCCCGCCGTCGCGCGCGCGCAACCCATCGATGCGCAGCTCGTGCACCCACACGGCCCGCCGCTCGGGCACGACGAGATCGAGCCGCAGACCGTCGTCGGAGAGCGTCACGCCCTCGACCGCGAGCTCCTGCGTGCCGCGCTCCTTGCAGCCGTACTCGCTGTGGTGGTCGTAGGTCCAGCGCTTGACGCGCAGCGCGCTCGCCTGCGCCGTCGCCGCGTCGACCGGCACGGAGAACTGCAGCGCGAAGCCGCGCGGCGTCGCCCGGACCTCGAGCAGGTCGAAGACCGGTGCTCTGTCCCAGGCCTCGCGGTTCCAGACGATCCTCTGCAGCCCGTCCCGCGCGGTGCCCGTCGCCGTCCAGCCGCGGTCGGTGAGACCACAGATCAGCGAGCCGTCGCTGCCCCACGCGACCCGCGTGATGCCCGACTTCAGGCCGGTGACGAAGGGGTAACAGGCACCCTGCCAGCGCCCCGCGACCTTCTCGATCGTCAGGCGCATCACCTCGCAGGAGTACTGATCGCCCGCGAAGATCGACCCGCGGTACGGACCGAAGCGGCCGCTCTCGTCCCACACGAAGCCCGACGGCGAACGCCCGAGCAGGTCGTAGGGGATCCAGACCGCCGGCAGGCGATAGCTCGGGTGACGCTTCGCGAAGTCCTCCTCGCGCAGACCGCTCTCGATCTCCCCGGGATGTGCGACCTTGCTCTGCGGCAGCTTGCACGACTCGATGCCGTGCGGATGGCCGTGGAAGCTGCCGGGTTCGAGCATCGCGAGCTTGCTCGTCGGGCACCATTCGCCCTGGTTGTCGGTGTAGAAGACCTCGCCCCAGGGCGCCGTCGCGACACCGGCGGGTGAACGCAGACCGGCGCAGACGGCCTCGAAACCGCCGTCGGGCGTGCAGCGGATCGCGAAGCCGCGCCAGTCCGCGACACCGAACGGCTCGTCGCCGAAGGGCTTGTTCAGCGTGAGCCAGAGGGCACCATCGGGCGTGCGCGTGGGGCCGAAGCAGTACTCGTGGTAGTTGCCCGAGAGCGGCCAGCCCGAGGCGAGGGTCGCGAGGCGATCCATGCGCCCGTCGCCGTCGTCGTCGCTCATGCGCGAGAGCTCGCCGCGCTGCGAGACGAGGATCGCCTTGCCGTCGACGTCGTCGAGCAGACCGAGCGGTTCCTGCAGCCCCTCGGCCCAGCGAACGTAGCGCGGGGATGCGCCATAGGCGTCGTCGATGCGCCAGACCTCGCCGCGCCGCGTGCACACGAAGAGCGTGTCGCCGCGCGGCAGGATCCCGCCGACCTCGAGCACGATCTCCTTCGGCTGCGGCACGTCGACGATGCGGAACGGGGACTCGCCCTGCGGCACGCAGAGCGCCGCGGCGAAGAGGAGCGTGCTCACCATCGGTACGTGATCTCCTTCGTCTGGCCGTCGGGCACGACCGTCGCGAACGGCGGGTCCGAGCGCAAAGGCCCGCTGTCGGGCGGCAGGTTCACGCGCACGGCTCCGCCACGCGCGGTGATGCGGCGCACGAGGATCGCTCCGCCCGGTTGCAGGCGCGGACGCGGCGCATCGTCGATCGCGATCTCGCCGAGCTTCAGATGGAAGACCGGGTGGCCCTCGGGATCGAGCGACCAACCGGTGACGCGCAAAGGCGCGGGCTCCCCGCTCTCGAGCACGAAGCCGGGGGCCTCCGGCATCTGCACGAAGTCCTCGCCGAGCGGTTCGAGCACGCGGCCCGCGCGCCCATCCCAGGTCCCCGAGGTGTCGAGGAACTCGCCGCGCCAGAGCCAGGCGAAGCGCGCATGCGCGAGGTCGTAGGCCCAGTTCACGCGCTGGGGCGTCGCGACCGCGATGCACCGCGCACTCAGGCCCTTCAGGAACGCGCCGTGCAGCCGCGGTCGATCGGTGACGTCGAGTCGCCAGGCGCCGGCCTCGGTGACGATGCCGTCGGGCAGGGCCATGCCATCGCCGAGCGACATCCACGCCGTCAGCGCGGCGATCTGCTCGCGGGCCTGCGGCGTGTCCGCGGGGAAGAAGCTCGGCATCCGCGTGCCCGGGCGATGCGCGTTCGGTGCGAGCAACCAGGACCGCATCGCATGCGCCTGGAGGCGACCGAACTGCTCCGCGAGGTCCATGCCCTGCGGTCCGAGCGAGCGACGTCCGGCCACGCGATGGCAGGCGATGCACGCGTAGCCACCGCTTCCGGCGAGACGACGACCTTCCGCGACCGTCGCGTCGTCGACCTTCACCTCGAGGTCGGGCACGGCACCCGCCGCACTCGCGAAGCGCCGGGCCCAGACCGCGGCCTCGTTCACGCCGAGCAGGGGCTTCTTCACCGCGACGTACGGCCGCACGCGCGCCGTCGTCGCGAGCACGCTCTCGATCCACTCGCCGCGCAGGCGCGCACCCGCAGCCGTGAGATCGGGCGGCAGGCGGCCTTCTTCGCCGAGGTCCTCGCGTTCGACCAGCAGCGCGCGGGCCGCGGCATCCGGACCGCCGGCACCCGCGTGCGCATGGCAGGCCAGGCAGCCCTCGCGCCGCAGCGCGAAGGCCAGCGCCTCGCGCGGCGGGCGCACGGGCAGGGGCTCGGCGATCCTCTCGCGGAGGACCGCAGGGATCGCGACCGCGACGCAGTCGGAGTCCTTGCGCAGCTCGCCCCACGGCTTGGCGCGGCGCTCCGACGGGCCGAAGACGCGACCCGCGTGGCAGTTCACGCAGGCGCGCGCGACGTAGATCTCGCCCGCGCGGCGTTCCGCCTCGGGCGTGACCACGCGTTGCCCACCCGGACCGCGCAGCTCGACCAGCTCATCGCAGAGCGCGAGCGCGCCGATCTCCTCCTGCGGCTGCCCCGGACCCTCCCAGAGCAGCTCGAGGCTCTCGCCGCCGCGTGCCTCCGTGTAGACGAGCTCGATGCGATGCAGTCCCGCCTCGAGGCGGAGCCTCGCCTCGCGACGGCGATGCGGAGCGATCGCGTCGTTGCGGATGACGAGCTCGCCGTCGATCCAGAGCCACGACGCATCGTCGGAGCCGAGCGTGAAGCGCCAATCGCCGCTGCGCGGCACGTCGAGATGACCCGCGAAGCGCAGCGCGAACTCGTCGTCGCGCGTGCGCGCGGAGACGTCGATGCGCGTCGCGCGCGCCGTGCGCGACGGCACGAGCCCCGCGAGCTCGGGGAGCGCCGGCGTGCGCACGGCGAGCTCGAAGCACTCGACCTTCAGGCCGGGTTCGCGCACGGCGGGCTGGCCCTGCGCGGCATCGCGCACGAGCCAGACCGCCAGCGCGCGGGCCTCGTCGTCGCGGATGGGGAAGCGATGCGAGTCCGGCGCGAAGGTCACACCGCGCGGCTCGCGGAGGTAGGCGGCGACACCCTCGACGTCGGTCTTCGCGGAGAGGCCGGCGATGCCGTCCTTGCCGTGGCAGATCGCGCAGCCCGACTCGCGCCAGAGCGTCTCGCCGCGCGCGAAGTCGCTCGCGGGCACGCGCGTGATCGACGTCTCCCCGGCGACCGCGGGCGTCAGCACCTCGATCAGGGCCGCGGTCTCCGCCGCGTCGAGCTTCGCGTGCGTCGGCAGGAACTCCGCGAGCCAGTCCGGGGCGAGAACGCGGCGCTCCGGTCCATGGACGCCGCCGAGCGCGATCGTGCCGCGCGTGGTCCGACTCGGTCCGTGGCACTCCGCGCAGCGCGCCTTCGCGAAGGCGAGCTCGGCGTCGTCCGTCCAGGCTCCCGGCGTCGACGCCGAGGGCAGGGGATCGGTCCTCTGCGGCTCCGGTCCGTCGCGCGTGCACGAGGTCCAGAGCGGCAATGCAGCGAGCGCGAGGCAGGCGAGCGGGCGGATCACGGCGCGGGACCTTATCCGATGGCACACGCGATCGAAGCGCGCAGATCGGCGGGTGCGGGCGCGCCGACGTGCAGGGGGGCGCGCGTGATCGGATGCAGACACTCGAGGCTCTCCGCGTGCAGGAGGTGACGCGCGACCGCGGTGGGCTCCTCGAGCTCGCGCTGCGCGAGCCGTTCCGCGTAGCTGCGGTACGCCGCGGCGTCTCCGCCGTAGAGGAGCTCGCCGACGAGGGGCAGGCCGAGCCCGGCGAGGTGGACGCGGATCTGGTGCGTGCGACCCGTGCGCGGCCAGGCGCGCAGGAGCGTCCGCACGCCGTCGGAGGCGATGCGTTCGAACACGGTGACCGCGGGCCGGGGGTCGCGCGCGCCGTCGCGGGCGAGCGCGCGCTGTGCGGCGACCACGCCGTGCGGATGCAGTCCGATCGGTTCGTCGACCGTCAGGCGATCGAAGTCGGCGACGCCCTCCACGACGGCGAGGTAGCTCTTCCTGAGCTCGTGTCGTTCGAGCATGCGGTGGAATGCGGCCACCGCGGCGGGATTGCGCGCGAGCACGACGACACCGCTGGTGCCGCGATCGAGACGGTGCGCGAACTCGAGCCGCGTCGCCCCACCGAGCTCGCGCTCGAGCGCGCGCACGAAGGTGCGGCGAGGAAAGGCGCTGAGCCGATGGCACACGCACTCGGGCGGCTTGTCGACGGCGACGTAATGGCCGTCCTGCCAGAGCACGGTCACGCGCGGCTCGTCCACGTCGCGGTCCGCCGGCGTCAGCGCGAGCGATTGCCCGGCGCGCAGGATCGCGGAGGGCCCCACGCATTGCCCATCGACGCGGACCTCGCCGTGCCCGATCGCACGCGCCCAGCGCTCCCGATCGCGGTAGCCGAAACGCCGCGCGAGGAACTCCGCCAGGGGCAGGCCCTCGCCGGCGACCGGCACGGCGATCTCGAGGCGCTCGTCGCTCATCGCCGCAGGCGTTCGGCGATGGGCGCGGCGAGCTGGTCCGCCATGAGCCGATGGCCGTCGCGGAAGACGTGGAAGTCGATCGCGTAGAGGCCGAGCCGGCCGTCGGCGCGGAACGCGGGCTCCAGGTCGACGAAGACGGCGGCACGCCGCTCGAGCTCGGCGACGAAGGCGTCGCGCATGCGCCGCTGTGCGCCGCCCGCCACCAGCTCCTTCGCGAGCCCGCCGAATCCCTCCACCCGCGCGGGGAAGACGAGGTCGAACGACGGCAAGAGCACCCAGAGCACGCGCGCGGACTGTTCGGCCGCAGCGCTCTCGAGGCGCTCGATGGCATACCCGCACTTCTGCGCGAGCACCGCGATCCGGCCGGGATCGCGGTGCAGATAGAGCGCCTGGTTCAGACCCTGCCAGAAGAGCTGCTCGAAGAGCGCGGGCAGGCCGATCTCGCGCTTGCGCGCGCTCGTCGTCTCCGGGGCATTGCGCGCGGCCGCGGCCTGCTCGACCAATGCGTCGTCGAGATGCGGCACGGTCGGATTGTCGAGATCGAGGAAGTCATTGCCCAGGAACACGACGACGACGACCACCGCGGGCCGATACGTCGGCAGGAGATCGCGCGCGCGCAGGGCCGATTGCCAGAGGCTGTAGAGCCCGCAGCCCGCATTCAGCACATGGCACGCCGGCAGGACCGCGCGACCCGACTCGGCCTCGAGCAGGCTCGTGAAGTTCTCTGCGGTCGACACGACGCCGTCGACGTGGCTGTCCCCGACGACGAGCACGCTCGGCCGCTCGAGCTCACGCGGGAGCTCGGTGAGGCGCAGGAAGCCGTGTGCGTCGCGGCGCTTCTCGATCTCTTCCGGAGCCACGCCGTCGAGAGCGGCCATCGGCATGCGGATCGTGCTCGACCGACGCGGGCGGAAGCCCGCCACCGGATCGACGACGAGCGCCTCCTTGCCGTCCCAGGTCGTCTCCGGGCTCGCGTCGGGATCGACGCTGACGGTCATCGTGCTCCGCGCCCCGCCGAGCAATTCGCGGACGAGACTCGCGAGGCCGACCGCGAGCGCGGTCGCGACGGCGGCGAGCAGGAGGCGAGCGAGGAGCGGGCGCGACAAGCGGACGAGACCTTAGCCCGCTCGCCGGCGGATGCCCGCGTGGAGTGCGCGCTCCCGGTCAGCGCGGCGGCGTCGCGATGGGGTCGGGCGAGGCCCGCTTCTCCTTCGAGCGCAGCACGAAGACCCCCGTCTTGCCGCGGCATTCGACGTGCAGCACGCGCATGACCCAGCCATCCCAACGCGCGTAGTCGTGCGGCTGGCCGCGGTGCCGGAAGGCGATCCCATCGAAGGCCTCCTGCAAGCGCGTCACCGTCGCCGGGAACTCCGCGTCGAAGCGCCCCACGACGACGAAGTCACCGGCTGCCGTGAGGAGCGCATCCTCGTCCGCGAAGCTCCGCCCCACGAGCGGATCGCCACAGCCCGAGAGGACGGCTGCGAGCCCTGCGGCGACGGCGAGGCGGTGCTTTCCCATGACGATCTCCTCCCTCGCCGATCGGCGCGCCGCCATGCGCCGCTCGACGGGCCGTCTCAGCGCGGCGGCTGGGCGCGTTCGGATCGGGGCTTCGTCGAACTGGGGCGTGCTCGCGCGCGCCGGGCCCGCGTGCCCCGGCTTCGTTGCGGGGCCGATCCAAGGTCGTCTGGGCCCCTGGCCGGAGCAACCCCTGGCCCCACGACGCAGGAGTCAACCGCGCCACGCTTTGCGCAAGGTCACCCCAGAGCGATCGCGGTCACCTCACCCGCAGGCCAGGCAAGCGGCGACCCTCCTCGATCGACCCGCGACGTCCGGAGCTTCCGCCGCCATCGACGTGCTCGGGGGACATCGTCGACCCATTGACAAATCCGCGCGGGATTCCTACTCCCCAACCCGTGGACGTTCGCTCCCTCGGCGAGCGTTTCACGACTCCAAGTCGGAAAAGGACTCGGGATGCAGGAGCAGGACTCGAACGTTGTGCCGGTCTCGGGCCACGACCCGGTCGGTCGGTGCGAAGAACCGTCGCTTTCCACAGACACGGCATCGCTCATCCGCCGAGTGCTGCGGGCTGCGCACGTGCGCGCGGAGTTCCATGCGGAGCTGGGTGATCGACTCCACGACAAGCTCGTGGATCAGGTCCTGAAGTCTGGGATGCCCCACCACCCCATGGCGTGGCTCTTCACGATCGCGTGTCGCGAGTGCGCGGAGCATGCGAGGCGCCGCGCTCATCTCCGGGGACTCGAAGATGACGACGCGAACCTGGTCGCGCCGTGTGCCCGAGACGAGCCGGCCGAGGAGCCGGCCGACGAGCCGGCTGAGGGATTGCGGCAGGAGCTGCTGAAGCTCGCGATCCAGCTCCCGCCGCACTTCCAGCGCACCATCCATACAGCCCTGAGCCTCCGGGACTGGGCCGAGTTCTGCAACGCGCTCGGAACCGATTCCTCCCACGCGGAACGCGCCCTCTTGCGCGCAGCCAAGGCGATCGCGCGTCGCCGAGAAGCCGAGGAGCCGAGGAGCCGAGGAGCCGAGGAGCCGAGACTCGACCCTGACCCGGCACCGTCAACCCAGGGAATTCCTCCGCGGTCGGGAGACCTGGGGCTCCATCCCCATGCGGGCAGGACGTGTTCCAGCCCAAGCGAGGTTCGATGTTCGACGCACAGATCCTGATCGCAACCGGCTCGACATACGCCGTCTTCAGCCCGTGGTCGCCCCGCGGAGGCGATTACCTCAACGCAACGCTGAACATCGCCGCCCGAGCCGGCAGCCCGACCCTGAAGGTCTACGTCTGGACGAAGAACTCCGAGGACGCAGGCGACGGCGAGGATGCGGGACTCACCGACGGCGCCGTGTACATCAACGGGACCGACGTCGGCACCTTCACCGCTCAGTGGCGCTCTGGCGCCGCAACGGGGAGCGCCGCGACCGCGAACGCCGCGCTCGAGGAGCTCGCGCGGTACAAGTTCGAGATCAGCGGCGGTTCGGCCGGCGATTGGCTCGCCTTCCGCATGATGACTCCGATCTGGTGGGACGCCGTGCAGGCCTGAGAGGCAACGATGTTCGA
>JADLHO010000068.1 GCA_020848735.1 Planctomycetota bacterium | reverse complement strand
GCATCGCGTCGCGCGCGTTCACCGCGAGGTTCACCAGCACCTGGTGCAGCTGGCCGGGGTCGATCCGCACCGCGGGGAGCCCGTCGCCGAGCACGGTCTCCAGCTTGATGTGCTCGCCCATGAGGCGCCCGAGCATGCGCGTGGCACTCGTGACCGCCGCGTTGACGTCCACCACACGCGGCTCGGCATGCTGGCGGCGCGAGAAGGCGAGCAGCTGGCGCGTGAGATCGGACGCGCGCTGCGCGGCGGCGTCGATCTCGTTGAGGTCGTCGAGCCCCTCGGGGTCCGCGGTCAGCCGTTCGCGCAGGAGCGTCGCGTAGCCGCGGATGGCCGTCAACAGGTTGTTGAAGTCGTGCGCAACGCCGCCCGCGAGCTGGCCGACCGCGTCGAGCTTCTGCGACTGCAGCAGTCGCGCCTTGCTCTCGGCGAGCGCCTCCGACGCGCGCTCCCGCTCCGCGAGGTTCTCCTGCAGCGCACGGCGCATGGACTCGATGGCGGCGCCGAGCCGGCGCACTTCCCAGAGCCGCGAGGCGGGGGCGGGCTGGGGCGCGAGGTCGAGGCGCGCGATGCGTGCGCTCTGGTCGGCGAGCACCGCGAGCGGGTCGGCGACGCGGCGTGCGAGGCGCGACGCGACGAAGAACGCGAGGAGCAGCGCGATCACCGTCGCGGCGACGATGCCGGTCCCCTCGAGTCCCGTCCGCGCGCGGATGTCGGACTCCGGCGCGATGATGCCGATCCAGAAGCGGCGGCCGGGGGCGAGATCGAAGGCGCGGAAGCCGATCCACCAGGTGTCGTCGCCCACGGCGATGGGCTGCGTGAGTGCGACCTCGTCGCCGCGCGCGCGCCAGGCCGCGGCCCACGCGTCCATCGGCGGCAGCCCGAGCCGCTCGACCGGCAGGAGCGTGAACTCGGCGCGCTGCGCGCGGTCGTCGAAGCGCGCGTCGCCCGGCAGGCCGATCAGCCTTCCTGAATCAGAGACGACGAAGACGCGTCCGTTCGGGGTGGGTCGCTCCGCGCGGGTGTACCGGCTCAACTCGTCGAGCACGATGTCGTACGAGACGATAATCAGGTCGCCCGCCGGCTCGCGCGCGGCGAACGAGGCGGAGATGCCGGGTTCGCGCGTGGTGAACAGCGTGTAGACATCGGACCACGTGATCGCCGCTTGCGGATCGCTCGGCGCGCTCCCACGCGGCCCGCGCGCGTTGCGCGCCATCGCCTGCACGTACCAGTCGCGCTGCTTGGGATCGTACCCCGGAAGGCGCACTTCCCAGGCGGCGCGCGGCTGCAGCGACGCGAGGTCCCAGAGCTGCCAGCGACTCAGGTCGCCTCGCAGCGCGGGCCGGAAGTCGCGCGTGAAGAACTCCCCGCCGTCGGGCGATGGCGCGGGGAGTGCGGTGAGGCCCTCGAGCAGCGGCGAGCGCACGACCAGGGAGTCGTACCGCATGAGCAGCAGCTGGTGGCCGGCGGTGTCGGCGACCATCATCGAGCTCACGTTGGGCAGCTCGACGAGCTGCGGCAGGAAGTGGCGCACATGCGCCGCCGCGTCATAGCGCGGCACCTGGCCGATTCGCACCTCGCGCCAGTCGATCGCGAGCTGGCGCTTGACCGGCGCGAAGAGCTCGCGCAGCTCGCTGTGGGCCCGCGCCTGCTCCTGCTCGAGCAGCGTGCGCGAGAGCTCCTCGCGGGCCTGACGGCGGTCGAGCATCGCCAGCAGCAGGAGCGCCGCCGCGAGCGCGACGACGATGAGCGTGAACGAGAGGACGAGCTCGCGCTGGATGGAGACCTCGCGCGTGCCCCGCGCGCCCGTCAACGCCTCGCGGTCGCTCCCCGGCGCGTTCACACGACGACGTTCAGCAGGCGTCCGGGCACGAGGATCACCTTCTTCGGTTCCCCCGTGATGAACTTCCCGATGGCGGGATCGGCCTTGGCCGCCGCGAGCGCCGCGTCCTGCGTGATGTCCTTCGCGACGACGAGCTTACCGCGCGTCTTGCCCCCCACCTGCACCACGAGCTCGATCGTGTCGCTCACGAGGAGCGACGCGTCGAACGCCGGCCAGCGGGCGTCGAACACGCTCTCGGCGTGCCCGAGCATCTCCCACAGCTCCGCCGCGACATGCGGCGCGAACGGCGAGACGAGCACGACGAGCGGCTCGACCTCGCCGCGATGGCAGGTGCGCTCGCCCTTCCGCAGCGCGTTCATGTACTCCATCATCGCGGCGATCGCCGTGTTGTAGCTGAGGGCCGGCACATCCTCGCCTACCTTCCTGATGGTCGCGTGCAGCTTGCGCATGACCTCGGGATCAGGGGCGCCCGCCGTGGTGCAGTCGCGCACCGAGGCCCAGAGCCGGTCGAGGAAACGCTTCACGCCGCTGATGCCGGCGTCGCGGAAGTCGCCGCCCTCCTCGAACGGTCCGAGGAACATGAGATAGGTGCGGAACGAGTCGGCGCCCCACTGCTCGATGTACTCGTCGGGGTTCACGACGTTCCCCTTCGACTTGGACATCTTCGCGCCTTCGCGGATGATCAGCCCGTGCGCGCGGACGCGCGTGAACGGCTCCTCGAAGTCGAGCATCCCCATGTCGTGCAGGACCATGGTGATGAAGCGCGAGTAGAGCAGGTGCAGCACCGCATGCTCGTTGCCACCGATGTAGGTGGTGACGGGCAGCCACTTCTTCGTGATCGCGCGGTCGAACGGCACGTCGGTGCGCGGCACGCTCGGATAGCGCAGGAAGTACCAGGCGCTGTCGAGGAAGGTGTCGCTCACGTCGGTCTCGCGCCGTCCCATCTTGCCGCAGCTGGGGCAGGCGACGCGGTACCACTCCTCGTGGCGCGCGAGCGGCGACACGCCGGAATCGTCCGGCTTGAAGTCGGGGATGTTGGGCAGCACCACCGGCAGTTGCGACTCCGGCACCGGCACCGTGCCGCACGCGTCGCAGTAGATCACCGGGATCGGCGGCCCCCAGTAGCGCTGCCGCGAGATGCACCAGTCGTGCAGGCGGTAGTTCGTCACCGACTTGCCCGCGTTCAAGCCCTCGAGCCACTCGGTGAGCACGCGCTTCGCCTGGTCCACCGGCAGCGCATCGAAGCGGCCGGAGTTCACCAGGTGCCCATCGCCCACGTACGCCTCGCCGGCGAAGGGCGTGCGCGCATCCTGCCCCTCGCCCGCGACCACGCGCACGATCTCCAGGCCGAACTTCGTCGCGAACTCATAGTCGCGCTCGTCATGCCCCGGCACCGCCATGATCGCGCCCGTGCCGTACTCCATCAGCACGTAGTCGGCGACCCAGATGGGGATCAGCGCGCCCGTCGCCGGGTTCGCCGCGAAGGCGCCGGTGAACTCCCCCGTCTTCTCCTTGGTCGTCTTGCGGCTCACGAGGTCCTGCTTCGCGGCGCGCGCGCGGTACGCCTCCACCGCGGCGCGCTGGTCCGCCGCGGTGATCTGCCCCACCAGCGGATGCTCGGGCGCGAGCACGAGGTAGGTCGCGCCGAAGATCGTGTCGGGGCGCGTGGTGAAGACCTCGATCTCCGGCTCGTCGGCGCGCATCTCCGTCGTGACCGAGACGGCCGCGCTGCCGGCGTCGGCGAGCGGGTCCACCACGCGGAAGCGCAGCCGGGCGCCGTCCGAGCGGCCGATCCAGTTCCGCTGCGCCTGCTTCGTCGTCTCCGACCAGTCGAGCTTCTCGAGGTTGTCCAGCAGCCGCGCCGAGAAGTCGGAGATGCGGAAGAACCACTGCTCGAGGAAGCGCTGCTCCACCACCGTGCCGCAGCGCTCGCACTTGCCGTCGACCACCTGCTCGTTGGCGAGCACCGTCTTGCACGACGGGCACCAGTTCACCGCCGCGGCCTTCTTGTACGCGAGCCCCTGCTTGTAGAGCTGCAGGAAGACCCACTGCGTCCACTTGTAGTACGCGGGGTCGGTCGTGTCGACGGAGCGCGACCAGTCCACCATGAGGCCCGCGCGGTCGAGCTGGCGCCGGAAGTTCGCGATGTTGCTCGGGATGAGCGCCATCGGGTGCTTGCCGACCTTCAGCGCGAAGTTCTCCGAGTGGATGCCGAAGGCGTCGTATCCGAGCGGCTCGAAGACCGTGTGGCCTTGCAGGCGCTGGAATCGCGCATAGATATCACAACCGGTGAACGCGAAGAGGTTCCCCACGTGCAATCCCTCTGCCGAGGGGTACGGGAACATCATCAACGCGTAGTACGGACGCTCGCCGTCGGCGATGTCCGTTTCATGGGTGCGGCGCTCGGCCCAACGCTGGCGCCAGCGTGCTTCGACGGCCGACGGCTCGTAGCCGATCGGTTCAACTGGAGCGGTCATCGTCTGTGAGTGGGAATCTGAGCAATCGATCCGCCCCTGCAGCGGGCACCAAACTCCGGGACACCGGCGACGCCGAGGCCAGGAAGGCCCACATCCTCGACCGGGCCGCCGGCTGGGCGACCGCGGTGGGGCTCCTCGGCTTCGTCGCGCTCGTCCTCGTCTTCTGGAGCCGCCTCGCCGCGATGGCGCAGGCGGGAGGATGGCTGCTCCTGCTGGCCCTCGGCCTCCTGCTCTCGATCGGCATGTCGGCCGGGATCTTCTACTGGTTCATCTCGCCCGTCATCGGCGCGCAGAACCGCGACCTCGCGGACGTCGCCGAGGCGATCACGGCGGGCGATCTGACCCGTACGCCGTCCTCGG
>JADLHO010000067.1 GCA_020848735.1 Planctomycetota bacterium | reverse complement strand
CTCGTGATGCCCTTCGACGTCGTGCCGCTCTTCCCGGGCTCCTTCGCGCGCGTTCGGGGAGAGGACTCCTCGGTCGGCTTCGCGGAGGACTGCTTCGGCACGATCGGCGGCGACCGCCTGGTCGCCCTGCTGCGCGACGAGATCGGCGACGAGCAGCTCGCGCAGTCCTCGATCGACTTCAACGCGACGCGCGGCTCGATCTTCGTCCGCGCGCCGGAGGACATGACGCGCAAGGCGGCCGGTCTGCTCGGCTGGCTCGAGCGGATCGTCGCGCGACCGCTGCAGATCGATGTCACGGTCTACGCCGTCGACGGCGAGATCGCGGACCCGCGCGGCAGCTACGGGCCGGGCGAGCTGCGCAAGCTCGCGGGACTGCGGCCGCTCTGGTCCTCGAGCACGCCGACCGCGGTGCATCGCCCCCTCGGCGTCGAGAACCGCGCGGTGCGCGCGGTGCTGCTCGACTACGACGTCGAGGTCGCGCAGAAGGCCGACATCTCCGATCCACGGATCAGCGAGCTCATGACCGGACTGCGCGCCGGCGTCCTGCCCTTCGCGTTCTCCGCGGGGGATGACATCGGACTCGTGATCGACCTCGCGTATGCGATCCGCGTCGACGACGGCGAGCAGGTCTCGACCGGTCTCGAGCAGCAGGGCACCCTAGACGCCCCGCGCCTGCGCAGCTTCGTCGCCGCGTTCTCCGGTCGCATCAAGGACGGCGGCTCGCTCGTCGCGTGGTCGCTCGGCGACGAGAAGCTCGGCCTGCGCACCGCGATCGAGATCAGCGCGCGCTGGCGCGCACCGGCAGCCCCGGCGCGCGAGGACCTCGCCGTGCTCCCCGTCGCCTTCGCGACCGGCCGGCTCGAGACGCGCGACGACATGGGCGGCGACGAGGACGATGGGTCGGGCACCGCGTACGGCGCGGGTCGCGGTGAGCGCCTTCGCTCGCGGCGGCCGGACCTGCAGTTCGACGAGCTCGCGATGATGGTGCAGGACGCGATCGGCGACCTCGACCGCGCGCGCCTGTTGATCTCGCAGCTCGGTCCCTGGCTCGTCGTGCGCGGGGCGCCGGCCGACGTCGCGGCGGCGCGGGCGGCGGTCGCGCGTCTGGTCGACGAGGCGGCGACGCAGGCCGACCTGGTCTTCGAGACGAAGATCGGCGGTAGCGGCGAAGTCCTGCACGCCCTGGTCGCGCCCGGACTCACGGGCATGCCGGTGCACCTGCGCCGCGGCGAGGACGGCTGGCGCATCCACGACTTCGACGTCGAGATCGCGCAGTCCTCGGCGGTGGCCAACCCCTTCGTGCGCCGCTGGTTCGCCGGGGTCAGCGCGGCCGGCCTCAGCTCCCGCCGGCTCGGCGGACTCGGCGCCTCGGCGCGCGTCGAACTCGTGACGCGAGGCGCTACGCAGCGCCGCGGGCTCGAGACCGACTTCGGCGGGGCCTTCGACGCGACGCTCTTCGAATCCGCGACGCTCGGCCTCGACGCGGCGGTCGAGCGCGGCGCAACCCACACGCTCGGAGAGGGACCGAGTCTCGTGCGCGGCAATGGCAGCGTCCGGACCGCGCAGTCCGTCACGGTCCGCTGACATCGCTCGCCGGCGACGTGCGTCACCGGCCCCGCTCGATCAGTAGACGACGTTCGCGCAGGGCGCGCCGGAGAGGCGCGCGCCGTCGAAGCCGACGGCGTACATCTGCGCGGCGAGCCCGCTGCCGCCCATCGCGGCGCGGGCCGCGGGATCGAGCGCGAGGTTCAGGAAGGCCACGCCGGCCCCGTCCGCCGGCACCGCGGCGAGGAAGAGGCCGTCGTGGATGCACCACGAACCGCTCGAGCCGGGGAAGACGGAGTCCAGCGGCAGCGGGTTCGCGGCGAAGCCATGGAAGCTGATGAAGAAGAGCACCGGCTGGCCCGCCATCGAGCTGTCCGCATAGCGGTAGCCCGGATCGTCGAGGCGACCCGGCGAGCGGCGGCCGTCGACGTCCGGGTAGTTCCCCGAATGGAAGCCGGCGATGCCCGGCGGATTGGCGCTCGAGGGCATCTCGAGCTGATTGGTGATCGCGGTGGCCATGCCACCGGCACCGCGCACGATCGGATCGCAGAGGAAGTACCCCGATGGGTAGATCCCCGTCGTGTTGACGTAATTGGACGTGATGTACATGTGCGCGCGGAAGGGATCCCAGGCCGGGCCACCGTAGTCGTAGGTCGGGTAGCCGAACTGCCCTGACACGCAGCGGAACCAGAGCCCGAAGCTCTCGGTCGCGGGGATCGCCGGCGCGTCGTGGCCGACGAAGAGGTCGCGCAGCGACACGTAGGGGCTCGCGAAGGTCACCCGCGCCTCGAAGAACCGCGTCGGGGCGCCGATCGGCGCCGCGATCGGCCCGGAGAGCAGGGTCATGGTCGACCAGTCGGGTTGGTTCGTATTGCCCGTCTCCTGACACGCGACGAACTGGAAGCTCTCCGTGCCCGGGTTCTCGTGGTCGTAGAAGTGGGTGCTCAGGCCATCGAGGTGCATTCCCGGCGCGGCGGACGAGAAGCCGATCGCGTGGTAATCCGAGCGGTCCCAACGCGAGACCACGGCGGCGGGACTCGTGGTGGCTCGACCGGCGACGATGTTGGAATCGAGACCTCCGGTCTCGATTCCCATGTCGTTCTGGGCCTGTGCCCAGGAACCGAGGATGACGGCGAGGGCGATCGGACGGAGTCGGGTGAGTGAGCGGGTGTTGCGCATGGCGGGCATCTCGGGGCGGGTGCCGCGGCCTCGCCGCGGCACCCTTCTCCGGAGCCCGCGCACGACGCGCGCCGATCCGTCTCGCGATTTCGGAGTCCGCCCCGCAGTCGCGGGCGACCCGCAGCTCAGTAGACGACGTTCGCGCAGGGCGCGCCGGAGAGGCGCGTGCCGTCGAAGCCGACGGCGTACATCTGCGCGGCGAGACCGCTGCCGCCCATCGCGGCGCGGGCCGCGGCGTCGAGCGCGAGGTTCAGGAAGGCCACGCCATTGACGTCCGCGGCGACCGTGCCGAGGAAGACGCCGTCGTTGAGACACCACGAGCCCGTCGAGCCCGGGAACACGAAGGAGAGCGGGATCGGCGTCGGGTTGAAGCCGGTGAAGCTGATGAAGAAGAGCACCGGCATCGTCGCCATCGTGCTGTCGACGTAGCGGTAGCCCGGGTTGTCGACGCGGCCGACGTTGAAGCCGTTCACGTCCGGGTGGAGACCGGAGTAGAAGCCCGCGATGCCGGGGGGCGTCGCGCTGCTCGTCATCGTGGTCTGGTTCGTGATCGTCGTGGCCATGCCGCCGGCGCCGAGCACGTTGAGGTCGCAGAGCAGGTAACGCTTCGCGAACTGCAGATTGGTCGCGTAGTCCAGCGTGCCGTGCGTGTAGGTGTCGGCCGTGGTCGTGCTGATGTCGAGCGCCGGGCCGCCGAGGTCGCAGGGCGTGTTGTTCGTGCCGCGCACGGTGTAGAACCAGAGCCCGTTCGTCTCGGTCACGGGACGGGCGGCGATGTCGCAGCCGACATACACGTCGCTGCCGGTGACCACCACCGGGCCGGCGAAGTTGACGCGCACCTCGAAGCCGCCGGGCGCGGTCGGAGCGGTGATCGCCGCGCTGACGGTCACCATGCTGCTCCAGGTCGGAACGTTCGCGGCGGGAGCACCGGCGGCCATCACCATCGTGAAGCTCTCGGTGCCGGCGTTCTCGAAGTCGTAGAAGTAGCAGGAGACGCCGGTGACGTGCACGCCGGGGGTGCTGGCATTGAAGCCCATCGCGGCGTAGTCGGAGAGGTCGTAGCGGCTGACGCAGGCGCTCTGCGCGGTGGTCGAGGTACGGGTGATCCAGGTCGTGGCGCCGCCGCCGACCTCGATGCCCATGTCGTTCTGGGCGAGAGCAGGGAGTGCCAATGCGAGACTGGCGAGTACGGACTTGGTGTTCATGGTGATCGTCGAGATGGTGAGTGCGACGCGCCAAGGTGGACGGGTCAGCGCCGCAATGAACGCAGGGTCGGTGGCTGCGGCGGATTCGGCAAGGGCCCAGGGCTCGCTTCTCGACGAATTGCGGGTTGCAGGTGCGCGGCCCATACTCGCTGCCGCATCGACCGGAGCGGCAGGACGCATCCGGAGCGATCCAATCCCGCCGCGCTCGAGCGGCGCGCTCTCGCTAGGCTTCGCGCACGCCGCGGCGTGGGACTGTCGGAGTCCACGCGTTGCCGGGTGCAAGTCGCTCATGAAACTGATCCTCGTGTTCGTTCTCGTCGCCGCGATCGCGGCGTTCGCGTGGTTCCTCGCGCGGGGCGGACAAGACGACGACACGTCGCCCCTGCCGACGCCCGAGGACCGGAATGCGCGAGTCGAGTCGGGCGGAGGCGCGGCCGAGGCGCGGATCGGTTCTCCGCCGAGCGCCGCGGCGACTTCCGCCGGTCCCGAGTTCGGCATGCTCCGCACGGCACCCTCGGCGGAGGATCGCCCGCGCTACGTCGAGATGCCCGACGGCTCCTGGCTGCCGGCCCTCAATGGCGTGCGCGGAGCCCCCAAGTCCTCATGGAACCCCGAGCGTCCCTATGCGCGGGTCGTGCGCGTCGACCGCATGCAGGACGCGGATTGGTACGTGCACGCCGACGGCACCTGGACGACGACGCGCAGCGTGTTCCGCAAGGACCTCGGGCGCGACGACCCGCAGAGCTATGCGATGCATCCGCAACCGGACCTCGGTGAGCCTCGCATCCTCGGACCGGACGGCGCGGAGCAGGCGCGCCGGTGAGCGACGCCGGGCGCCCGGCGATCACGCGGACTCGAGCCGCGGGTCGCGCAGCGTGTCCGGCAGCGCGTCGAAGATCGCGAGGCTGTGGGCGAGGCTCGGAGCGCGGCCGACGCCGAACACCGAGTGCCAGCAACAGCGCTCCTCGTCGTGGCTCGGCAGGAGCAGCACGTCGCCGGGTTCGAGCACGAAGAGCGCGCCCTGCGCGGCGATCGCGCCCGTGAGCGCCGGCGTGACGTTGAGCAGCTCCCAGATCGCGCGATCGTCGTGTGCGAGCATGCGCGCGAAGACCTCGTCCGCGGGGAACGCCGAATGCGCGGCCGCGAGCTCGGCGAGCGCGCGCCGCGGGAGCGCGAGCCAGACGGTGCGACCGTCGAGCTGCGCATAGACGACCCCGCGCTGGCCGGGATCGGCGTCGTGATGGAACACCGCGCCGCCCCCCGGCGCATTGTTGTAGACGATCAGCTCGGAGAGGCGGTGCGGCGCGGCGAGGAGCGCGCCGGGAACGTCGTGGCGCGCGAGAGCGGCGCGCAGGGCCGCGTGCTCCTCGAACGTGACCGCACCGAGGCGATCCGACCACGCCGCGCGGAGATCGGGTTCGAGCCAGTCGCGCGTGGCGTCGTGGCCGAAGGAGAAGCGGATGCGCAGCGAGGCGTCCCGCTCGTCGTGCGCGATCCACGAGAGCCGCACCGTGAGGTCCTTGATGCGCCGGCGCTTGGGCTCGTCGCCGCGCGTGCTCTCGCCGGGCACGTCGATGAAGACCCGCTCGATCTCACGTTCGTCGCTGCGGTCGACGGTGCTGCCCGCGTAGCGGAAGAACTCGTCGTCGGCGAGACGCGCATCGAGTTCGTCGAGGAACTCGCCCTCCTCGCGCAGGCGATCGAACATGCGCAGGGTCGCGGTGATCGCGCGGCGCTGCGCGAGGACCAGGTCCTGCACGAGCCCCGGCAGCAGGATCGCCTCGGCGGCCGCCCAGCGGGTCCGTTGTTCGATGGGGTCGGGGAACCTGCGTTCGGCGACCTTGGGCGAGACGGCGCCGTGGTCGACCTCGCGGCGCACGAGCGGGATCGCGTCCGGAGGCAGCGGCGGCCCGTCCGGTGCGGACCAGAGGGTCGACGGGGTCTGTCGGGATGAGCTCAGAGGCGCGGAGGAGACCGCGTCGCGCGTGCGCGCGCAACGGCGCGCTCGTGCGGCGGCATCACTCGCGCAGGTCCTTGTGCGACAGCAGGGATTCGAAGTCCCTTCGCGTCGCGAGATGGAGCGCATCGCCCAGGGCCACGAGCTGTTCGCGGGTGACGAGTCCGAGTTCCACGAGCGCGGCGAGCGCGGCCACGGCGGCGGCGGGGTCGTTCGCCTCCGCGTGTCCTTCCGCGAGCATGCGGTGCGCCTGGAACACGGTCGTCGGCTGCGGTGCGAAGGGCGCGTTCTCCGCCGCGCCGGCGGCGCGCCAGAGTTCCGCGAGGACGGGCGCACACGCGGCGCAGTCCTCGCGCATGCCGGCGAACTCGGCGCGCCGGCGCCGCGACACGGCGCGGTTGTAGAGGACGAGCGCGTGCTGCACGCGGTCGATCGCCTCGGTCTGCGGCGAGGCGAGCAGGGCCTCGTAGAGCTGGAGCGCGCGCGCGAGGAGCGCCTCGGCCTCGGCGATTCCGTCGGGCGCGCGCTCGCGCAGGTCGGCGAGCATGCCGAGCATCGTCGCGAGTTCACGTCGGGTCTCGGCGCGCGCGGGCGCCCGCTCGAGGAAGGACTCGTGGAGCGAGACGGCGCGGCGCAGGTGCGCTTCGGCGGCGGCCTCGTCGCCGCGCTCCAATGCGGTGCGGGCGGCGGCGAACTCCGCCATGTCGTGTTCCCAGCAGTACTCGACCCGGTCGGCGAACTCGCTGCTGAGGCGGGCGAAGAGCGCGAGCGAGGCCGCGATCTCGCGCTCGGCCTCGTCGTTCCGGCCGAGCGCGCCCAGCACCTTGGCGAACGCCGCGCGCGCGCGGGCGAGTTCGCGGCGCAGCTCGGGATTGCCGGGGTCGGCATCGTGCAGGCGGGTGGCGGCGTCGATGAGCTCGTTCGCCGCGACCAGTGCGTCGGCGGCGCGGCCTTGCGCGAGGAGCAGCGTGCAGAGATTGGCGCGGATGCGGAGCTGCCCGAGCCGGAGGCCGTCGGGCTCCTTGACCGAAAGGACCCGCTCGTCGATGGCGAGCGCGCGGCGGAGATCGGCCTCGGCCGCCGCGAGCTCACGCTCTGCATGCGCCGCGACGCCGCGGTTGCCGAGCGCGGCGGAGAGGGTCTGGAGCAGCTCGGGCGAGGCTCCCGGTGCGGCCGCGAGCGGTTCGAGTGCCGCGATCGCGGCGGTCCACGCGGCGCGGGCTTCGTCGAGCCGGCCGAGTTCGCGACGCACGGTGCCGCGCACGACCTGCACGGCGGCCAGCTCCGCGACGAGTCCGTCGCTCGGCTCGATCGCGAGCAGCGCGCTCAGCTCCCGCTCGGCGGCGTCGAGCAGGCTGCCCGCGCGCCCGGACTCGCCGAGCACGCGACAGAGCTGGGCCAGTTCGCTCAGGCCGGCGGCGTAGCCGCGGCGGATGTCGCGGCGATCCTCGTGCTGCTCGCGCAGGCTGTGCAGCAGCGCGACCGCCTCCTCGAGCTGCTGGCGACGCAGGTCGTCGAGCCCCGGCGTGCGCGCGAGCACCGGGGCGCGGCCGTGCGCGCGCAGCCGGTCGATCGCGGCGAGCGCATTGCGCAGGGTCGACTCCGCCAGCGATTCGACGCGCGCCGACTCCCGGCGCGCGGTGACGAGCTCGCTCGAGAACTCGAGGCGCACGCGATCGACGACGACCGCCGCGGTGAGGGCGAGCAGCGGCACCGAGGCGAGCGCCGCGGCGATCGCCGGGTGGCGCCGCATCCAGCGCCGCGTGCGCAGCCACGGTCCCGCGCGCCGCGCCTCGATGGGGCGATGCTCGAGGAAGCGCTGGAGATCGGCCGCGAGTGCGTCGGCCGTCGGATAGCGCCGCGCGGGTTCGAGGTCCATCGCGCGGCGGCAGATGGTCTCGAGATCGCGCGGCACGCTGCGGTTGATCGTGCGGATCGCCGGCGCCGCACCGGCGAGGATCGCGCTGCGCACGCTTTCGGCGGTCTCGCCGTCGAAGGCCGGCCTGCGCGCGAGGAGCTCGTGGAGGGTCACGCCGAGCGCGTGCACGTCGGTGCGCTCGTCGACCGCAGCACCGGCGAGCTGTTCCGGAGCCATGTAGTGCAGCGTGCCGATCGCGGCGCCGCTGCGCGTGATGCGCTCGGTGCCCTGCGCGGCCGCGAGGCCGAAGTCGAGGAGCACGACGCGCCCATCCAGCGTGACCATCGCGTTCGAGGGCTTGAGGTCGCGATGCACGACGCCGCGCTCATGGGCATGTGCCACCGCGTCCGCCATCGCGCGCACGAGCCGCGCCGCGAACTGCGACCAGCTGCCCAGGAACAGCTCGGGCAGGCGTTCGGGCAGGTTCTCGCCGCGCCGCGCCGCGATGGCCGTGGCCGCGCTGCGCCCCTCGAGCGCGGTGTCGGGCAGCTCCTGGAGTTCGTGCAGCAGCTCCGCGAGCGTGAGGCCGGGCACGACCGCCATCGCGAAGAACGGGACGCCCTGGTCCTCGCCGACCTGGTAGATGGGGACGATCCCGGGATCGGACAATCGCGCGATCGTCTCGACCTCTCGCCGGAAGCGCTCCCTTGCGCCGGGGAACAGGAGCTGCTCGGGACGCACGAGCTTCAGCGCGACCTCGCGCCGCAGCGACTCCTGCTCCGCGAGGTACACGACGCCCATGCCGCCGGCACCGAGGCGACGGATGAGCCGGAACTCCCCGAGGCGCTGGGGGATGCCGTCGGTCGTCGAACCGGCGGTGTCGAGCAAGCCCGCCTGCCGCAGCTTGGCGAGACGCTCGCGCACGAGCCGCGCATCCTCCGGATGCTGCGCCAGCACGGCGTCTTCCGCGCCGGGACCGTCGAGCGCGATCCGCTCGATGCAGGCCTCGAGCAGGCGGCGGAGCTGCTCGGATCGGTCCTTGGCGTCGGGTTCGCGGGGCTCTTGCGGCTCGTTCGGTGCGGGCACGGCGTGGATCTCGGCGCTGCGCAGACACCTCGCGAGCGCGCGTCGGAATGCTACCTTGCCCGCGATGACGGAAGACCTTCCCGGACTGCTCCAACGCGCCTCGCAGGGCGATGCCGCGGCGGTGGAGACCCTGCTCGCGCAGCATCTCCCGGCACTCCGCGCCTTCGTGCGCCTGAAGGCCGGCGCGATGCTGCTCGCGAAGGAGTCGTGCTCCGATCTCGCGCAGTCGGTGTGCCGCGACGTGCTGGAGAACGCGGCGCGCTTCCGCTTCGGCGGCGAGCCGGAGTTCCGCAAGTGGCTCTTCACCACCGCCATGCGCAAGATCGCCGACCGCTGCGAGCACTGGAACGCCGACAAGCGGCACGCGAAGCACGAGGCGGCGATCGACGCGCACGGCGAGGACGACGAGGCGCTCGCCGGCTACCGCGCGATCTACTCGCCGAGCGAGCAGGCCATCGCGCGCGAGGAGCTCGAACGGGTCGAGGGGGCCTTCGGCCAGCTCGCGCCCGAGAAGCAGGAGGTCGTGCTCATGGCGCGGTTGATGGGGCTCTCGCACGCGCAGATCGGCAAGGAACTCGGCAAGTCGGAAGGCGCGGTTCGCGTGATGCTGCACCGCGCGCTCGCGGAGCTGGCCGAGCATCTGTAGCCCGCGCCGCGGCGCGCCAGGGGGCGATCCCACCGGAGCGTCGCGTTGGGGCTGGGTCTCGGTCGCCGTCGTCGTCGATGGACGATGCGGCCCAGCGCCGGAGCCCCGTATGCCCGACCCACGCGAGATCCCTGCCCATGATCGGTCGAGTCTCGCGCGGCACGCGTTGGCCGCGCTGGCGCTCGTGATCGCGTTCTACGCCGTCGTGCTCGGTGTCGGCCTCGCGCTGATCCTGTGGCCGTTCCACGCCGAGCTCGAGGTCGCGGGTCAACGCAGCACCCTCATCGCCTTCTGCGTGCCGCTCGGTCTCGCGTTCCTCGCCGCGGCACGGCCACGGCACGAACCGTTCTTCCCGCCGGGACCGCCGGTCGACGCGACGCAGCAGGAGCGCCTGTTCCGGCTCGTGCACGAGGTCGCGCATTCGCTCGGCGAGCGGCTGCCGGACGAGGTCTACCTCACGGCGGACGCGAACGCCGGGGTGACGCACTTCGGAGGCGTGCTCGGCTTCGGCCAGAAGCGCGTCCTCTACCTCGGCCTGCCCTTCGCGCACGGGTTGTCGGTCGATGCGCTGCGGGTCGTGCTCGCGCACGAGTTCGGCCACTTCGCCGGCGCGCACTCGCGCCTCGCGTGCTGGGCCTTCCGCACGCGCGAGTCCCTCGAGCGCACGGTCGAGCGGCTCGCCGCCGAGGGGAGCCTCTTCGCCCTGCCGTTCCGCATCTTCGGCAGGCTCTACGTCCGCGTGACCGATGCCCTGAGCCGGCGCATGGAGCTCGCGGCCGACGCGGTGGCGGCGCGTCTGCTCGGTCCGCGTGCGTCGTGCGAGGCCCTGCGTGCAGCGGCGGAACTCGTGCCGGCCTTCCAGCAGTACCTCCACACGGAGTTCCTGCCGGTCCTCGACGCGGGTCGCCGCCCGCCGCTGCTGCTCGGCTTCGCGACCTTCCTCTCGAGCGCCGGGGTGAAGGCCCAGCTCGCGCGCTACGTCGCGCAGGAGATGCAGCGGCCGATGGCGATCGAGGACGACACGCATCCGCCGCTCGGCGTCCGCGTCCGTGCGATCGAGGCGGGCGGCTTCACCGAACCCGCGGGCCGTGCGGCCGATGCGCGTCCGGCCAGCGTGCTGCTCGACGATCCCCCGCGGCTCGAGCTCGCGCTCCTCGAGGCGGCGACCGGCGACGCGCAGCTCCGGTTGCTCGGCACGATCGCGTGGGCGGCGGTCGGGCGCGAACTCCTGCTGCCGCGCTTCCGCGCGGTGCGCGACGCGTTGCCGCGCGAGCGCTGCGCTCCGGTCTCACTCGCCGATCTGCCGCAGCTCTTCGAGCCGCAGAACTCGGCCGTGCCCCGCATCCTCGAGGCGTTGGGGGTCGAGTCCCCGCCGCCGGGACAGGGCGAGAGCGCGGAGGAGATCGCCGCGACCGCGCTCGGACAGGCCGGCTTCGCGGCCCTCGTCGATGCCGGCTTCGCGTTCGAGACGGAGCCGGGCGAGCCGATGACCGCGCGGCGCGGCGCGCACGGGGTGGAGCTGGTGACCTGGCTCCACGAGTTCGTCGCCGGCCGCCTCGACGCCGAGGCCTACCGCGCGCGGGCGGTCGCGTGCGGCATCGATCGCGTCGGATTGATGGCGCCGCAGCCCGCGGAGCCGGCGTCGAGAGCGGTGGAGCCGAGCTTGGTTTGAGTCCCGCGCCGCCTACGCTCGGCGGCGTGACCGAAGATCGCTCCAACCCGCGCCCGGATCCCGTCGCGCATGTCGTTCCGACGATCGGCGAGGCGAGGATCCGCGAGCTCGTCGCGGCCTTCTATCGCCGCATCCCGCAGGATCCGCTGCTCGGGCCGATGTACCCGCCGCACGATCTCGCGGGGGCCGAAGCGCGCCTCGCGGGCTTCCTGGTGCAGCGGTTCGGCGGCGACAACGAGTACTCGCGTCAGCGCGGACACCCGCGCCTGCGCATGCGGCACGCGCCGTTCCGGGTCGACGCCGCCGCGCGCGACCGCTGGCTCCAGTTGATGCACTCGGCGATGGACGAGGTGGGCTTCGATGCGCGCGTGCGCAGCGAGGTCGGCGCGTTCTTCGCCGAGGTCGCGCAGTTCCTCGTGAACTCGTGAGTCCCCGAGTCCCCGAGTCCCTGAGTCCCTGAGTCCCTGAGTCCCTGAGTCCCTGAGTCCCCGAGTCCCCGAACTCCCGGGCGCGTGAGGAGGAGCAGCGCGCTCAGCAGCGGAAGTTCGCGCAGCGCGCGGCGGCCTCGCTCCGCAGCATGCCGAAGACGAGCAGATCGCAGACCTCGCCGTCCCGGTCCACCGCGTCGCGCAGACGCGCCTCGCGCGAGAAGCCGCAACGCGTGAGCAGGCGGATCGCCGCGTCGTTCCAGCCGAGGACCTGTGCCTCGACGCGCCGCAGCGTCGCGTCGCGCGCGAACGCGTGGTTCACGAGCAGGGGGACCAGCTCGCCGCCGATGCCCTTGCCGTGGTGTCGCCGGCCGATCCAGAGCGAGAGCTCGAGCCCGTGCGCGCGGGGCGGCGGCGGCGTGCGCAGCTCCGCGAGTCCCGCGCATTCGCCCTCGACCTCGATCGCGACGAGGTCGACCGGTTCGCGGTGGAGATGCGCGGCGAGGAGGGCCCGCGCGTCGTCGACGCCGTAGGGCAGCGGGATGGGCTCGAGCAGGTTGCGCGCGATCGCGCGGTCGTCGAGGTGACGCGCGATCGCGGCGGCGTCGTCGGCGCGCGGCAGGCGCACGCGGGCGTGGGAGAGTCGCAGGTCCATGCGTGCGTGGTGGGTGGTGCGTGGTGGGTGCTGCGGCTCACTCGAGCTCTCCGCGCAGCGCGTCGAAGCACGCGCGCAGGAGGCGGCTCGCATACGCGCCGCGCCGCGCGATGCGCCAGAGCGTCCGCTCGAGGGCGAGCCCCGCGACCTTCACGGCGACGAACTCGCCGGCGTCGAGCTCGCGGCGCACGGTGAGCTCGGAGAGGCAGCCGACGCCGAGCCCGCCGCGGACCGCCTGCTTCACGGCTTCCGAGTGTCCGAAGGTGAGGTGTGGCGTCGGTGCGACGCCATGGGCGCGGAGCGCGGTCTCGAAGACCTCGCGCGTGCCCGAGCCGGATTCGCGCATCACGAAGCGCAGGGTGCGCAGCGCCGCGGGCGCAAGGCGGCGGCGACGCGCGAGCGGGTCGTCCGGCGTGACGAAGACGACCAGCCGGTCCTTGCGCCACGGCGTCGCGACGAGCTGCGGCAGATGGACGGGGCCCTCGACGAAGCCCGCATCGAGCTCGTGGGCCAGGAGCCGTCGCGCGACCTCGGCGCTGTTGCCGACCTCCAGGTCGACCTGCACGTCGGCGTGCGCCGCGACGAAGGCGCCGACGAGCGCGGGCAGGAGATAGGTGCCGATGGTGGAGCTCGCGCCGAGGCGCAGCTTGCCGGCGATCGCCTCGTCGCCGGCGAAGTGCTGCACGAGGTCCTGGGCGCGCTGCACGAGGTCGCTCGCCTCCTCGACGAGATGGCGGCCACGGTCATTGAGCCGGATGCGCCGACCGTCCTTCTCGAAGAGCGGACCGCCGAGCGTCGTCTGCAGTTCGCGCAGGGCGGTGCTGACCGCGGACTGCGAGAGGTGCACGTCGCGCGCGGCGGCGGTCACGTGCTCGCGCCGCGCGACGGCGAGGAAGATCTCGAGTTGGCGGAGCGTGAGCATCGATCGATCCGATCGATGAGCTTCATCGAAACGTTCGGTTGGAGCAATCGAGCCGGACTCCCTAGCGTGCCGGACATGGACCGCGACCGGCCGGCGACCGAACTCTCCTCCGCGCCGGCGCCGCGCCTCGCGCCGCGGCGCGCGCCGGGGCTCCTGCTCGCCGCCGCGCTCGCGCTCGTCGCGAGTCTCGCCGCCTGGCTCGCGGAGCGGTCGGCCCTCGTCGTCAGCCCGCTGATCCTCGCGCTGCTCGCGGGCTGGCTCGCCGCAGCCCTCGGCCTCGTGCCCCGCGCCGCGGGCGTGGGCCTCGCCTGGGCCTGCCGGCCGCTGCTGCGCGGTGCGATCGTGCTGCTCGGTTTCCGGCTCGGCACCGACGAGCTCGCGGCGCTCGGCGCGCGCGGTCTCCTCGCGCTGGCCGCCGTCGTCGTCGGGACGATCGCCGGCACGCACTGGCTCTGCCGCCGCCTGCGCCTCGCCCCCGACTTCGCGTGGCTGCTCGCGGCCGGCCATGCGATCTGCGGCGCGGCGGCCGTCGCCGCGGTCGACGCCGTGCTCCGTCCGCGCGAACGCGACGCCGCGCTCGCGGTCGCGCTCGTGACGCTCGCCGGCACCGTCGTGATGCTCGCGTGCCCGTTGCTCGCGCGCGTCACGGGGATGGAACCCGCCGCGTACGGTTTCTGGGTCGGTGGTTCCGTCCACGAGGTCGCCCAGGCGATCGCCGCGGGCTACGCGGCGGGTGAATCGCAGGGTGCGGTGGCCAGCGTCGTGAAGCTCGCGCGGGTCGGCTTCCTGATCCCGCTCGGCCTCCTGCTCGCGTGCGTCGTGGCGAGGCACCGCGGTGCAGGCGCCGGACGTCTTGCGATCCCCTGGTTCGTGCTCGGCTTCGCGGCGACCGCGGTCCTGCGCGCGAGCTTCGAGTGGCCGGCGCCGGTCCTGGCGATCCTCGACGGCGTCTGCCGCTTCGCGATGGCGACCGCGATGGCGGCGCTCGGCGCGCAGATCTCGCTGCGCGCCCTCGTCGATGCCGGTGCACGGCCATGGCTGGCGACGGTCGCCGCGACGCTGCTCGTCAGCGGTCTCGCGTTCACCGCGTCGCGATTCCTCAGTTGACGCGTGGGCTCGGCTGGCGCTCACCGACCCCATTGCCATTGCCATTGCCACTGCCATTGCCATGGCCACTGCCCTGCGCGTGGCGCGGCTGCCGCACGCCCGTCTCCACGTGACCCGGCAGCACCTGCCGGCGCTCGTGCGTCGGGACCAGTCCCGCGAGATCGAGCACCCGCTCGACGCCGCGCACCCGCTCCTGCATCGAGAGCGACTCCACGGGGATGTAGGGCACGGCGAACATCTCGAGCAGCAGCTTCACCATGCCGTCGATGCGCACGACCTCTTCCCAGGCGAGCCCCGCCCGCACACCGTCGTCGGTGACGAGTTCCTTGTGGGGGCGCAGGAAGAAGACGATGCCCGTGCGGACCGAGTCCATGTAGGCGGCGAAGCGCGGGTCGCGGAAGACCTCGGCGAGGATCGTCGAGTGGTGCGCGGCATACGCGAGGTTGCAGAACGCGCGGTCGCTGACGAAGGAGCCCGCGACGCGCTGCTCCGCCTCGACCTGCCGCACGAAGACCTCGGCCTGGTAGCGGTTCACCAGGTCGATGTCGGTGCGCAGCCCCTCGAGCTTCGCCTCCATCTCGGCGAGCACTCCCCGCGCGACCTCGGCGATCATCGGCAGCCCGTAGCGGTCGCGGACCCAGCGGGCGAGCGTCGTCTTCCCGGTGGCATGGGAGCCGACGAGGTAGACGCGGTGGACCTTGGAGCCGGGGTCGTGGGGGATCATGGGGCGGGAGGCTACGAGGGCTTGGGGTGGGCGGCCAGCGAGTTCCCCTAGGGCTAGGGGGGACTCTTCCCGAAAGAGCGGGCGTTCGGGCCGGTTGGAGGGGGCATGACCCTCGCCGCGTGCCTCGCCGCGCTCTGCCTCGCTCCCCAGGGCCAACCGGAGCTGCGCGCGCCCTCGACCCCGCTGCTCGTCCACAACCCCTACTTCTCGATCTGGCTGCCGCACGATCGGCCGGCGGACGGCGAGTCCACCCACTGGACCGGCCGCCCCCAGCCGCTGCGCGCGTCGGTCGCGGTCGACGGCGAGCGCCGCCGACTCCTCGGCGCGGAGCCGAAGGAACTGCGCGCCTGGGATTGCCAGGCCACGGCGATCACGCCGACGCGCACGCGCTTCCACTTCGAGGAGGCGCGGGTCGCCCTCGACCTGGAGTTCCTGACCCCGGCGCTGCCCGAGGATCTCGACGTGCTCTCCCGTCCGCTGAGCTATCTCGTCTGGACCGCGACGAGTCGCGACGGCCTCGCGCACCGCCTCGAGCTCGAGTTCTCGCTCTCGACGCTGGTCTGTGTCGACCGTCCGGAGCAGGCGGTCGTCACCTCGCGGCCCACGGTTCTCGGGCTCGACGTCGCCGTCGCGGGCAGCGTGGAGCAGGCGGTGCTGGGTGCGCGCGGCGACGACCGGCGCATCGACTGGGGCTACGCGTGGCTCGCGCAGCGCGCCGGCGCCGGTGCGGTGACGGTGGACGGCACCCAGGCGCTGCGCGCGCAGGCCGTCCTCGAGCTCGCGGCGCTCGGTGAGGCGCGTCACGCGATGCTGATCGCGTACGACGAGGTCCGGGCGATCCGGTACTTCGACGAGGACCTGCCCGCGTACTGGCGCCGCCACCCCGAGGCCTCGGCGGAGCGGCTGCTGGTCACGGGCGCCGCCGAGTTCGAGCGACTCGCCGAGCGCTGCCTCGCCTTCGACCGCGATCTGCTGGCGACGGCGACCGCGCTCGGCGGTGCCCGCTATGCACAGCTCTGCGCCCTCGCCTATCGCCAGGCGCTCGGCGGCAATCAGCTCTGCGCCGACCGCGCCGGTCGTCCGCTGCTCTTCCCGAAGGAGAACTTCAGCAACGGCTGCATCGCGACCGTCGACGTGATCTACCCGATGGCGCCGCTCTTCCTGCTGCTCGGCGCCGACCTCGCGAAGGCGATGCTCGTGCCGCCGCTCGATTACGGCAGCTCGGCCCGCTGGCGCTTCCCGTTCGCCCCGCACGACCTCGGCACCTATCCGCACGCGACCGGTCAGGTCTACGGCGGTGGCGAGCGCGACGCGACCGATCAGATGCCGGTGGAGGAGTCGGCCGATCTGCTCCTCCTCGTGACGGCCGTGGCCGTGCGCGAAGGTCACGCCGGGTTCGCGAAGCGCTGGTGGCCCACGCTGGCCCGCTGGGCCGCGTACCTCGAGGCCGAAGGTTTCGACCCGAAGCGTCAGCTCTGCACCGACGACTTCACGGGGCACCTCGCGCACAACGTCAATCTCTCCGCGAAGGCGACCCTCGCGCTGGCCGCATTCGGCCGGCTCTGTGCTCTCGATGGTCGTCCCGACGAGGCGGAGCGGTGGCGCGGCGTGGCGCTCGACTTCGCCGCGCGCTGGGTCGCGTCCGCGCTCGAGGGTGAGCGCAGCCGCCTCGCCTTCGACAAGCCGCAGACCTGGAGCCAGAAGTACAACCTCGTCTGGGACCGGATCCTCGGGCTCGGGGTCTTTCCCGCGGAGCTCTTCGCGCGCGAAGTCGCCGCATACCGCGGGCTCCAGAACCGCTATGGGCTGCCGCTCGATTCGCGGGCCACGTTCACGAAGAACGACTGGATCCTCTGGTCGGCCTGTCTGAGCGGCGAGCGCGCGGACTTCGACGCGCTCGTCGCGCCGGTCTGGGATTGGGTCCAGACCACGCCCGACCGCGTGCCGCTGAGCGACTGGTATGACACGGTGTCGGGCCGTCAGGTCGGCTTCGTCGCGCGACCGGTCGTCGGCGGTTTCTTCATGCGCTTCCTCGCCGACGAGGCTGTCTGGCAACGCTGGTTCGAGCGCGGCGTGCGCGGAACGGGTGACTGGGCGCCGCTGCCGCTCGCGGTGGTGACGGAGCTCGTGCCGAGCTCGATCGCGAGCGGCCAGGAGTGGCGCTCTACGACCGTCGAGCCGGCCGCGGGCTGGGAGCGACCGGACTTCGACGACGCGGCGTGGTCGCGCGGCGTCGGGGGCTTCGGGACGGCGGGCACCCCGGGCGCGGTCGTGCGCAGCCCCTGGCAGGGCCCGGCGATCTGGCTCCGGCGCAGCTTCACGCTCGCCGCGGATCACCGCGCCGACGAGCGCCTGCGCCTCCTCGTCCACCACGACGAGGATGTCGAGGTCTGGATCGACGGCGCGCTCGCGCTGCGTGCCGCCGGCTACACGGTGGATTACCAGCGCTACCCGATCGGCGCCGCGGCGCGGGCCAGGCTTTCGCCAGGAGAGCACGTGATCGCGGTGCGCTGCGTGCAGTCCCGCGGCGGGCAGTACCTCGATCTCGGGATCGTGGCGCTGCGTCTGCCGGATTGAGCGCGCGGCGGCGCTCGCGCCGGACCGGCGAGCGCAGCTACACTCCCGCGCTCGAGCCGGGCCGGGTGGCGCTCCTTCGCGCCGCGGCCGCCGGTCTGCATTGCCGGGGAGCACGACATGAGCGAAGCGAATCCACCTGAGCCGGTTGCGAGTCCCGGCGCCGAGTCCGTGCCGCAGCGCCGCAGCCTCACGAAGTCGCGCCGACGGGCGGGATCGGGACTGGCGGCCGGGAAGGTCGTGGGGACGGCATTCCGGATCTGGGCGAACAATCTCGTCACGTTCACGCTGCTCGGATTGGTCTGCTTCGTGCCCTACGGCTGCTACTCCGCCTGGCTCGCCGGGCATCCCGTGTATGGGGACCCGGAGACCCAGCCGCGCTGGGTCGAAGGCGCCGATCACTGGCTCACGCAGCTCTCGGGCCTCTTCGTCATGGCGCCCGTGATCGGCGCGGTCTTCGCCGAGCTCCGGGGTCAGCGAGCCTCATTCGCCACTCTTGGCCAGGGATTGGCGCGGCTGCCGCGAGCGCTGGGCGTCCTCTTCACGCTGGCGCTGATCCTCGGGCTGCCGCTGATCGTGATGATGCTGTTCGTCGCAGTCGTGGTCACGGGTCCGGTCCTCTTCGTGGGCGTCACGCTCGCGACTCTCGCGATCCTGATCTTCGTCACGCTCGCCTTCTTCGTCGCGGTGCCGGCGGTCGTCGTGGAGCGCTGCGGCATCTTCGCCGCGCTGCGGCGGAGTCTGGACCTGACGCGCGGCAGCCGCGCGAAGCTCTTCCTGGTCCTGTTCCTCTTCCGGATCGTCGGCGCGCTGATTGCGATGGCCGTCGGCGGTGTCGTCGGGCTCGCGTTCCCCGATCTGCCCGAGTGGCTCTGGACGACCGCCACCGTCGCGGTCCTGTCCTCGATCGAAGCGAGCTTGACCGCGGTCGTCTATCACGAGCTGCGCCTCGCCGTCGACGGCGTCGATGCCGAGGAGATCGCGCGCGTCTTCGAATGAAGGGTGGGCGGCCGCGGTTCTTCGGCGCTATCGCTCGGACGGCGCGCTTCGCGCCGCCTTGATCACGCGCGCGCGACCGAGCGTGAGGTCGCGTTCGAGGCGCCCGCGTTGGGCTTCGTAGAACGCCGCGAGGAAGGCCCGCGCGCCGCCGGGCAAGGGTCCGAGCCAGCCGATGCGGGCGGCGACCTTCGCGGCCACGGCGTCGAGGACCGCGGACTGCCGGGCTTCCTTCCGCAGGAGCTCCTCGAGCACCTGGAGCTCGTAGATGCCGTAATGGGCGAGCTGCTCCTGCGAGAAGCGCGGCGCGAGCTCGGGCCGCGGCGCGTCGGCGTCCCGGGCGAGGAGATCGGGCAGCAGGGCATGACGGGGATCGCGCACGACGATCGTCCCGGCGAGCAGGTCGCCGAGGCGACGGCGCCGTGGATCGAGGAGCGGGACCACGGCGAAGCCGGCGACCCAGAGCACGGCGAGCGCGCGGACGAGGCCCGGCCCCTGATCCGTGAGATGCTCGGGATTGCCGAGGAGGATGAGCGGCACGAAGAGCTCGACCTCACGCGTGAGGTTGCGCACCACGACGGACAAGGGCATCAACGGCCCGCCCCGCGCGTCGACGACGCGCAGCGCGGTGCGGCGCTTGCCCGGGGTGCGACCGGAGCGCAGTTCGTGGCCGAGGAACCAGCCATTGCGGAGCACGAAGAACGCGAAGAGCAGCAGCGCGAAGAGGAACTGCGCGTCGGCGGCGACCGCGAGCGCGGCGAACAGCGCGATGGCCAGGATCGGCAATCCCGCGAAGAGGCAGTCGATCGAGAACGCGTAGGCCCGCTCGCCGACGCTGGCGAGGACGAACACCAGCGGCACGCCCTCGGGCGTCGGCAGCTCGATGCGCGTGCCACCGCGCAATTCGTCGTCGAAGCGATCGGCGCTGACGGTCACCTCGGGCTCCTGCCGGCGGAGCCGAAGTAGAGGATCCAGAAGCCGGACATCCCGCCGGCGACCACGGCGCGGATCGGGACCGCATGGACGAGCTGACGGAAGAAGCCCTCGATCAGCGCGGCGAGGGCGAGCATCGCGACGCTGCCGAGCACGATCGTCGCGGCCGGCGCGCCGACGCGGCGCAGCGCCTCGGCGCGCGAGCATCGGCCGGGCAGCAGCACGGCTTGACCCTGCAGCAGCCCGGCGGCACCGCAGAGGACGATCGCCAGGAGTTCGGGGACGCCATGCGGGAGGATCCAGGCCCAGAACTCCGCACCGAGACCGTGCGAGGCGTACAGCGCCGCCATCGCGCCGAGCGTGAGTCCGTTCGTGAAGAGGAGCCAGACGACCGGGACGCCGGCGGCGGCGCCGAGCGCGAAGCAGAGGATCGCGATCTGCGCGTTGTGCTGGAACAGGAACGATGCGAAGAGCGCCAGCGCACTGGCGAACTCCGGCTCCGTGTAGAGCGGCGCCCGGAGTTCTTCGGCGGTGGCGTGGAAGTCGCGGCCCGCCGCGAGCCCGCTCGGGACGAACGAGTCGTAGAACTCCGGCTGTGCGGTCGTGACGGCGAAGCCGGTGAGGACCCCGAGCAGCAGCACGCCGCCCGCGAGCGCGACGGCCCAGGCGTGTTCGCGCACGGCCGCGGGGAAGCCGACGAGCACGAAGCGCTCGAACGCGGCAAGCGGTCGGCCACGCGCGCCGTGCACGAAGCCGTGGCTCCGCGCCGCGAGCGACTCCAGGTAGGCCAGCAGGGCGCGATCCAGCGAGATCGCGCGTGCGACGCTCAGCGCGGAGAGCGCGGCGCGGTGGAGCGTGGGGAGCTCGAGCAGTTCGCGCTCGGGCAGTGCGGTGAGGCCCCGCGACTCGACCGTGTCGAGCACGCGCTCGAGCCGGCGCCACGAGGCCTCCCGGTCGCGTCGGAACGCGACGCTCCGCGTTTCGCGGCGGCGCGTCGTCATGCGACGAGCTCCTTGCGCTTCACGTCGAGATAGCGATCGAGGAGCTGGGCGGTCGCCTGCGCCGGCGGAGCGTCGACGACGTGCACGCCGGCGCGGCGCAAGCGCAGGAGCACGGCCTCGCGTTCCGCCAGCAGGCTCGCCGCGACCACCGATCGATGCACGTCGAGGACGTGCGCCGGCGCCTTGGCCACGATCGCGTAGAGCGCCGGGTCGCGCAGCGCGACGAAGATCACCACGTGTCGCCGCGCGAGCCGCGCCACGTGGTCGAGCATCAGCTCGCTCGTGATCGAGTCGATGAACTCCGTGAACACGACGACGAGCGAACGGCGGCGCAGCCGCGCACCGAGGGCCAGGACGCCGAGCGCGTAGTTGGTCTCGGCATCGCCGTACTCCAGGTTCGCCGCGGCAGAGCGCAGGACCGGGAAGGCACGCGGACCGGACTGGGGTTCCACGAAGCTCCGCGGCTCGGCGTCGAACCCGAACAGCCCGACGCGGTCGCCGCTCTGCAGGGCGAGCCATGCCAGCGCGAGACCGCGCTGAACCGCGTGATCGACGCGGGGGATGCCATCGAGCGGCTCGCCCATCTGGTGACCGCAGTCGATGGCGACGATCAACTGATGATTGCGCTCCGCGCGGAAGCGGCGGCAGACCAGGCGGCGGTGACGGGCCGAGGCCTTCCAATCGACGCTGCGCGGATCGAGTCCGGGGGTCCAAGCGCGCAGGGAATCGAACTCGCTGCCCTCCCCGGCGAAGCGCTCGGGCTTGAGCCCGACGCTCGCCGCGCGCGAGCCGAAGAAGCGCAGCGCGACGGCGCGCGCCGGGCCGAGGTCCTGCACGACGGGCACGCGCGCGTCGACCGCCTGCCGCGCGGTGCACGCGACGAGACCGAAGGGCCCGGTCCAACGCAGCCAGAGTCGGCGGACGAGACCGAGACCGCGCCGCGTCGCCTGCAGCGGGATCGCGGCAACGGTCTCGGTGTCGCCGACGAGCTCGAGCGTGATCTCCGGCTGCGGCGCGAGCCGCTCCTCCAGGTCGGCGACGATCGTGACGCGCAGGCTCCGGCCCCGCGCGCGGACGCGGAGCGCGAGTGCACCCGGACGACCGAGGACGAGTTCCCGGGGCAGTTCGACCGCACAGTCGAGCCGCGCGCGCGGCAGGAGCAGGAGCGCATCGGCAGCGGCGAAGAGAACCGTCGCCGCAGCGACCGCGGCCCAGAGCCACGCGAGGCGTTCGTCGACGACGGCGGGCGCGAGCGCGAGGGGCAGACCCGCGGCGACGAGCCAGGCGCAGCGCTTCGTCGGGTGCATCAGCGCGGCACCGGCACGGCGCGCAGGACCTCGGCGAGGACGGCGTCGCCGCTGGCGCCCTCGAGCTCGGCGGTCGGCGACAGCACGACGCGGTGCGCCAGCACCGGCGGCGCGAGCTCCTGCACGTCGTCGGGCACGACGTAGTCGCGGCCGCGCAGTGCCGCGAGCGCCCGCGCCGCGAGGCAGAGCATCACGATCGCGCGCGGGGATGCGCCGAGGGCCAGCGCCTCGTGCTCGCGCGTCGCACGGACGAGGTCGACGACGTACTCCACGAGCTCGTCGGCGAGGCGCAGCGCGGCGACCGCGGCCCGCGCGTCGCGCAGCCAGTCGCGGTCGACGAGCGCGCGGACGCCGAGCGCCGCGAGGTCCTGCACGCCGGCACGGTGGCCGTGTCGACGCGCCAGTTCGAGTTCCTGCTCGCGGGTCGGATAGCCGACGCGCACCTTCACGAGGAAGCGGTCGAGCTGCGCCTCCGGCAGCGGATAGGTGCCCTCCTGTTCGATCGGGTTCTGCGTCGCGACGACGAGAAAGGCGTCGCCGAGCGCATGGGTCGCCCCATCGATCGTGACACAGCGCTCCTGCATCGCCTGTAGCAGCGCCGCCTGGGTCTTCGGCGGCGTGCGGTTGATCTCGTCGGCCAGCAGCACGTCGGTGAACACCGGCCCGCGCGTGAGATGGAAGCTGTTCGACTGGAAGTCGAAGAGGTTCGTGCCGAGCACGTCGCCCGGCATCAGGTCGGGCGTGAACTGGACGCGCTGGAAGGAGAGGCCGAGCACCGCGGCGAACGTGCGCGCCAGCAGGGTCTTGGCGGTGCCGGGCATGCCCTCGAGCAGCGCGTGTCCGTCGGCGAGCAGCGTGACGAGCAGCATCTCGACCGCGTGCTCCTGTCCGACGACGGCGTGCGCGATGGCAGCGCGCAGTTGGTCGGTGCGGTCCTTGATCTCAGCGAGTTCCATGCAACATCTCCGTACGCCAACGGTGGACCAGGCGTGCGGCGTGCAGCAGCCTGATCGGGGATGCCTGCGGATCCGCGCTCGCCGTGCGCACCGCCGCGACGAGCTCGGCGTGCGAGCGGCCGAGCCGGCGGCGCGCGGCGATGCGCTCGAGCCGTTCGCGCAGGCGCGGCTCGTCGTCGGCCACCGCACCGTGCGTGCCCGCGACGTCCTGCTCCGCATGGCGCAGGTAATGCAGCAGAACGGTGCCCGAGCGACCCGCGAGCAGCAGGAGCTCGGCGCCGGTCGCGACGAGCGTCATGCGTCCGGGCGCGAGCGCCGGCGCGCTCGGGGCGACGGCTCCCAGGCGCCGCGTCGCCGACCACAACAGCACCGCGAGCAGGGCCAGGGCGTGGCCGAGCGCGAGCACGAGCGGCGGGCGGCCGAGCACGCGCCAGATGCTCGGCTCGACGGCGTGACCGTGGCAGGTCTCGTCGACGCGCAGCGTGCCCGAGCTGCCGGCGGCCTCGAAGAGCGCCGCGAGTGCGAGCTCGGCGTTTGCGCCGCGCACGAGGCCGAAGGTCGCGAGCAGATCGGGATCGGCGAGGACGAACAGCTCGCGGCCGTCGTCGAACTCGGTGCGGCCGAACAGGATGGCGCCGGGTGGGCCCAGCAATGCTTCCATCCCGGTCGCGCTGACGGTCTGGAGCCGGTCGATCTGCGGCTTGATGGTCGCGCTCCGGCCGGGCACGGTGATCGACAACGTGGCGCCGCGCGCGAGCGCCGCGCCGGGGACCGCGGCGACGAGCAGGGCTTCGACCTCGTCGTGCGACAGCTGGCGCGCCGCGCGCACGTGTCCCGCGTCGTCGAAGGCGGTGCCGCGGCGCTTGGGCAGGACGAGCATCGCGGAATCCGCTTCCTCGAGCAACGCGGTCAGGCGCGTGGGTTCGAGTTCCGGTTCGATGAGCAGCATCGGCGCATCGTGACGGCGCGCGAGCTCGGGGCTCTTCCAGCGGCCGACGATCACGCGCCCGCCGCCCGCGCGGAACAACTCGAGGGCGAGGTGATGACCGAGCGCCGAGCGGCTGAAGGAGTCGTTCCCTGCCGAGCGCGACGGCACCGCGGGATCGCCGAAGATCGCGAGGACGAAGCCGAGCAGGAGCGAGCCCGCGCCGGCGAGGGCGAGGCCGATCGTCAGGCGGCGCGTCGTCCGTTCGACGCTCATGTCTCGTCCTGGCCCGCCGCGCGGCAGAGCGCGAGATAGGCCGCGACGCTGCGCGCGAAGTCCTCGGCGCACGCGGCGCGACCCGCGAAGAGCGAGCGTTCGACGGCGTCGACGAGCGTGGCGAACGCCCCACGGGCCTCGCTGCGAAGCGCGCCGTGCCGCGCGAGTTCGCGAGCCGTCATCGACCGTGGCACCTGGGCCCCGCCGAGGTTCCCGACCGCCTCGATCGCTGCGGCGAGGAGCACACGCAGCGCTGCCGCGAGATGTCCGTCGCGCGCGAGGACCTCGGCGCGTGCGAGGCCGTCGTCACGAGGAGTGGGGGCGGGGTCGCGCGCCGCAGCGCCGTTGCCGGGCGCCGCGTCGCGGAGCTGCGATCCCTTGGAGCGCCGGATCGACACGAGCAGGACGAGCACCACGGCGCAGGCGGGGAGGAGCCACGCGAGGACCTTCAGGCTGCCGGTCGAGGGCGTCTCGACCCCGATCCCGACCCCGCGTTGCCCCGGTGGCGCTGCCCTGAACCCGTCCGTCGCCCCCCCGTCGCGAGGGGGCGCGGCGCCAGGCAACTCGACCTGGTAGCGCTCCCGCGCGGCCAGGGCGCGCGCCTGGTCGCCCGCGTCCTGCGCGCGCAATCCCGTGGGCACGAGAGGAGCGAGGACGGCGGCGAGCAATACCCTGCGGAGCAGGTCGGCGCGATCGCTCACCGATAGGTCTCGTTGAACTTCAGCCAGCGCTCGTTCGCCGCGCGCCACTCGGCCTCGTTGGGGAGGTACTCGTCGTTCACGGCCTTGAGCAGCGCGTCGCGCCACGCGTATTGGAGCCGGTTGCGCTGCTTCTTCTGCGCGTCGTCGAGGCGCGTCGCATCGACATCCGCACATGGATCGGCGCCGAGCTTCGCGTGGGCCTTGGCGAGCAGGGCGCAGTAGGCGCCGAGCATGCCCGGCCGGGCGAAGGCCTTCTCGCCGTCGTGTTCGCAGAGCCAGCGCACGAGGCGGGCGCATTCCGGTGTGTAACCCCAGGGATCCTCGTCGGCGCCGTCGGCCGGGCTCGGCTGGATCGACTCCTGGATGAGGTCCCAGACCGCGGGCATCGTGTTGCCGCGGAGCTGGTAGCCGATGCGACCCGTCTCGACCTCGCTCGGCGCGAACTCGATCTTCTTGCCGGCGAGCCTGGTGCTGCGCAGGTATTCCCAGAGCCCATTGTCGAGCCAGCGCGGCAATGCGGGCAGGATCTGCCCGTCGGCGTCGTCGAGCGCATGCCAGAGCACCGCGCGGAAGAGCATGCCGTAGCCGTCGCTGCTGCCGGCGTCCTGGTCCTCGAAGAACCAGAGCTCGCGACGCGCGGGCGAGTACTCGCGCAGGGCGTCGACCGTGCCGAGGAACGCGTTGTAATGGTCGACCGAGGCGAAGATGCGCAGCACGGCGGGCTGCGCGGTCTTGGGTACGAGCGACCCGAACTCGGCGACGACCCAGTCGCGCGCGAGCTCGGCGGCGGCGATCGCCTTCTTGGTCGTCGCGGGGTCCGCGGCCGAGAGCACGGACCAATGCTTGCTCTTGCTCGCCTTCCAGCCGAGCTCGGGCGAAGCCTGCGGATCCGGGGCCGGCGCGTTGGCGTCGCGGGGAACGGCGGCCAGGCCGTCGAGCGTCGCGTCGAAGTCCCTCTTCAGCTTCGCGAGCTGGTCGCTGTAGACCTCGAAGGCGACGACGAGCTCGCCGGCCTCGCCGCCCTGCACGAAGCCGTAGAGCGTGCGCTCGCCGACCGCACCCGGCAGCTTCGCCTCGAAGCGCTGCCCGTCGAGTTCGCCGGCCTTGCCCGCGCTGCGCGTCGCGAGGCGCGCGTCCTTGCCGAAGCCGCGGGCGACGAAGTCGGCGAGGTCGCGGTAGGGGCTGCGGCGGGGGAGGCCGTCCCGCTCGTCGCCGCTCGCATCCCCGCCGGCGCGCAGGAACATCACGCGCAGCAGCGGCGTGTGCGAGGCGCCCTCGCCGCGGCCGGTGATCGCGCGGGGCGCGGCGAAGAGCCGCAGGGTCGCACCGCGGTCGACGCCGCCGGGCAACTCGAGCCAGCCCTTCGGCGGCTTGAGCGCGACGCCGGCGCGGGGTTCGGCGAGGGGCTTCTGGGCGGCGAGCGGTGCGGCGAGCGCGACGGCGAGCAGGAGGGCGCAGCGGCGACGGTCGGCGGTCTCGGACATGCGCGCCGCATCATCGCAGGCGACTCGCGCTGCGCGAAGCACGCGGTCCTGGCTAACCTGGGCGCCGCAGCCCGCTCATGCCGCGCCTCCCCTCGCTCGCTCCGTTCCTCGCCCTCTGCGCCGCGTGTTCGTCGCCCGAGCTGCGCTGGGAGATGGAGCCGGACGCCGCGCTCGCGCTGCACCGCGACGGCGAGCTCGTCTGGCGCTTCGCCTATGGCCAAGACCGCGCGAAACCCTGCTTCCACCCCCTCGCGCTGCCCGGTGGCCGCACGCTCACGCTGGACGCGCCGGCCGACCACAGCTGGCACCACGGGCTCTGGTTCAGCTGGAAGCTGATCGACGGCGTGAACTACTGGGAGCCCGCGGCCGATGGCCGGCCGGCGGGGCGCAGCTCGTGGACGGTGCAGAGCCTCGACGGCCGACCCGACGGCAGCGCGCAGCTCGAGCTCGCGCTCGAATACGGCCCCCGCGAGCGCCCGGCGGTCCTGCGCGAGAGGCGGGTGATCGACGTGCACGCACCGGCGGCGGACGGCTCGTTCGCGATCGACTGGGACGCGCGCTTCTTGGCGCTCGCGGATTGCGTGCTCGACCGCACCCCGCCGCCGGGTGAACCGAAGGGCCAGGTCAACGGCGGCTATGCGGGCCTCGCGCTGCGGCTCGTGAACCTCGCGGACCGCGACGCCTGCAGCGCCGCCGGTCCCGCCGTCTGGAACGCGAGCGATCGCGCCCGTGCCGTGGCCGCGGCCTTCGAATACGGGGGCGTGCTCGACGGCGAACCCTGCGGCGTCGCGGTGCTGGACCATCCGTCCAATCCGCGGGCGCCGACGGCGTGGTATGCCGTGCGCAGCACCGCGATGAGCTTCTTCTGCGCCGCGTGGCTCGTGCCCGGCGTGAAGCGCCTGACGACGGGCGAAGAGTTCCGGCTGCGCTACCGCGTGATCGTCCATCCCGGCCGCTGGGACGCCGGGAGATTGCGCGCGGAGAGCGCCGCCTACGGAGCGAATCCACCATGAACAGAGCACTCGATCGCCGTCAGTTCCTCGCCGCCGCGGCGGCGACCGCCGCGTTGCCGGGGCTCTCGACGTCGCCGCGCCGGCCGCGACCCTCGCCGAACGCCGCGCTGCGGATCGGGGCGATCGGCGTCGGCCGCATGGGGCTCGGCGATCTGCGGGCGGTGCAGAAGCTCGGGCTCGATGCGGCGCTCCACGCGCACGTCGTGGCCGTCTGCGATCTCGACGAATCGCGCGCGCGCGCGGCGCAGCAGACCATGCTCGAGGGCTACCGCGGCAAGCTGGAGGGCGCGACGCCGGAGATCCGCGTCTACCGCGATTTCCGCGAGCTGCTCGCGCGCGACGACCTCGATGCCGTGACCATCGGCACGCCCGACCATTGGCACGCGCTCTGCGCCATCGCCGCCGCGCGCGCGAAGAAGGCGATCTACCTGCAGAAGCCGCTCACCTATTCCGTCGCCGAGGGCCACGCGCTGGTGCGCGCGGTGCGGGAGAACGGCGTGGTGTTGCAGGTCGGCTCGCAGCAGCGCTCGGACGAACGTTTCCGGCGGGCCTGCGAGCTCGTGCGCAATGGGCGGCTCGGCAAGCTCGCGCGCGTGCGCGTGACCCTGCCGCCGGACACGGGGCAGGGCGATCCCAAGCCGGGTCCGGTGCCCGACGGCTTCGATCACGACACCTGGCTCGGGCCGACCGCGGCGGTGCCCTATGCGGAGGCCGGCGTGCATCCGCGCTCGGATGCCGCGGGCAAGCCCGATTACTCGCGCCCGGGCTGGCTCCAGATCCGCCGTTATTGCCTGGGGATGATCACGGGCTGGGGCTCGCACATGAACGACATCGCGCAATGGGGGCACGGCGGTGACGTGGACTCGGGCCTCGTCGAGATCGAGGCGGAGGCGGAGTTCCCGCAGCGCGGCCTCTTCGACGTGCACACGAAGTTCGCGGCGCGCGGGCGCTGGGCCGACGGCGTGGAGCTCGTGCAGGCGACGGGCGAGCCCGCCGGCGTGCGCTTCGAGGGGAGCGAGGGCTGGATCTTCGTCCAGCGCGGCAAGCTCGAGGCCTCGCGCGAGGAATTGCTGAAGGAGCCCCTGCCCGCGGGCAGCCTCGCCCTGCGCGTGAGCGCGAACCACTACCGCGACTGGCTGGAATGCGCGCGGAGCGGCGCGGATCCGATCTGTCCGGTGGAGGTCGGCCACCGCAGCAACACGGTCTGCGTGATCACGCACATCGCGATGCAGCTCGGTCGCAAGCTGCGCTGGGATCCGCAGGCCGAGCGCTTCCTCGACGACGATGCGGCCAATGCGCTGCTCGACTACCCGCACCGCGAGCCATGGACGCTGTGAACGTGCGCCAGGATCCGGAGCCGATCGCCTGGCGGGCCGGCGAGGGCGTCGCGCTCCCGCATTGGACGGGGCTGCGGAGCCCCTCGGGCAAGGAGCTGCTCGATCCCGCGCCGACGCGCTTCCCACACCATGGCGCGCTCTGGATCGCGGACAAGGTCCAGCTCGGCGAGGGCCCGGTCATCGATTACTACCACAAGACGCATCCCCGCAGCGCGATCGTGCCGCAGGGCGAGGCGTCCTGGGCGACGGTCGGGACGCGGCGCGTGTTCACCGCGTCGCTGCGCTGGGTCACGGACGGACAGCCCGTCCTCGACGACGTGCGGACGCTGGGCTACGCGGCGCTCGGGTCGGGCGAGGCGCTGATCGATCTCGAGTGGTCGCTGCGCGCGGCCTACGGCGAGCTGCGCTTCCACTCCGACGCCGTCCATTACGCCTGGCCCTACCTGCGCCTGCACCCGCAGTTCAGCGTGGAACGGGGCGGCAGCCTGGTCGACGACCAGGGCCGGCGCGGTCAGGCGGCGACGAACCTGCAGTACGCCAACTGGGTCGATGCGAGCGCGACGATCGAGGGCGTGACCGAGGGGATCGCGGTCTTCCTCCCGCAGGACGGGCAATGGCGCAAATGGGTGACCCGCGATTACGGGATCGTCGGGCCGCGGCGTCCCGATGCGCGGAGCGGCCGGCCCTTCGCGCTCGCCGCGGGTGACGAACTGCGGGGCCGCGTCAGGATCTTCGTGCACCGCGGTGATGCGCGGGCCGGAGCGGTGGCCGCGCGGTACCGCGCGTACGTGCGCGGCGAGTGAGCGGCAGACGAGGTCCGACGAGGTCCGACGGAGAACCAGACCCATGGCGACGAAGAAACCGACGAGCCGGAAGACGAGCAAGACGTCGAACAAGCCTTCGAGCAAGACCGCGAGCGGCGCGAAGCCGTCGCGCGCGCGGAGCGCCGCGCAGGGCAGGCTGGCCAGGACCCTGCCGGGGGCGAAGACCGGCAAGGCCAGCGCCGCGGCGGCGGCCGAGGGCGATGCGCCGGTCTTCGCCTACATCGCCTCGCTCCCGGCGCCGCAGCGCGCCATCGCGAAGCGCTTCGATGCGCTGATCGCGAAGACCCTGCCCGGCCTGCGGCGCTGCATCAAATGGGGGATGGCCTTCTACGGCACGGGCAATGGCTGGTTCGTGTCCTGCGGCGGCTTCGCCGACCACGTGAAGGTCACCTTCCTCCACGGGACGAAACTGGACCCCGTGCCCCCGGTCGGGACCGGGAAGTACACGCGCGGTGTGGACCTCGTGCGCGCCACCGAGATGGACGAGGCGCAGCTCGCCGCGTGGATCGTGCAGGCGGAGCGTTTCCCGGGCCTCGGGGCGAAGCGGAAGGCGGGGGGACGGTGAACCGCCGGGACTTCCTCGTCGCCGCCGGGAGCGCAGCCGCCGCGGCGTGCACGGCCGCGCCGGCGCGTGCCGTGCGTTCCGGCGCGCGCATCGAACGCGTGGAGGTCTTCCCGCTGCGCTATCCGATGCGCGGCTACTTCAAGTTCTTCGCCGACAGCCAGGGCGCGGGCACGCGCGCGGCGGTCGTCGTGAAGCTCTGCGCCGACGACGGCAGCTTCGGCTATGGCCAATCCGTGCCGATCGCGAGGTGGAGCGACGAGACGCTGGAGACGGCGACCGTCGCCCTGCGCCGCTATTTCGGCCCCGCCCTGATCGGCTGTGACGCCGAGGACCTCGCGGCCGCCCACGCCGCCATGGATCAGGCGATCGCCCCCGGTTTCAGCACGGGCATGCCGATCACGCGCGCCGGCGTCGACCTCGCGATGCACGACCTGATCGGGCGCCGCCGTGGCCAGTCGCTCGCGGCCCTCTGGGGCAGGGCGCCGGGCGAGGCTCTCGCGCTGAGCTGGACCGTCAACGTCACCAGGCTCGACGAGGTCGAGAAGGTCATGGCCGAGGGCGCGGCACTCGGTTACCGCCACTTCAACCTCAAGGTCGGCCCCGACCCCGTCTTCGACGAGGCCCTCGCCAAGGCGGTGCGCGCCCTGGCTCCGACGGCCTTCCTCTGGGCCGACGCCAACGGCGGCTACACGCTCGAGGCCGCGCGCCTCGCGGTCCGCAGGCTCGCCGATGCCGGCGTCGACGTGCTCGAGGCCCCGCTCCGCCCCAATCGCATCTCCGGCTATCGCGAGCTCAAGGCGCTTCGCGCGCTGCCCATCCTCATGGACGAGGGCGTCATCAGCCCCGTCGAGCTGCGCGAGTTCCACGCGCTCGGGATGCTCGATGGCGTCGCGATGAAGCCGTCCCGCTGCGGAGGCCTGGCCTCGTGCCGCGCCCAGATCGAGTTCTGCGAACAGGAGGGCCTCCTCTGGCTCGGCAGCGGCCTCACCGATCCCGACCTCTCCCTCGCCGCGACGCTCCAGCTCTATGCGGCGTATGGATTGAAGCGTCCGGCCGCGCTCAATGGCCCGCAGTTCCTCGCCGCCGACATCCTGCGCGAGCCGTTGCGGGTGTCGGGCGGGATGGCGCTTCCGCCGGATGCCCCTGGACTCGGGGTGGACGTGGATGAGGGGAAACTGCGAGGGCTCGTCGCCGCGGGTCTCGGCAGCTGAGCCCCGTTCGCGACCCTGCACGTGCGCACCAAGACCGCGATCATCGTTCCATGGGTATGAGGAGCCAGGATTCCATGCGTCTCGGAGATCATGCGTCGAACTCGTCGGGCCGCTCGGCCACAGCACGGCTCCTGCCGGTCGCGCTCGGATCGCTCCTGCTCTGCGGACTCGCCGCCGGGCAGGAGGCGAATGCGATGCTCGAGCGGGCCAGGGCCGTGGCGACGAGCGATGTCCCGGAGGCCCTGCGCCTTGTGCAAGGTGCGATCGACGCCGGTCTCGATCGCTGGGATGTCCACTTCCTGCAGGCCGAGCTCCTGCTGAGGGCGGGCAATGCCCCCGGCGCGCGCGACGCACTCGCGAGGTCGCAGGCCTGCCTCGCTCGCGATTCGGCTTTGACCGAAGAGCTACGGCGGCGGATCGAGCTCGAGGCGGGACGCGCAGGAAGCCCGGCGCCCCGACCGGAGGACGCCGCAGGCGAGCCCGCTGCCGCGAGCGCGGCCGATCTCGAAGCGCTGCAGCGGGAGGCCAAGAACCTGATGGAGGCGGGCCAGCTCGACGCGGCGACGGAGTCCTATTCGAGAGTCGCGCGGGGCAGCGCGGGTGAACGGCGCGAGGCGGCGAAGGATCGGATGGTCTTCGGTGCGAAGGCGCTCGCCGCGCAGGCGAAGCGGAACGCCGCCGGCGATCCTGCGGCGGCGCGCCGCGATCGCGAGGCCGCCCTGCGGCACGCGCAGACGCTCCACGACGAGCTGGACGACCACGATCGCGCTCTCGACGCGATCGCCGCGGTGGCGGAGTCCGGCGACGAGGAGACCGCGGCGCGCATCGGCGAGACCCTCGTGGCCTGGATCCGCGACTCCCTCGCCCGTGCCAAGGCCGCGGCAGCGCGTGGGGACGAGCAGGCTGCCCGGGAGCACCGCGCGAGGGCGCGGAAGACCACGGCCCGGCTCTTCGGCATGCGGACGTCGGACGCGTCGCGGAGCGCCGCATACGGCGCCCTCGCCGCGGATCTCGACGCGCTCGGCGACGACGGTGACCTGGAACAACGCCGCCGGGAGCTCGCCGATCAGGTGGCCTGGCTCAAGCGCCTCGTGCGCGAGGGCGAGGAGGCGCTGCGGGTGATGGACCGGAAGCTGGCCCTGCGAAAGTTCGAGCAGGTGGTGCAGGGCCGCAATGTCCTCGTCGGATTGGGCGGCATGCAACAGGCGGCGGAGATCGATCAGAGCCTGGCCGGCGTCTCCGACCGGTCAGTCGCCGACGCCGCGCGGAAGCGACTCGAAGAACAGCGCGAGAGGCTCACGCGCGAGGGCCGCGCGGCCGAGGACGCCGGCGAGCTCGGCAGCGCCGCAAGGCTGCTGGCCTCGGCCTATTGGCAGGTGGTCACGGATTGGCGGCTCGGTCTCGACGCGGCCGCGCTCCTGATCCGCGAAGGCGGCCTGCAGGAGGCGATGCGCATCTACGAGCAGGTCCTGAGGCTCGCCGACGGCGAGGCGCAGGACGCGGTCCGCCAGCGGCTCGCGGAGCTGCGACGCTGGGCGACCGAGAGCTTCCTCGCCAAGCGGGCGGCCTTCGAGACCGCATTGAAGGAGAAACGCCCCGCGGAGGCCCTCGCGTTGATCGAAGGTCCGCTCGTGGTCTTCGATGCGGCGAAGCGGGAGGCGCTCGGGGAGGCGCTCCGCGAAGGGCTCGATATCCGTGAACCTCTCGCCGGCATGGCCGCGGGACTCGCCGCAGGTCCCGACGCGTTTCCGGAGCTGGCGGCCCCGTCACCGGCAGGGGCCGCGGATGCGTCCGACGACGGCGCGCTCGTGCCGGGGCGCGAGTTCACCGCGGCTCTGGGCATGCGGATGATCCCGGTCAGCTCGGGTGCGTCGGATTCCAGCGAGGTGATGTGGGTCAGCGCGGACACGATCGGCGACGACGAGATCGCGCAGTATTGGGACGGGCTGCGCTCGCCGCAGCGCGACGACGGGGTCACGGTGAGCTGGAACCACGCCGTCATGTTCTGCCTCTATGCGACGCAGCGGGAGCGGGAGGCCGGCCGTCTGCCCCCGGGCTATGCGTACACCCTGCCGACCGAGGCGGAATGGGTTCGATTGCATGCGGGCGCCCTCCGTGGTCGGCAGGCCAGAGGCTCCGGTGAGTTCGCGTACGAATGGTGCCTCGACCGGGTCGACCGGGATGGCATCGACCAGCGGATCGAGCACCCGGGGGTGCCCTTCGAGGGCAAGCTCCGGATCTGCCGCAGCACGGATCCGGCGCGCGCTCGGGCCTGGTTCCCGCCCGACGGCAACCTGGGCAAGCGCGTCTTCATCCGCGTCGTCCTGACCCAACGCCCCGAACCCGCGGCGCCCATCGCGAAGCCGCGCTGATCGCGCGCACGCCTGCCGCTATGGCCCCAGCCGTCGCACCGGCCGCACGCCGATCTGCGCATCGCGCGTCTGAGGGCTGAAGGTCCCGACGCGGAACGCCGAGCGCGCGGCCGCCGGGGGATTGCGGAAATCACCGCCGCGCAAGACACGGGGCGCGTCGGGTGCCAATCCCGCCGGGAGGCGCAGCCCGTCGCCGGCCCGGGCGGGCTCGGTGTACGGACCGTACTGGTCCTGGCACCACTCCATCACGTTGCCGTGCACATCGAGTAGACCGAAGCGATTGGCGGAGAAGGCGCCCCCGGCGCCGACCCGCCGTGTCGTCCGCGCGGGCTCGAGGGGCTCGCCTTCGTCCGGGCCGAGCCAGGCAATGCGCTTCAGGTCGGCGAGCTGGGTGCCCGTCCACCACGGTGCGGAGCTCCCCGCGCGGCAGGCGTATTCCCATTGGGCTTCGGTGGGGAGGGTCATGCCGTGGCGCCGGAGACAATCCTCGGCCTCGGCCCAGGTGAGCTCCGCCATGGGGAAGAGCTCGGATCCCGGTGCCTGCTTGCCCTTGCGCGCTTGCATTGCGGTGCCGTCGCCCTCGCTGGCCGAGGCCAGGCGGGCCCATTGGGCGCGCGTCAGTTCGTGGCGTGCGATGAGGAAGGGGGCGAGCGTCACCGACTGGACGGGCGCCTCGTCGGGCTCGGCGAGCGGATCGTGATTGGGATCGGAGCGGTCCGCGTCCTGCGAGCCCATCGTGAACTCGCCGCCCGGCACGAGCACGAAGACGATCCCGGTCCGCTCGCGTACCGCCACGTGGCCGGCATCGCCGTCGTAGCCCGGGATCGGCAGATCGACGGGTGAACCCGTGCCGTCCCAGGCACTGCGCAGGTCATAGAACTCCCAGAGCCTCGTCGCCGGATTGATGCCGAGCGGCACCAGACCGAGCAGGTCCTCGTCGCGGAGCGGGATCGCCTGACCGCGGTAGAGCGCGGAGAGCTCTTCGCCGTCGGCCCGCGCGAGCGTGCTGCGGACATGGTCCCAGCTCAGGCGCGCGTCGCGTGGCCGGAACGTGGCGGCCCGCACGTTCGCGGCCCAGGTCTCGCAGCGTTCCATCTCCGGCAGGAGGAGCTCGAGGGTCTCGAGACGGCTCAGGAAGCGCTGGATCGACAGGCTCAGGTCCCCGTCCGCATCGGGGTCCTTGGCGCGGCGCTGCGCGTCGGCTCTCGCGGCGAGGAGCGCGTGAGACTCCGCGAGCCAGGAGCGGATCGCGTCGTGGCGCTCGCCGCGTTCCTGCGTCAGCTCGGCGGCCCGCGCGATCGCCGCGTCGACGCGCAGGGTCCTGCCGAGGACCTCCGCGAGCTCGTCGGTTCCGTTCACCGCGACCCAGGCGAGCGCGGCTCCCGCCACGGCGAGCAGGCCCAGGATCGCCGCGGCCAGTCGTCGTTTCGAACCCGTCGGCGAACGCTTCGGCTCGACCTCGCTCCGCGCGCGCAAGCTGGGACTCGCCGCAGCGATCGCTTCGCCGCTCGCTCCCGCCAAGGACAGCTCCACCAGGAGATCGCCCGGACTGCGCCCGGGCAGCCGGTGACCGGCAGCTTTCATGGGGACCGTGCCCGCCTGGCTACCGGCAGGCACCGTCAGGGTCAGCTCGCGGCGCTTCGACATGACACCCTTGCCGCCACAGGTCTCGCAGCGCTCGACGCTGTCCCGCTGCCAGCCGCTGCCGTCACAGTCGTCGCAGCCGACGAGGAGCTTCGTCGTCAGGCTCCGCTCGATCCCCTGGGCGAGTTCCGCCGCCGTGATCGGCACGCGGACCTTGACGTCCGCATCCGAGCGCGCCCATTGCTCGTGCTGTCGCCGTCGACGCGTCTGCCACGCCGCCTCGTCGATCCGCTCGACGAGCGTCGCGATCGCGGAGCCCCAGTGGCCGTGCTTCACGTCGATGGCATGCCGCTGCGCGAAGGCCCGCAGCTCCGGCGAGGCGCCGAGCTTCGGCATGCCGCGCTCGAGCAGGACCGGGATGCTCTCCACGCCGAGGCGCTCGGCGAGCTCGAGCTCGCGGCGGACCCAGTCGTCGGGGTTGGTCTCGATGTTCTCCTCCCAATCCGGCCCGATGAGCGCCAGGAGCACGTCGGACTTCGCGAGGTGCTCCTCGATCATCGACGGGAAGCGCTCGCCCGGCCGCAGCCCGTCGACATCGAGGAAGACGTCGGCGCCGCCCCGCTCCGCGAACGCATTGCCGAGGGCGAGGTGGACCGCGTTCGCATAGCCGTTCGCCAGGCCGCGGCGATAGCTCAGGAACACCTTCCGCTTGGCTCCGGGATCCGTCATTTCGACTTCGTCGCTGGGTGGCAAGGCGCGCGGCAGCACGGCGTGCCGCGGCGAGTGCGAGGAGGCGCGCGCCCGATCCTGGGCATGGCCCCGCTGCGGTGCGGTCCTCGGCCGAGCGCGGGGGCACCTTAGCGTCGTGCGACGCCGAGCACACGGGCGCGATCGCCGTGACCGGTGGATCCAGTGGGCTCTCGGTCGGCACTCACGCCGCCGGTCGCAACACCTTTTCCAACGCATCCGACTCCGACCAGCGACAGACCTCCGACACCGACTCCACGAGTTTGAAGTCCTCGTCCCCCCACACGTCGCAGCTGTCGTCGATGAGGGAGACGAAGTGAATCGCAGTTGGGCCGAGTCGCCAGTTGCTCAGGTCGTGCCACGCGGCGACGACGTGCTCGCTGATGCGGCGCGCTGCTGCCCGGGAGCCACTGGCGAGGACGCAGACGAGCGAGCTTCGCGTGGCGGTCCGGGTCTGGAAATCGATGGTCCAGTCGCGTCCCGAGCGACCTGTGAGGTGGACGGCGCGCTCGTAGGCGATCTCGCGCTGGACGAGGAATTCGGCCAGCTCGTCGGTGCTCGACTCGACGGAGCGCGTGCGGGTCGTGAACCAGAGGTCGGCGACGCGGAGGGCGGCCTGCCCGACCCGGTTCACCGCCAGCGCAAGCCGCGCCGGATCGGCGCATCGCAACATCAGCTGCCCCTTGAAGAGCTCGATGCCCAGGGTCTGGCAGACGTCTTGCACGAGGCGTTGCTGCTTGGGTGAGCGACGCGTGGCGAGCGACTGCGTACGGAGCCAGCCGAGTGATTCACCGAGGTCGGTCAGGGTTGTCGAGCCGTCGGCGCGGGCACTGGCGAAGACATCGATGACCCCGCCATCCGGATAGAGGAACGGCGTGCGAACGCGGGTGAGTTCGCCCTTCTGGGAGACTACGAAGAGCTCGCTCAACTGGCTCTCGAGTGCGTCCTGGATGTTCATGCTCAGAGCCCGGCATCCGCCAGGGACGTGAAGGGGGGATCGTCGAACCTTCCGCGGTGGGTGATCTTCGCTTCGTCGCAGAACTGCCGCCAGACGTCACGGACAGCGTCGACGCCCGCGGTGATGTCGTCGGGCACGTAGGCATCCTTGTCCTTCCATGCGTCGGACCACCGATGCTTGTGCTTCTCTCCGACACAGTTGCAGGTGGGGTTGTGGTGGTCGGCTCCGAGGTCGAGTCCGTAGATGCGGCCCGTCGTACGGTGAACGAGGGTGAACGACAGAGTCCCGGCGAGCGCGTTGAAACGCCCGTTCACGAAGATCGGGTAGCCGGGATCGGATCGGACTTCCGCACGGAATTGGACCGCCGGCGAGTGGTCTTCGTCGTCCGTCCACCGGATGTCCGTCTCGATGCACTTGCTGAGATCACTGATGAGTGTCTCGAACTCCACTTGCGTGATGGGCATGTGCGAGGGGGGATTGTAGCTCGCCGGAGCCGTAATCGAACGGGAGTCGTCGCAGCGAGACGCGCATCTCAGCCAAGTTTCGAGCCGATGGCCGAGACCGCCCAAGCTGTGAGGACTGGCGTTGCGATGTCGACGTGGGTTTGCCGCTCCGGTCGAGGCCACCCTTCCGATCTAGACTCCTGGCGCCCGTCCTCCCGACCTGGGCCGTACCGCTCACGCGCGACGCACGCAGCGGACCCGCGATCGATCGACGCGCGTCGGATCTCCCTGCGTGGAGTCCGACGAACGCCGGTGCTCCTCCAGCGCCATCTCCCAGAGCATCTCCACCCGTTGCTCCGGGCTCAGCGCCATCCAGAACTCCCGCGAGGCCTGCGCCTCTTCCGCGCCCTGGCGGACGCGACGGAGGCTCACGCGGCGCGGTTCCTGTGATTCGCCTTGGGGCACGGGGAGGAGGAGATCGGGCGCTTCGCGCGGCGCACAGGTCGGGCTCGCCTCACACGTGCTGCGCGAGCTTGCCCGCCGTGGCCAGGTACTCCTCCAGCGTGAAGGAGTCCACCTCGACCGCGGCGCGCCGCAGCGTCTCCGCGTCGCGCAGGGTCTGCGCTTCCGCGGCGCTGACCAATCCCTTGCCGAGGGCTTCGGCGAGCAGGCGCTCGGCGGGGGCCTTCTGGAGCTCGCCGCGTTTGACGGCGTCCTTCAGGCGGCCCTGCACGGCGGCGGCGGCGCTGCACGCGGCGAACGCGGCCTCGAGACGGCCGAGGCCGCGGCTCGCTTCGGGTTCGGTGGCGATCCCCGCGGTGAGGCGATCGCGCGTCTCGCCCGGTGTGAGCAGGGTGCGCGCGGCCTTGGCGCCGAGGGCGTCGTGGGGGCCGTGACCGAGCGGATTGACGCGGCCCCAGAGGGCGAGCGGACCGCGGAGCAGCCAGCTCAGGAAGGGGATGCGCAGGTTGCGCACGATGCCCTGCAGCGCCTGGCTCATGCGCAGGAAGCCCTGCTCGCAGGACCAGTGGAGCAGCGGCAGGTCCTCGCTCTTGCGACCCTCGGCTTCGAAGCGCCGCAGGGCGGCGGTGACGAGCAGGAGCCAGGAGAAGACGTCGGCGAAGCGGCCGGTGAGCTTCTCCTTGCGCTTGAGGTCGCCGCCGAGACCGGCCATCGCGAGGTCGGCGAGGAGTGCGAAGGTGGCCGAGGCCCAGGCGACGCGGCGCCAATGCACGGCGCTCGGCCCGCTCACCGGCGAGCGCGCGAGGCGCCCGCGGCTCAGCGAGAGCAGCGCGGCGCGGACGCCATTGCGGATCACGTGGCCGACGTGCGCCCAGAAGGCGCGGTCGAAGGCGGCGCGGTCCTTGGCGGCCAGCGCCTCGATCTCGCGGCGCGCGTAGGGGTGGCAGCGGATCGCGCCCTGGCCGAAGACCATCAGCGTGCGCGTGAGGACGTTGGCACCCTCGACCGTGATGCTGATCGGCGCGCCGACGTAGGCGTGGGCGAGCGTGTTGTTCGGGCCGCGTGAGATCGCGGCGCCGCCCTGCACGTCCATGCCGTCGTTGATGGACTCGCGGAAGAGCTCCGTGAACTGGTACTTCGCCATCGCGGTGACGACCGGCGGCTTGAGCCCCGCGTCGAGTCCGCCGGTGACGAAGAGGCGCGCGGCGTCGAGGAGCCAGGCATTGCCGGCGATGCGCGCGAGCTTCTCCTCGATGCCCTCGAAGCGGCCGATCTCGAGGCCGAACTGCTTGCGCACACCGGCGTAGGCGCCGACGGCGCGGGCGACGAGCTTGGCACCGCCGCAGCTCGTCGCGGGCAGCGAGATGCCGCGGCCCGCCGCGAGGCACTCCATCAGCATGCGCCAGCCACGGCCGGCACCGGCGACGCCGCCGATGATCGCGTCGAGCGGGACCTCGACGTCCTGCCCGCTGGTGGGGCAGTTGTAGAAGGGCACGCCGAGCGGATCGTGACGGCGGCCGAGCACGACTCCCTTCGTGTTCGTCGGGATGAGCGCACAGGTGATGCCGAGCTGCTTGCCCTTGCCGAGCAGTTCGTCGGGGTCCTCGAGCTTGAAGGCGAGGCCGAGCACCGTCGCGACGGCCGCGAGCGTGATGTAGCGCTTGTTCCAGGTGAGGCGCAGCGCGAGCTCACCGTTCGCGCGGCGGAACACGACGCCGCGCGCCTCCATCGCGGCCGCATCGCTGCCCGCCGCGGGCTCGGTCAGCGCGAAGCAGGGGATCTCCTCGCCGCGCGCGAGGCGCGGCAGCCAGTGCTGCTTCTGCTCGTCGGTGCCGTGGTGGAGGATCAGCTCGGCGGGGCCGAGCGAGTTGGGCACCATCACGGTGATCGCGAGCGGCATCGAGCGCGACGCGAGCTTCTGGATCACCGCGCTGTGCGCGGTCGCCGAGAAGCCGAGGCCCTCGAAGGCCTTCGGCACGATCATCCCGAAGAAGCGCTGCTTGCCGAGGAAGTCCCAGACCTCGCGCGGCAGGTCGCGGTCCTGCCAGACCTGCCAGTCGTCCACCATGCGGCAGACCTGTTCCACGGGACCGTCGAGGAAGGCGCGCTCGGCCTCGCTGAGACCCGGCCAGGGTGTGCGTACCAGCGCGTGCAGGTCGGGCTTGCCGGAGAAGAGCTCGCCGTCGACCCAGACGTCGCCGGCCTCGATCGCCTCGCGCTCGGTGTCGGAGATCACCGGCAGCAACTTCGCGCGGACGAGGAACGCGGCGAGGCGGTCGGTGAGCAGCGCGCGGCGCAGCGCCGGCACGTTGAACAGCACGACCGGCACCGCGACGAGCGCGAGCACCGGCAGCGGCAGCCCCGCACTCCAGAGCAGCGCGAGGAGGACGAGGCTGTTGGCCCAGAGCGGCAGGCCGACGAAGGCTGCGGTCAGGACGGACAGGACGACGAGCGCGAGCGAGGCCGCGTCCGGCAGAACGGCGAGCCAGCCGTGCGTCGGGAGGTTCGACAACATCTCCCGTCTCCTATCGGCCCGCGGCGCGTGATTTCCCGATCCGCGTCGGGAGGCCTTCTCAGTCCGCGGCTCAGTCCGCGATTTCGGCACTCTGCTGCGCCGGCGGCGCGAGGCGGCCGCGCACGATGGCGTCGCCGCGCAGCGCGGCCTCGACGAGCGGGCGGTCGCCTTCGTCGAGCGCGAGCCAGACCCGCGGCGCCGCGGCCGGTGCCAGCGCCAGCAGCGCCTCGAGCACGCTCCGCAGCGCCGCGTCGGGGAGCCCGGCCACGCGCCAGCCGAGCTCGAGCAGGGGCTCGTTTGGACCGGGTTCGAAGCCGGCGTCGAAGCGGGCGGTCCTGGCGAGCGCGGCGAGCGCGCCGCAGCTCGCGAGCGCGACGGCGCGGCCGTCGAGCGCGATCTCGAAGACGGCGCCGTCCTTCTGCCGGCGCCTCAGGGCGCTGAGCTCGTGCGCGCCGAAACCCGGTGTGCCGGCGAGGGCGCGGTCGGCGAGCTCCGCGAGCCCGAGCTCGCGGCTCGTGCAGACCCGCGACGAGGACCGGGCGCCCGTCACCGCCGCGAGCGCGCGGACGCCGTCTTGCGGCGCGTGCCCGCCGGCCAGGCGCGCGCGCAGCCGGCGCAGCGTCGCGGCGAGCCGCGGCCGGCGCTGGATCGCCGCGCGCGCGCGCAGGGCGAGACCGCCGCGCAGCCCGCGCAGTCCCGGCGCCAGCACGTGGATCGTCCAGGCCTCGCGCGTGCGGTTCGCGAACCTGAACTTGAAGTCCTCCTCGCCGATCGTGAAGTCGAACTCGGTCGAGCCGCGGCGCCTGCAGCTCGCGAGCAGGTGTTTGAGCAGGACCTCGCCGGGGCCGAGATCCCAGAGCTCGACGTCGAAGGTGGGCTTGTACCAGAGGAAGCCGCCGTCGCTGACGAAGCCGACGTGCATCGCCGCGCTGCGATCCCCGCACCGCAACACGCTGAGCACCGCCTGCTCCGGACCGAGCTCGTCGAAGAGGGCGCCGAAGAACGCACGTGCCGCGGGTTCACGGAACACGAGGCCGTCGCCGGCGAACGCGCGGCGGCGTGAGTGCTGGGCGAAGAACTCGGGCAGCTGCGCGGCGATCGCCTCGCGGCCGGTGACGTCGTGCAAGGCGACCGCGCCGAGCCTGGCGAGCTTCTTCTCGTGGCGCACGAGGCTCTTCTTCTTCACGAGCTCCTCGATCACGCCGTCGCCGACGATCACGGTGGGGCAGCGGCAGCGGAAGCGCAGGGCGAGCGCGACCGCGCCGAGCCGCGTGCGGCCGCGGAGGCGCGCGAGCACCGCGTCCTCGCGGACGTTGTCGAGCACCGCGCCGCCGTGCTTTGCCGCGCAGAGCAGCAGCGCCTCGAGCAGCGCGAGGATGGCGCCGCCGTCGAGGGCCGGGTCGACGAGCACGTCGTTGTAGTCGGCCCAGGGCGCGCCGAGGAAACGCAGCGTGCCGCCGGCCTCGGCGAGAGGGAGGACTCCCGCGAGCGCGCCGCCGCGCCGCGCGACGATCACGAGGGGCCGGCGCTCCGGATACGCGCGCAATGCCGCGCGCTGCCAGCCGTGCGCGAGGAAGACGTGGCGCGGCGTGCTGCGCTGCCAGAGCGCGTCCCACTCGCCTCGCAGGGCGAGCACGCCGGCCGCGTCGCGGACGACCGAGAGCTCGAACACCGACGCTCCGCTCATCGCGCGACGCGCCGCCTCGCGAGCGCATAGAGGCCGCTCGCGCGCGCCTCGAAGAGCGCGAGCGAGGACACGGCCGGGACCTCGAGGCGACGGATCCGGAACGGCTCCGTGCAGCGCGCGGCATTGACGTGGTCGTCGAGGTCGAAGCCCGCGACGTACCCGCAGCGCCGCGCGGCTTCGAAGACCGCCGGCGAGATGTCGGCGGGCTTGCCGTTCGGATAGACGATCGCCTCGCAGGCGCGACCGGTCTCCCGCTCGATGCGCAGCTTGCTCTCGCGCAGCTCGCGCTCGAGCGCGTCGGGCTCGAGCTTGCTGAGGATCGGATGGCTCACGGTGTGCGAGGCGAGCGCGATGCCGAAGTCCGCCAGCCTGCGCACCTCGTTCCAGTCGAGGAACTCGACGAGCTCGGGGTCGACGCGCTCGAGGGCGAGGCGGGACACGCCGCGCAGCCGCTCGAGCCACGCGCGGCGCGCCGCGTCGGACATCCCCTTCGCCACCTTGCGCACGCGGTCGGCGAGCGCCTCGCGGCCCGCCTGGTCCGGCGGCCGCGGGACCAGCTCGCCGGAGTCCGGGAGCGGGATCGCATCCCAGTCGCCGTCGACGACGCGGAGCTCGAGCTCGGTCGGCCAGAGCATCTCGCGCGTGCCGATCAGCGCCGTCGACAGCGCGACCAGCGCCGGCACGCCGTGCGCGGCGAGGGCCGGGGCCGAGACCGTCAGGTTGTTGCGGTAGCCGTCGTCGAAGGTGACGAGCACCGCGCGCTCCGGCAGCGGCGTCCCGTGCCGCACCCAGGCGAGCACCGTGGCGAGGTCGACCGGCCGGTCGCGTCGCACGATCGAGCGGAGCTGCGCCTCGAAGGCCGCGAGCGAGACCGTGTTGCGGTAGCGCGGCCCGCGCGCGGCGGCGTCGCGCACGACGCCGTGGTAGCAGAGGACCCGGAGCCGGCCGCGCAGCACGCGGCGCGCGAGCGCGGCACCGCCGAGGCTGCGCACGGCGCCGAAGCCGATCCGCTTGACGAACTCTCTGAGCATGCTGGAGCTGCGAAGGCTGCTGTCGGCTGGTCGGCGCCTCGATTCGAGCGCCGCGCAGCTCGTCGCCAGCCTACATCGGCGCCCTCGCCGGAAGGACTCTCCTCGCCGCGCTCAACGTCCCGCGATGCGAAGGACGCCGCGACGGACCACCGCGCGCAGCGCGCCCAGGTCGGAGCGGGTGCGGATCGAACCGGGCTGTCGTGGATCGCGACGGATCCGGAGGACGCTCGTCACGCCCAGGACCGGCGGCTCGCCGCCGCGGACGTAGGCGCTGCGGATCTGACGCTCGGCGGAACAGCCGTTCGCGCGGAGGGCCGCGGCGATCCGCTCGACGACCTCGTTCCGGCCGCCGACCTCACCCGACTCGATCAGCAGCACGCATTCGCCGTCCGGCTCGAGATGGTCCGGCGCCTCGCGGAGGAAGCGCTCGATGAGCTCCACGCTGTCCTCGGAGGGCTGCCACGGGTTGAAGAGGATCAGGTCGTAACGACCGCTCGCGCCCGAGAAGAGATCGGACTGGAAGAAGCGCACGTTGGGCGCGCCGTGCAGCGAGGCGTTGAGGCGGGAGAAGGCGACGGCGCGGGGGTCGTACTCGCCGCCGTCCCACTGCTCGTAGCAGCCGCTCAGCTCGAGGACGACGAGCCCCGTGCCCGAGCCGATCTCGAGCGCGCGACCGCGCCGCGCGAGGGGCAGGCGCGGCAGGCAGTAGTCGAGCTCCTGCGCCGTGGTCTCGCCGAGGTACACCGGATGGTCGCCGCGACCCGCATGGCCGCGCGCGTCGGCGACGTACACCCTGCCGCGGCACGGCGCGAGCGTGATGGAGGCGCGGAGACCGGCGCGGTCGCGGTAGAGCACTCCGCAGTCGACGGCGCGATCGCGGAGCGGCGCGGAGAGCAGCTCGGTGACGAGGCTCTCGTCGCTCGGCTCGCAGAGGCAGGCCAGGCGGAAGACCGCCGCCGCGACGCGGTCCTCCCGCTCGAGCGCGGCGAGCTCCGCGGCGTGGCGTGAGGAGGGGCGGAGGAAGGCCCGATCGGCTGCCGCGGCGAGTCGCACGCGGTCGGTGATGCGGCGGATGCGCCCCGCGGCGAGCGGTTCGCCCGGGATCTCCGCGAGCCTCGCCCAGGAGACGCGCTCGCCGAGTCGCCCGACGTATTCGCGGATCGTCCCGGCGAGTTCGGGCGCGAAGTGCCCGTCCTTGGCCGGCAGGCGACGCGAAGGGTCGATCATGAACGAGGTCTTGAGCAAGGGCCGCCGTGGGCTTCGGGTCGCGCGCGAAGGGCGCGCGCCCTACGGCCACCGCGGGCCAGACGGTCCGTTGGATTCCGATCCTCGGCGCTCGGGGGAGGAAACTTGCAGGGCCTTGTCCGACTCACGGACCGATTGGCCGGTCCCGTGCCGGATCCGCACGCAGATCGAGGCGGAAGAAGCGGTCGCAGGCGTGGTGGCCGGTGGCGCCGCAGGGGGCACAGACCTCGACGAAGCCCACGCTCGCGTAGAGGGCGCGGGCGGCCGTCATCTGGGTCGTGGTCTCGAGGTAGGCCTCGCGGTAGCCGGCCGCACGCATCGCATCGAGGATCGCGGTGAGGAGGCGCCGACCGAGTCCGAGGCCGCGCAGCTCCGGCCGGAAGTACATCTTGCGGAGCTCGGCGGTCGCCTCGGCCGGGCCGGTGCCGAGCAGCCGCGCGAAGCCGCCGCCGCCGAGCACGCGACCTCTCGACTCCACGACGAAGTACGCGGCGTCCGGCCCGCGGTAGTTCGCGCTCATCGCATCGACCTCGGGGTCGTGGATCGCGAAGCCGGGGCCGGTGCAGCCGAACTCGGTCATCGTCGTGCGGATGATCGCGGCGACCGCCGCGTCGTCGCGCGCCGTGATGGGCCGGATCGAGATCGCGGTGTCGTTCATCGCCGTGCCGCGCGCTCGTGTTCGGCGCGCGCCTCGCGCAGCAGACGCTCCCAATCGAGCGCGGGCCCCGGGTCGTTCTTGTTCGGCTGGACGTGATAGTGGCCCAGCACGCCGCGCCACGCCGCGAACTCGGTGGGGTCGAGCGCGCGACGCAGCGGCACTCCCTCGGCATCGCGGGGCACGTCGAGCGCGAGCTTCGGGAAGACCCGCGCGAGAGCCGCGGTCAGCTTCGCCAGCGCCGCGTGCTGCTCCTTCGTGAAGTCGTGCATCCAGATGCGGTCGCCGTTGATCTCGCCCTCGTACAGGGTCGTCGTCGCCGGTCGCGCCACGAAGCCCGGCGTGCGGATGCCGGTCTCCTTCACGCCGGGGAATGCGATGCGCAGCTCCTCGCCGTCCTTCCTGTACCAGCTCCGCATCACGGGGTGACCGGGCGCGGGATAGGCGCCGATGTGCGCGATCTCGATCCCGACCGCGCGGTCGTTGGCGACCGTCGCGTGCCAGGCGCGCTCCTTCAGGTCGAGCGTCTGGTAGATCGTGCCGTCGACGTCGAGCATGAAGTGCACCGACAGCGCGCGCTTGTCCTGGAGGATCTCGAAGCAGCGCCGCGCGGTGCCGCAGACGTCGAAGTGGATCACGAATTGGTCGACGTGCTGCGCGAGGCGCTTCCGCGACCAGCCCGCCTCCGCCACCTCGGCGGCGAGCTCCACCGCGGCGGGCCGGCGTTCGGCATAGCGGCGCTTGCGCACGGGGACGCCCGCGGCGTCGAGTTCGGGCGTCGAGAAGCGCGGGAGCTCGGAGTACGCGTCGTAGCCGCCCGGGTCATGCCAGAGGACCACCGGCGTGCCGATGTCGACGTACTCGCCGCAGACGACGATCTCGTCGCCGTCGCGCGTGGGTGCGACCCCGGTCGACAGACGCGCGGCCGCCACGACGCCGAGCAGGGCGAACGCGGCGAAGACGCCCGCGTATTGCCGCAGCACGCTGCGGAGCTGGGCGTGTGCGTCGGTCATCGGGTCGTGGGGCATGGGATGCGCGGGCTTCGCTCGCAGACGCGGTTCAGGCGCGGAAGAGGGTGGTGATGGCGAGGGCCGGCTGGCCCTCGACGCGCAGGCGCCAATGCAGCGCCGCGCCGGTGATCGCGCCATGGCGATACCCCGCGGGGAGGGGGAAGACGAGCACCCAGCTCGCCTCCGCGGGCTCGTCCGGGCCGCCGCGCCGATCCCCCGGTGCGATCGGCACGCGGGCCTGGCGGCAGGGGAAGCGATGGCCTTCGTCGTCGACGAGCTCGGCCTCGTCCGCGTCGATCGAAAGGCGCCAGGCGCCCGCGGCGACCGCGCGGTCGCTCAGCGCGATCGTGCACTCGAAGCGCGGCGGGGCGTCGGTCTGGGCGTAGCCGTCGAGGCGGGCCGTCCAGCTCACGCCGTCGGGCGGCGTGACCGGGGGACGTTGACCGCCCTCCGCCCGGCTCTTGGAGCTGCCCGTCGCGAGGTCGGCGATGGCGGCCAGACTCCGCAGCGGCGGCGCTGCGCCGCAGGCGCACAGGACCAGCAGGCCGAGCATCAGGACCGCGACACGCATCGGCCGCGCCTTGTAGCGCTGTTCCCGGCGCACGGGAACGCCCATCATGCGGGCATGACGCGCCGCGCTCGGCTCCTCGCCCTCGGCCTCTCGCTGACCCTGCTGCCCGCACTCGCCGCCCAGGAGCCGGCGACCCCGCCGACGGCGAGCGCCGAGGCGAAGGACGAGACCCCGGCCCCGCTGCCCGACGGCGCACCCGAGGCGATGCGCTTCATCGACCGCGCCGACCTGAAGCGGCACGCGAGCGTCCTCGCCTCGGACGAACTCGGCGGCCGCTACACCGGCTCGCCGGGGCAGCAGCGCGCGGCGCAGTACATCGCGAAGCACTTCGAGTCGCTCGGGCTCGCGCCGCTCGGCGACAAGCGCGGCAGCGGGCGCAACTACTTCCAGGGCTACCCGCTCGAGCGGAGCTCGCTCGACGCGAAGCTCACGAAGTTCGAGGTCGCCGGTACGCCCTTCGTGCGCGGCTGGGCCTTCGTCCCCGCGGGCGAGGGGACGAAGTTCACGCTCGACGGCGAGCTCGTCGACTGCGGCTTCGGCGACCCCGCGAACCTGCCGAAGGGCTTCGGGCGCAAGCTGCCGGTCGTGTCGCTGCGCTCCGTCGGCGGCGGCGCGCGCAGCACCCTGGTCGCCGGTCTCTCGCTGAACAAGGTGGGGGCGATCCAGCGCGAGCTCGAGGGCCGCGGTGCGCGCGCGGTGCTCTACCTGCTCGACGGCGAGGGCGGCGTCGCGGATGCGATCAGCAGCCGCGCGCTCATGCCCGAGCGGCCCCTCGTGCGACGCTCGGGCGGCGAGCGCAATGCGATGCGCGAACTCGGCGATCGCCCGGCGCTCTTCGCCTCGGGCGCCTGCGCCGACGCGATCCGCGCCGCGCTGGATGGCCAGGGCGGCAAGCCCAGCCTCGCCTTCCGCACCGCGCTCGTCGAGGAGGAGCGCTTCGAGGCCGTCAACGTGGTCGCGATGCTGCCGGGCAGGAGCAAGGACGCGGTCGTCTTCTCCGCGCACATGGATCACGTCGGGCTGCGCATCGACGGCGACGTCTACAACGGAGCCGACGACAACGCGTCGGGGAGCTCGGGTCTGCTCGACATCGCGGAGGCCTTCGCGAAGGGCGAGAAGCCGGAGCGCAGCGTGATCTTCCTCTCGGTCTCCGGGGAGGAGCTCGGCCTCTGGGGTTCGGACCACTTCGCCGAACACCCGACCTGGCCTCTCGAGGCGATCGTGGCCGACATCAACATCGACATGATCGGCCGCCTCACGCAGGGTGCCGGCGAGAACGAGATCCAGGTCACGCCGACCTACAAGCACGCGCAGTACTCGACGCTCGTGCGGGACGCGTCCGAGGTCGCGGCGCGCATGGGGATGAGCTTCACCGACGGCGACCAGTACTACGAGCGCAGCGACCACTTCAACTTCGCGCGGAAGGGCGTGCCCGTCGTCTTCTTCTGCAACGGCGAACACCCCGACTACCACAAGGCGAGCGACGAGGTCGCGAAGCTCGACTTCGCGAAGCTCGAGCGGGTCGCGCGGCTCGCGTATTGGACCGGCGTCGAGGTGATCCGCGCGAAGGGACGACCGGAGCGCCTCGGCTCGCGCAGTTCGTGGTGAGTCCGTAGCAGGCGCCGCCGACAGGCCGTCGGCGGCGGAGGCTACGATCCGCCGCCTTCCGCCAGGACCTGCGCGCCGCGCGGTCGCCCCTCCCGTTCCGTCACCCACGCCGAGCCCGACGTGTCCCCATCCGCTCCGTTCGCCCGCTCCCTCTCCGCCGTCCTGATCCTCGCCGGCTCCGGCTTCGCGCAGGCGACCGCGAGCCTCCCGGCCGGCGCACCCGCCGCGCTCGAGTCGATCACGCAGGCCGAGCTCCGCGAGCGCGCGGGCTTCTTCGCCTCCGACGAGCTCGGCGGACGCTTCACGAGCACGCCGGGCCAGCGCCTCGCCTCGGAGTACGTCGCAAAGCAGCTCGCGGCACTCGGTTTCGAACCGCTCGGCGACGCGCCCGCCGACGCGGCCACGGGTGCGCGCTCGTTCTTCCAGGCCTGGCCCGTCTCGCGCACGCGCGTCGACACCGAGCGGACCTCGCTCGAACTCGCGGGCAAGGTCCATGCGCGGGGCTTCGGCATCATCGAGGCGAAGGGGGATGCCGCGGTCGACGCGAAGGGCAAGCTCGTGTTCTGCGAGTACGGCGCGCCCGAGCGTCTGCCCGAGCGCATCGCCGCAGGTGAGCTGCCCTTCGTGATGCTGCGCACGCGCTCGCTGGCGAAGATCCCCGTCGAGGCGCAGTTCATGCAGGGCCTCGGTCTGCTCGGGAAGGCCACGTCGATCGCGGGGAAGCTCGCGGAGCGCGGCGCGACCTGCGTCGTGTTCGGCATGCTGCACGACGACAGCAGCCTCGGCGACTTCATCAACTACTGCGGGATCACGCCCGACAAGCCGCTCGTCCGCTACGGCAACGACCGCGGGATGGCCGCGATGGTCGAGGGCATGCGCGCAGCGGTGCCGATGATGTTCCTCTCCCGCGCGCTCACGGAGGAGGCACTCGCGGCGGTGGGGCAGAAGGTCGACGGCGCCCGCTTCGGCGCCGCGACGGACGACGACTTCGATCCTTCGGCACACGTGCGCATCGCGGTGGTCGAGGACGAAGCCGAGGCATGGAACGTCTGCGGCGTGCTGCGCGGCAGCGACGAGAAGCTCGCGGCGGAGGCGATCGTGATCTCCGCGCACATCGACCACATGGGCACGCGCCTGGACGGCCGCATCTTCCACGGCGCCGACGACAACGCCTCGGGCAGCGCGTCGCTCTTGGAGGTGGCCGAGGCCTTCGCGCGCGGCGAGCGTCCGCGGCGCTCGGTGATCGTGCTCTCGGTCGCGGGCGAGGAAGAGGGGCTCTGGGGCAGCAAGCACTGGGCGGAGCACCCGACCTGGCCGATCGAGTCGGTGGTCGCGAACATCAACATCGACATGATCGGGCGCGTCGCCGATCTCTCGGGCGCCGACGAGATCTCCATCACGCCGAGCTACCAGCACCCGAAGTTCTCGTCGATCGCGCGCCACGCGGCGGGGCTCGCCGCATCGCTCGGCCTCGGACTCACGAGCGGCGACAAGTTCTACGAGCGCAGCGATCACTACAACTTCGCCGTGCGCGGCATCCCGGTCGTGTTCTTCTGCGACGGCGAACACGAGGACTACCACAAGGTGACGGACACCGCGGACAAGCTCGACTACGCGAAGATCGAGCGCGTCGCGCGGCTCGCCTACTGGGTCGGCCACGAGGTCGCGAATGCGGCGACGCGGCCGGAGGAGATCGGCCGGCAGACCGGTTGGCACGCGGACGACGAGCGCGAGGCGGAGAGCGGCGGCGAACGCCGGCGGTGACGGCGCGCGTCAGCGGCGCGCCGCGTCGGCGCCGGGCCAGGGACCGGGCAGGCGGCCGTCGCGGACTTCGTCGCGCCAGGTCCGCCGCGCGGTGGGGAACGCGAAGACGCCGTCGGGCCGGTAGACGCTGATCCGCGCCGCCGAGCGCGCGAACGAGCGCCGCAACGTGCGCGAGTTGCCGCGCCAGAGCTCGAGTTCGTCGGGTGCCCAGGCGAAGAGCTTCGTGAACGCCGTGAGGGTCTGCTCGAGGAAGCGCGGTTCGATGCGATGGCCGCTGCCGATGAGCGGGCAGAGCGCGGCGAGGTCCCAGGCGAAGACGAGGCCGCAGAGCGTGTCGTCGTGCGCGAGGTAGGGCTCGAAGGGAAAGGTGCGGCACGAGAGCGCGCGGTGTTCGCGTTCGCAGTGCGCGGCACCCTTGCAGGTCGCGAAGAGCTCACAGGGTCGCAGCTCGGCGGCGAGCTCGCGCTCGCCCTCGTTCTGCGGCACGTAGCGGGTCCACATCCGCGAGCGGCGCTCGAGCAGCGCGAACTCCGCGGCGTAGAGCACCGGCATGATCGTGTGGTTCTGGCAGCAGACCGGCACGCCGCCGTTGCCCGGCGCGCAGAGCGTGCCGCAGTCGAACGAGGTGACGGGTGCCGTCAGGAGCGCGTGGAGTTCGGCGATCTGCGCGGCGCTCAGCGCGGCGGCACTCTGCGGCATGCGGGCCTCGGCGTTCTGGACTCGCGGCCCGCGGACGCGGGTCGGGCCGCGGATTCCAGCGCCCGGCGACGGCGGGCGAAAGTCCGGACGGGACTTGTGCCGAAGCTAGAATCAGCGTATCAGGATACCATGATACGGCCCTCCCCACGGGGGGCAGCCACCGTGAACGCGTCCGCCGCCACCCTGCCCGCCACCCTGAAGCTGCTCTCGGACCCCACCCGATTGCGGCTGCTCGCGCTCCTCTCGCAGGAGGAGCTCGTCGTGCAGGAACTCGTCGCGATCACGGGCCTGCAGCAGAGCCGCATCAGCAACCACCTCTCCCTGCTCAAGCGCGCGGGGCTGGTGCGCGATCGGCGCGAGGGGAGCTGGAGCTTCCACTCCCTCGTCGCGCCGGCCGCGGACACGGCGCTCAGCCCCTCGCTCTTCGAGGCGGTGCTGAGGCCCTACCTCGCCGGCGCGCAGGGCCTCGCGGATCAGGCGGCGCTCGAGCGCGTGCGGGAGCAGCGCCGCGAGCGCAGCCGCAGCGCGCACGATGCGCTCGCGTCGCGCTGGGTGGAGCTCGGTCAGGAGTTCGAACGCGGCTCGCTGCGCGTCGAGGCCTTCGCGGCGCTCGCACCGCGGACCTGGACGGTCGCGGATCTCGGCTGCGGTGCCGGATTCCTCACGAGCCACCTCGCGGCGCGCGCGGCCCGCGTGATCGCGGTCGATCACGCCGAGCGCATGCTCGCGACGGCGCGAGAGCGCGTCGGGGCGGCGAACGTCGAGTTCCGCCGTGGCGACCTCGAAGAGTTGCCGCTGGCCGACGGCGAGGTCGACGCCGCCGTGTCGAATCTCGTGTGGCACCACGTCGCGGACTTCGACCGCGCCGCGAAGGAGGTGGGTCGCGTGCTCGCGCCCGGTGGCGTGGCCGTCGTCACCGATCTCCTCCCTCACGACCAGGAGTGGATGCGGGAGCGCATGGGTGACCTGCGCCTCGGCATCCCCGCCGATGCGGTCGCGACGGCCCTCGTCCGCGCCGGCTTCACCGACGTCGTCGAGGAGCCGATCGCCGACCGCTACCGCGTCGAGGACCAGCACGGTCGCTCGGTGCTGCTCCCCCTCTTCCTCGTGCGCGCGGTGCGCGCACGCCCGCATTCCCGCAACCCGCAGACAACACGATGACCACGACGCTGAAGAACGACTTCAAGGTCAAGGACCTGTCCCTCGCCAAGCTCGGCCGCATGGAGATGAACCTCGCCGAGGTCGAGATGCCCGGCCTGATGGCGCTCCGTGAGGAGTACCGCGGCACCCAGCCGCTCAAGGGCGCGCGCATCACCGGCTCGCTCCACATGACGATCCAGACGGCCGTCCTCATCGAGACGCTCGTCGAGCTCGGCGCGGAGGTCCGCTGGTGCTCCTGCAACATCTTCTCGACGCAGGACCAGGCGGCGTCGGCGATCGCGGTCGGCCCGAAGGGCACGATCGCCGAGCCGCGCGGCGTGCCGGTCTTCGCGTGGAAGGGCGAGACCCTCGCCGAGTACTGGTGGTGCACCGAGCAGGCGCTCACCTGGCCCGACGGCAAGCTGCCGAACATGATCCTCGACGACGGCGGCGACGCGACCATGATGGTGCTCAACGGCGCCGAGTGGGAGAAGCAGGGCGTGCCGGCGCTCAAGGCGAACGACGCCGAGGACTGGACCGAGTTCGTGAAGTGCCTCGGCGCGTCGATCAAGGCGCACCAGGGCAAGTGGACGACGATCCGCAACTCCATCAAGGGCGTCACCGAGGAGACGACGACCGGCGTGCACCGGCTCTACCAGCTCCAGAAGGAGGGCCGTCTGCCCTTCCCGGCGATGAACGTGAACGACTCCGTGACGAAGTCGAAGTTCGACAACGTCTACGGCTGCCGTCACTCGCTCGTCGACGGCATCATGCGCGCGACCGACGTCATGCTCGCGGGCAAGGTCGCGGTCGTCATGGGCTACGGCGACGTCGGCAAGGGCTGCGCGCAGGCGTTGCGCGGCCAGGGTGCGCGCGTCGTCATCACCGAGATCGACCCGATCTGCGCGCTGCAGGCGCTGATGGAGGGCTACGCGGTCAAGACCATCGACGACGTCGTGGCCGAGGCCGACGTGTTCATCACCGCGACCGGCAACAAGGACGTCATCCGCATCGAGCACATGCAGCGGATGAAGCACAACGCGATCGTCGGCAACATCGGTCACTTCGACAACGAGATCGACATCGCCGGCCTCGCGAAGGTCGCGGGCATCAAGAAGATCAACATCAAGAACCCGCGCGAGCACGACAACCAGCTCGACCAGTGGGTCTTCCCGGACGGCCACGCGATCCTCGTCCTCGCCGAGGGCCGCCTGCTGAACCTCGGCTGCGCGACGGGTCACCCCTCCTTCGTGATGTCGAACAGCTTCAGCAACCAGACGATCGCGCAGATCGAGCTGTTCGGGAACACGGGCAAGTACGAGAAGGCCGTCTACGTGCTGCCGAAGCACCTCGACGAGAAGGTCGCGCGCCTGCACCTCGGCAAGCTCGGCGCGAAGCTCACGCGGCTGAGCAAGGACCAGGCGGAGTACATCGGCGTGCCGCAGGACGGCCCCTTCAAGCCGAACCACTACCGTTACTGAGCGACGTGCGCGGCGCGCCGCGCAGACGATGGACTTCCGCGTGCCGGATCAGCTCGCGGCGCTGCGCGACCCGGCCACCTGGCCGGTCGCGCCGCGCGACGCCGCGGAGCCGTGCGTGCTCCAGACGCACGTCTCCGTGGTCGTCCTCTGCGGCGATCGCGCCTTCAAGCTGAAGAAGGCGCTCGCGTTGCCCTTCGTCGACCAGTCGAGCGCGGCGAAGCGGCACGCCGCGTGCCTCACGGAGCTCCGGCTCAACCGGCGGCTCTGTCCCTCGGTCTACCTCGCGGTGCTCCCCTTGCGGCGCACGCCCGTGGGGCTGCGGCTCGGCGCCGCGGCACCGCACGGCGGCGAGACCGTCGACCACGCGGTGGTGATGCAGCGCCTGCCCGCGGCGCGGATGCTCGACGTGCTGCTCGCGCGCGATGCCGTGCACGCCGCCGAGATCGCCGCGCTGGCGCGCACCGTCGCGGCGTTCCACCGCGCGCAGGCCCGCCGCGCCGACGACGCCGTGCGCGCCGCGGGTGCACCCGCCCGGCTGCTGGCGCTCGCGCGCGCGAACTTCACCGAGACCATGCCGCTCGCCGGGAGCGTCTTCGATCGCGAACTCCACGCCGTCCTCGCGGATCGGCTCGAGGCGGCGCTGCCCGCGCTCGAGGAGCGGCTCGCCCGGCGCGCACGCGAGGGCCGCATCGTCGACGGCCACGGTGACCTGCACGCGCGCAACGTGTGCCTCACCGAGCCGCCGGTCATCTACGACGCGCTCGAGTTCGACGCCGGGATGCGCTGCGGCGACGTCGCCACCGACCTCGCCTTCCTCGCGATGGACCTCCGCTACCGCGGTCGACCCGAGCTCGCGCGCGCGTTCGTCGACGAGTACGTGCGCGTGAGCGGCGACCACGGCGTGTTCGAAGTGCTCCACGAGCTCGTGCGCTACCGCGCGATGGTGCGGGCCAAGGTCGATGCGCTCGGCGCACGGGACCAGGCCATCGAATCGGGCGAGCGTGCCCGCCTGCTCGAGGCGGCGCGCCGCCACCTGCGCCTGCTCGCTTGGACCGCG
>JADLHO010000066.1 GCA_020848735.1 Planctomycetota bacterium | reverse complement strand
GCACGGCGGCCACCTCACGCACGGGCTGAAGGTCAACTTCTCGGGCCGGCTGTACACGATCGTCCACTACGGCGTCAGCCCAGAGACGATGGTCGTGGACTACGAGAACGTGCTCCGCCTCGCCGAGGAGCACCGGCCGAAGCTGATCGTCTGCGGCGGCTCCGCCTACCCGCGCACGATCGACGCGGCGCGCTTCCGCGAGATCGCCGACGCCGTCGGCGCGCTCCTCCTCTGCGACATGGCGCACTTCTCCGGCCTCGTCGCGGCCGGCCTCCACCCGAACCCGGTCGAGCACTGCGACTTCGTCACCTCGACCACGCACAAGACCCTCGCCGGGCCGCGCTCCGCGTTCATCCTCTGCCGCGAGGAGCACGCGCAGGCGGTCGACCGTGCCATCTTCCCGGGTACGCAGGGCGGGCCGCTGATGCACCTGATCGCGGCCAAGGCCGCCTGCTTCCACATCGCCGGCACGGCCGCGTTCCGCGACTACCCGGCGCGGATCCGCGCCAACGCCGACGCGCTCGCGGCCGCGCTGACCGAGCACGGGCTCGAGGTGCTGACGGGCGGCACCGACACGCACGTCCTGCTCCTCGACCTGCGCCGCAGCGCGTGGACCGGCAAGGACGCGGAGGACCGCCTGCACGCCGTCGACATCACCTGCAACCGGAACACGATCCCCTTCGACGAGCGGCCGCCGACGGTGTCGTCGGGCGTCCGGCTGGGAACCCCGGCGATGACCATGCGCGGCTTCGGCACGGACGACTTCCGCGAGGTGGCCGCGATCATCGCGGGCGCACTCGACCCGTCGGCCGACCCCGGCGCGCTGCGCGCCCGCACCGCGGCGCTGCTCGGGGCGCACCCGCTCTACCCGGGCTTCCGCGGCTACACGAGCTACGAGCCGTGATTCGCCACGTCACCGAGGTCAGGCACCCGCTCGTGCAGCACAAGCTCGGGCTGCTGCGCGACACGAAGACGACGACGGCCGACTTCCGGCACCTGGTCGACGAGCTGACGCTGCTCCTCACCTACGAGGCGACGACCGAGCTCGCGACCGAGGAGGTGGAGATCGACACGCCGCTCGAGCGCACGACCGTGCGGCGGATCTCGGGCAAGAAGGTCGCCGTCTGCCCGATCCTGCGCGCCGGGGTGGGGATGCTCGACGGCGTGCTCTCGCTGATCCCGGTCGCGCGCGTCGGCTTCATCGGCCTCTACCGCGACGAGGAGACGCTCCAGGCGATCGAGTACTACGTCAAACTCCCGAACGACGTGTCGGAGCGCGACGTGATCGTGCTCGACCCGATGCTCGCGACCGGCAACTCGACCGCGAAGGCGATCGATATCGTCAAGGCGGCCGGCGCGTCGTCGATCGTGCTGATCTCGATCATCTCCGCGCCGGAGGGGATCGCGCGCGTGGCCGACGCGCACCCGGACGTCCGCATCGTGACCGCCGCGATCGACCGGCAGCTCGACGAGCGGGGCTTCATCGTCCCGGGCCTCGGCGACGCCGGCGACCGGCTCTTCGGCACCAAGTAGCCGCGGTGGCGGGCGGTCGCGGCATCCCCGGCGCCCTGCGGGCCGGCGCGCTCGGCGTCGTCGCGGGCGTCGGCGGCTCGATCGCGTTCCTCGTCGTCTGGACGATCCTCGGCGTCCTGATCGCGCTGTTCCTGCTCTTCGCACTGCCGGTCGGGGCCGTCTACGCGCATCGCGTGAGGCGGACGTTCCGGTCGACGGTGGCCTCCTGGCGGATCCAGGAGCGGATCGCCTCGCTCCCCTTCGGTGCAGGCGACGGCGACGCGGGGGAGAAGTAGGCTCGAAGGCCGATGCTGCTCGATCGACTCGCCGCGCACCTCGAGGTGGTCTGGGGCTTCGCGGTCGCGCTCGCGATCGTGCTCGTCCTGACGCCGGGCGTGGCGCGGGTCGCCCGCCACCTCGGGGTCGTCGACGAGCCCGGCGGCCGTCGCATCAACACGAAGCCGATCCCGCGGCTCGGCGGGCTGGCGATGTTCCTCGGCGTGATCGTGCCCGCGCTCGCCTTCCTCGACCTCGACGGCGAGGTCCGCGGGCTCGTGCTCGGCGCCGCCGTCGCGACCACGGTCGGCGCGATCGACGACTTCCGCGGCCTGCGCTGGTGGGTGAAGCTCGGCGGTCAGCTCGCCGCCGCCGGGATCGCGGTCGGCTCCGGGATCTGGATCGACCACTTCACGTTCCCGTTCGTCGGCGTGCGCGGGCTGCCGGAGTGGGGCGGGATGCCGCTGACCTTCCTCTGGATCGTCGCGATCATGAACATGATCAACTTCCTCGACGGCCTGGACGGGCTCGCGGCCGGCGTGTGCGGGATCAGCGGCGCGTCCTACACGATCCTCGCGCTCTCGCTCGGCAAGATCGGCCCGGCGATCCTGGCCGCGATCGTGTTCGGCGCCTGCCTCGGCTTCCTGCGCCACAACTTCTACCCGGCGCGGATCTTCATGGGCGACTCGGGAGCGATGCTGCTCGGCTTCCTGCTCGCGGGCCTCTCCGTCTCGGGCCTGTTCAAGACCGCGTCGATCTTCGCGCTGCTCTTCCCGCTCGTGATCCTGGCCGTGCCGATCATCGACACGAGCTTCGTCGTGGCGCGGCGGCTCAAGCACGGCGAGCCGGTCTATCGGCCCGACCGCGGCCACCTCCACCACCGCTTCGTCAACATCGGCTTCTCGCAGCGGCGCACGGCGCTCACGGTCTGGGCCTGGTGCGCGAGCCTGGCGGCGGCCGCGCTCGCCACGCGCTTCGTGCCGTTCCGCGACCACGGCGAGTGGCATCTCTGGCCGACCGTGCTCGCGGCGGCGATCGGCGGCGTCGCGCTCGCGTTCTCCGTCTACGTCGTGTACCTGCTCGAGATCGTCAAGCTCGCGAGCCCGTTGCTGCGCCGGCGGGACCAACGCGCAGAGCCGGGCGAGGCGCGCCGCTCGGCGTGATCGCGTGGGCTCGGGCGGCCCCGTTCCGCGACGAGGTCGCCCGATACCCGGGTTGCTCTAGTGCGGTGTCTCACAACGTTCGACGGGAAATGATCGTTGTGAGACACCGCACTCGATGCTGGCTTGCCCGGTC
>JADLHO010000065.1 GCA_020848735.1 Planctomycetota bacterium | reverse complement strand
CGTGCGATCGTGATCGACGTGCGCGCGTTCGCGCTCGACGCGCGCGGCGCACGCGGCGCCCTGCTCGCCGAACGGGAAGACCTCGGCACCGACGTCCTCGCGCTCGACGCGAGCCTCCTCACCGGTCTCCGCGCCCTCGAGTTCGAGGTGGAACTGCGGCGGGCCGAAGGCGGCGCACCGATCCTCGATGTCGTACGACAGGAGCGTTGAGCGGTCGCGCAACCCGGGCGCGCCGGCGCTCGCGCTGCTGCTGGCCGCCGCGTGCGGGTCCGATGAGCCCGCGCAGGTCTCGGATCCACTCCACGGCGCACTCGCCGCGCTGCACGCGGCGACGGACGACGGGGCGCGCTCGCGTGCGCTCGCGGAGCTCGAGCGGCAGCTCGCGGCCGGTCCGCGCGACGGCGAACGACCGGACGCGGAGCGGAGCACGGATCCCGGCACCTGGATCGCGGCCCTGAACACGCTCGAGAGCTGGGGACGCGGGGGCTGGGCGCTCGGTGCGCCGGCCGCCGTGCACGCCGAACGCCTCCGCGCGCAGCTCGCGACGCGGGACGCCGAGGCGAAGGCCGGCCCGCTCGAGGCCGCGCTCTGCGCGTGGCTGCTGCGCCGTTGCGTGGAGTCGGGACGGCGCGCCGACGCGGATCCGACGCCCGCCGTCACCGCCGCGACCGAGCGCTTCGTCGCCCCCGGCCGCGGCGACCACGCCTGGACGCTCGTGCTGTCCGCGATGCTCGTGCGCGACGAAGGCCGCGACGACACGGCGCTGCGCCTGCTCGCGGCGGCGGATCGCGCCTTGGCAATGCAAAGTGGCTCGAGCATCGCCGATGCCGGCTTCGTGCAGCTCGAGCGTGCGTCCTGCTTCCAGAACCTCGGGCGCCACGCCGACGCGGCGCGCGCCCTCCGCGAGGCGGCGCAGGCGAACGAAGCCTGGCAGCCGGTCGACGAGCTCGGCCAGGCGCGTCGGCGCCGCGACCGCCAGACGATCGCACTCGCGCTCCTGCGTCAGGCGAGCGACACCGGTCTCCACGCCCGCGCCCTCGACGACCTGGAACGCCTCCGCGCCGAGGGCGCCGACGCCGACGTCGCAGCCCAGCTGCCCTACTACGAGGCCCTCGCCCTGCGCGCCCTCGGTCGCGCGGACGAGGCCGCGCGCGCGCTCGACCGCGCGCTCGCCGAGCCGCGCCTCGACGCGAAGCTGAGAGCGATGGCGTGGCTCGAGCGGGCCGCCGCGGCCCTCGACGCGGGCGCGTTCGACGTCGCCGCCGCGGCCCTCGACGAACACACGGCGCTCGCGACGGCGGCCGGACCGTCGGCCTGGCCGCTGCAGACGGCTCGCGCCATCGCGCTCCGCGCCGGACTCGCGCGGCGGCGCGCCACCGACGCCGCGGAGCTCACGCGTGCCTTCGCGCAGGCGCGCGCGGCGTACCGCACCCTCCTCGCGTCGCTGCGGCCGCCGGACGACGGTCTCGGCACGGGGATCCTCGCCTTCGCGCCGCGCCGCCTGCTCGTCGACGAGCTGATCGAGCTCGCGCTGCGGGTCGACGGCGGCGTGTCGGGCCTCACCACCGCACTCGACGAGGTCCTCGCCGCGCAGGCCCTCGGTTCGCTCGCGCGCTCGCTCGCCGCACCGATCCCGACGCTCGCCGCGGTGCGCGCGACGCTGCTGCCCCGCGAAGGCGATGGGATGCTCGTCTTCGTGCCGGGTGCCGCGGCCACGCATCTCTTCGCGGTCGATGCACAGGCGGTCTTGCATGCGCGGATCCCGGCCGTCGAGGAGCTGCAGCCCGTGCTGCGGGCGCTCTGGCGCGAACTCGCCGCGGCGCCGCGCGACGGACTCGCCTCCGCCCGCGCGCGCTTCCACGACGTCGCCCGTGCGGCGGCCACGCGCCTGATCCCCGCGACCCTCGGCGCACGCGTGCGCGGTTGGCAGCGCGTGCTCGTCGTCGGCCACGAGGTCGTGCAGCGCATCCCCTTCGAGGTCCTGCCGCTCGACGACGCTCCGCCGGCGGAGGCCGCGGCGTCGGGCCACGCGCGCGAGGTCCTCGTGTTGCCCTCGACCGCGGTCGGTCTCGCGCTCGCGACGCGCGCGACGACCCAAGATCCGGCGCCCAAGACCCTGCTCGCCCTGGTCGCGCCGCGCGAAGACGACGCCGCGCCGAACGACGACGAGCTGCGCTTCGACGCCGCATCGCGCGCGCGCATCGCGGCGGCCTGGCCGCAGGCACGCTGGTGCGTCGAAGGCGAGGCGAGCCTCGAACGGCTGGGCGAGGACCGGCCGACCGCCCTGCTGCTCTTCGCGCACGGCGTCTTCGATCCGCTGCGCGGTCGGCCGCGCGGACTGCGCCTCGCGCGCAGCGCCGCGCTCGACGACGGGCGACTCTTCCCCGACCGTCTCGAGTCCTGGCTCGCGCGCCGCGAGACGTCGCCGGGCGCGCGCCTCGCGCCCTTCGTGCTGCTGGCCGCGTGCAGCGCGAGCGGCACGGATCCGAAGCTCGGCAGCGACGACGCCGATCATCTCGGCGCCTCGTGTCTGCGCGGCGGCGCCCAGCTCGTCCTCATCGCCGCGGCGCCTCTCGAGCAGGACGCCACCGCCGCGCTCGCCGCGGCGACGCTCGAAGGCTTCGCCCGGCACGCGGACCCCTTGCGGGCGCTGCGCGACGCGCGCGACGAGTTGCGCGAGACCGCGCGCTTCGACCACCCCCATTCCTGGGGCACCTGGGTCGCGTTCGGCTGGTGGCGATGAAGGCCCAGAGTTCGGGAGACGAGCTGTCTCTTGGGCTCTCAGCCGCCGCCCGGCGGCGGCGGCGGCGGCGGCGTGGTTCCGACCCCGGTGATCCCGGAACCGATGACCGTCGGCAGGGGGTTCGTGCCGCCGGCGGTGCCGTCGGTGAACATGCCCGGGTTGCCCGGATCCGGGGTGCGCGCGTGGTGGAACTCGACGAAGGCCTCCGGCCCGCACGCGGTCCACGCGCCACCCTCGGGGGTGCTCGCGAGCATGCGGAGCGCCGCGACGTAGTCGGCCTCCGTCGCCGCGGGTCCCTGGTACTGCCCGAAGACCGGAACGACCCCGGTCATCTGGAGCGCGGGATCGAAGGGTGCCGCGAAGAATGCCTCGACGCTGCTCGCGACGAGCTGGTACTGCGTGGCGCCCCCGCTCTCGAGCCGCTGGTACACCGTGATCTCGACGTGCGTCGCGGCGAAGGCCGGCGGCGCGGCGAACGCGAATTGGAACCACTGCCAGGCCGGGTTCTGGTGCGTGTAGACGGGGATCGGCTGCACCGCGGCGGGAGCGCTCGCGATCTCGTCGATCGCCCAGCTCGGCTGCAGCCAGACGGTGCCGGTGCCCTGGTCCGCGAAGACCGCGTCGCGATCGCCGTCGCCGTCGATGTCGTGCACCGCGACGTTGCCGTGGCTCGCGTTCATCCCGAAGCCGGGGCCTTGAAACTCGAAGACCACGCCGCCGGAGAGCGTGAACGCGTACGTGTCGGGCGTGGGGCCGAGCCCCCCGAAGACCGCGAAGCCGCTCGGGGCGTGCGAGTTCACCGCGCAGACGTCGAGTTCGCCGCGCGTGAAGACGTCGTCGAAGCAGAGGCGCGGCTTCGCCACGCCGAGACCCTGGAGCTGGGCGAGGACCCCCGCCGGGTCGCGCAGTTCGAACCACGAGGCCGCGCTCGCGGGATCGGCGCTGACGATCGCCACGCGCCCGTGTCCCAAGGCGCGCGACCAGGCGGCATCGAAGTCGTGGATCGGCGCGGTGGCGAGGATCGTCTCGAGGGGGCTCCCATCGAGGGCGAGCACCTCGATCCTCTCGCCGCGCGCGACGAAACAGCAAGGCGCGGCCTCGCTCTCCCAGCCCGCGACGCGCAGCGCCTTGGCCGGCCCGCCCAGCGGAATGGCCGGCGCATCGACCACGCGGTCGGGGAGGACGATCGCGCTCGCGATCGAGTCGGACTGCGTCGAGAGGCCGAAGAGGCGCGTCACCCCGTCGTGCGCGACGAGGCGCAACTCGCGCGTGCTCGCCATGCCGCCCGCGAGCTGCAGCTTCGCCACGGGCTGACCGCCCGCGTCGATCGCGACCGAGTAGAGCCCTGGGGCGTGGCCGCCGTCGACCGAGCAGAGCACGAGGTCGTGGTCGGCCGTCTCGGCGCCCTGCGGCCAACGCACGCAGTCGAGCACGACGCCCGCACCGGGCGTGGGAAGGGTCACCGCACGGCCGAAGCCGTAGGCGCCGAGCACGAGGTGCAGCGCGCCGTCGGCGACGACCGCGACGTCGCCCCGTCGATCGCCGGAGTACTCACCCGGCGCGACCCGCGTGATGGTCGAAGGCAACGCACCCTCCGGACCGAAGCGGAACGCGCGCGGGGTGCCGGGGAAGACCTGCGCGTCGGCGAGCGACGGCAACGCGGCGACGCACAGGGCGAGCCAGGCGGCCCACGCAGGGGACACGACGGACGACGGGGACGACGGCGACATGGTGCGGATCGGTGCGGGCGCTGGCGGCAGGTCTTGGGCGGATGCTAGCCGGCGCGCGCCATGGCCGGCGCGCGCGGCGGACGGACTCAGAAGGACAGCACGGCGTGGTGGCTCTTGTAGCCCTGCGTCTCGATGTAGCCGAAGCCGGCGCCGGGCTGCGGGATGACGTCGTGCACGGTGATCGCGAGCACGCGGTTGCTGTCCGTCGCGGCGCTCGCCGGCAGCGGCACGGTGAAGGTGCCGGGGTTCGTCGTCGCGTCGATGGCGACGATGAAGTCGAAGGAGCCACCGCTGCTGAGGCGCGTCAGGCCGTTGATCTGCGTGCCCGATGCACCGGGCCGCGTGCCGTAGCTCACGCGCACGACCGCGTTCCAGATCTGGCCCGGACCACCCGGCAGACCGAGGTCGAGGATCGTCGTGCCGGACCCCAACTGGACCTGGAAGGTCGCGGAGTTCGTGGCGGCGACGTAGGCCGCGTTCGCGATCTGCGCGACGCGGATCGGCGCCGGGCGCTGGCCCGGGCTCAGCAGGATCGTGATCGTCTGACGGTTGCCCGCGGGGTCGAGCAACTCGAGATCCACGGGGAGCTGGGTCTGGCCGAGGACCGGCAGCGGCATCACCGGGAGTTCGATCGCCGAGGGCAGACCGCTCAGCACGAGCTGGTGGTTCGTCGTGAAGCCACCGGTCGCGGGCGAGGACTGACCCTCGAGCGGGAACGAGATGATCGTCGTGCCGATCGACACCCGCACGAAGGCGCGCACCTGCGCGGGCTCATCGGTGTTGAGCTCGAGCCGTGCCGTGTGCGTCGTCACGAACTGCGTGCGCACCGCGCCCATCGGCGAGGGCGCCTGCATGTCGGTCGCGGGATCGGGCGTGAGCGGACGCTCGCCGTTCGCGACCTCGTGACCGTCGGGACGACCGTCGCCGTCGGTGTCCGCGACGAAGGGGTTCGTCGTGTGCACGTAGATCTCGTCGAGGTCGAGCAGCGCATCGTCGTCGGCGTCGATCGACCAGCGCTGACCCGAGCCCGGCGGGTGGCCGACGAAGGTGATCGGCTGACCCGAGCTCAGGAAGAGCTGCTTCACGACGGGCGGCGGCAGCGGCGCGGCGTTCTGCGTCGAGATCACGAAGGCGCCGAGACTCGCGTCCCAGAAGCCGAAGTAGGTGTCGAAGCCGCCGGCACCGTTCGCCAACGCCATCGTCGCGGAGAAGTCCGCGTGACCGGCGAGCGCCTCGGCGCTGATGTACGCGATCGTCGCGTCGAAGTCGGGGCCCGGCGTGGCGTGGTCCGTCCGCAGCACGCGGACGAAGCTCGTTCCGGGCGCGAGGCCCGTGTCGAAGGCCTCCATGAAGGCGACGAGGTTGTCGCGCTGCGGCTGCGCCGCCGGCCCCTGCAGGCCGCCGAAGACCGGATGCGAGACGAACTCCGCGAAGCTGCCGATCTGGCCCGCGTGCGTGAGGCCGGCACCGTTGCCGGCGCGGTTGCCCGCGAACGGCCCGAGCGCGAGCGGGGCATCGAGGCGGTTCACGAGTCCGCGCAGCGGCGCGACCTTGACGGTGAACGAGGGCGGTCCGACCGGCACCGTGAACTGGATCTCGTTGTTCGTCCCCATCGGGAGCTGATGGCAGGTCGAGCAACGCGCCCCGTTGGCGACGCCGTAGACCGGGAACTGCTCGAAGTCGACGAGGCCCTGCGCCACGTTGCCGGCACCGCTCGGCGCCGCGGTGTTCGCGTAGCTGCGGTCCATCGCCTGATTGCGATTGGGCGCGTAGCGCAGCAGCCCGATGAAGCGCACCATCTCGTCGAGTTCCTGAGGGTTGAGCGCCTGCCCTTCGAGCAGGTCGGTGAACGCGCCGTTGAAGTCGGCGAGCGTGCGCTGCTCGCCGCGCCAGTGGAACGGCGCCGCCTCGGGCAGTCCGAAGAGCACCTGCGTGAGCATCGGGCCCTTGTTGTCCTGCTCGTGCTGCAACGAGGTCTGCGGCGTGCCCTCGGGGTCGTGCCACTTCGAGAGCTCCCAGACGAGGTTGTCCGTGCCGAGGTCGACGTGGCAGGACGCACACGACGAGGTCTGGCTCGCGGAGCGATTCGCGTCGGAGAGGCTGGCCCAGCCGCCCTTCGCGAAGGCCGGCAGCGGGTCGAAGGCGAGCGGCGTGGTCGTGACGGCGGTCGGCGTGGTCGGCGCCGGCACGGTCACGTCGATCACCGCGAACGAGTTCTCGATCTCGCACCAGACGGTGATCTGCCGTCCGCTGGGATCGACCTCGACGTTGCGCGCGCCGACGAGCGAAGCCTGGTAGTTCGGATCCGCCGAGCGGATGTCCCAGCCGCCGACGGGCACCGGCACCGCGTTCGAGAGGTCGAACTCCACCACGCGGTCGACGCCGCGGGCGACGAGCCAGCCGCGCTTCTGGTTCGGATCGACGACGAAGTCGGTGGGCGTCGCCATCGGGCCGAAGGGCAGACCATCGAGCGCGACGCTCGTCCGCGCCGGCGTGCCGCCCCCCGAGTAATCGAGCATGACCAGCCGGTTCTCGACCACCTGACCGGCGACGAAGTTGCGCTCACCCGCGAACTGCGCGTTGAGCGCCTCGGTGCCGACGACGAAGGCGCGGTCGAAGTTCGGATCGCTCGCGAGCGCGTACTGGATCGTCATGTTGCCCTGCGCCAGGCGGTTGTCGTCGCGCACGACGCTCCCGGGGTTGGCCGGGTTGACCGCGAGCACCACGACGTCGCGGTCGGGCAACGCGGTCGCGATCAGCGGATCGGTCCCGGTGTCCGTCACGACGTCGGGAGTCGTGTCGCCGGAGAAGGTCCCGCGCGCGACGGTGCGGTTGCCGGAGAGCAGGGCCGCGACGACGACGGTGTCCGTCGCGACGACGTAGTCGATCGCGTGCGGCGTGTACTGATCCAGATCGACGGCCGCGATCGAGAGGCCCGTCGCGCAGTCGATGACGTGGACGTCCCGCGAGCCCTTGCAGCTCACGTAGGCGTGGGAGCCGCTCGGATGGAAGACGAGTCCGGTCGGGTTCTTGCCTGCCGCGATCGTGCGGATGGGCACCCCGCTGATCGCGTCGACGACGACGATCACGCCGCCGTCGCTGACGTTGCCGGTGGCCGGGTCGTAGCCGATGCGGCTGTTGGGAACGGCGACCCAGATCTCCGTCGTGGCCGGGCGCACGCGCATCGCGGTCGCGCCGACCGGCACGGGGTACTCGTCGACGAGGAACTGCCGGTTGGCCGCCTGATTGAAGTAGTAGAGCTCGATGCGCCCGCGGCGCACGTTGAGCACGCCGGTGTACTCGATGGGCATCCCGTGGCCCTTCACGAGGGTGTCGAGGGCACTGGCCGGGATCTCGGCCCAGGGGGTGACGATGTTGTCCTGCTTCGTCGCGGCGACGCTCGGCGAGACCACGTCGGGTCGCCGGTACTGCGCGAGCAGTGGGGACGAGAACAGTGCGGCGAGGGGGAGCGCCGCAAGGGAGAGTCGGAAGACACGCATGGGAGGGCCTCTCGCTCGGAGACGAGGCACCCCGGCCGATCGCCTGGCTCTCGGACACCGGGGGCTTCGCGCCGGTGGTGACCGCAGGCCTCGCGCGGTTTGGACTTTCTCGGGAATGCACGCCCTCGCGATGCAGACCCCGCGCGCGCCCGGGCTTCCCCCGCGGCGCCCGGCTCAGACCCTGAGCTCGGCCGACGCGGCAGCGCGCTCGTACCCCGCCAGCCGCGGCCTCACCTCGTTCGCGAGGAACTCGTCGACCTGCTCGGGGGCGCGGCCGACGAAGCGCGTCGCCTCGAGCAGCCCGTCGAAGTCCACGCCGAGCGCGGCGAAGGCCGGGTCCTCTGCCAGCAGCTCGAGGAGCGGATTGCGGTCCGCGCCCTCGAGCTTGAGCCGCCGCACCGCCTCACGCGAGTGCACGCGGATGCGCTCGTGGAGGACCTGCCGATCGCCGCCCGCGCGCACGCCGGCCATCATCAGCTCCTCCGTGGCGAGGAAGGGCAGCTGCTCCTTCAGGCGCCGCTCGATGAGCTTGTGGAAGACGACGAGACCGCGGGCGACGTTCTCGACCAGGATGAGGATGCCGTCGATCGCGAGGAAGCTCTCGGGGATCGCGATGCGGCGCACGGCCGAGTCGTCGAGCGTGCGCTCGAGCCACTGCGCGGCCGCGGTCTGGGCCGAGGTCTCGGTGGCCGCGATCACGTAGCGCGCGAGACTGCAGATGCGCTCGCTGCGCATCGGGTTCTTCTTGTAGGCCATCGCCGAGCTGCCGATCTGCGACTTCTCGCTCGGCTCCTCGAGCTCGCCGTCGTGGCTCAGGAGGCGGAGGTCCGCGCCGAATTTGGCGGACGACTGCGCGATGCCGCAGAGCGCGGAGTGGATCGTCCAATCGAGCTTCCGCGGGTAGGTCTGCCCGCTGACGGGGATGCTGCGGGCGAAGCCGATCGCGGCGCAGACGCGACGGTCCAGCTCCTTGACCTTCTCGTGATCCCCGTCGAAGAGCGCGAGGAAGGACGCCTGCGTGCCGGTCGTGCCCTTGACCCCGCGCGCGGGCAGCCACTCCGCGACGCGTCGGATCTCGTCGAGGTCGAGGAGCAGGTCCTGGATCCAGAGACAGGCGCGCTTGCCGACGGTCGTCGGCTGCGCCACCTGGTAGTGCGTGTAGCCGAGGCAGGCGAGCGCGCGGTGCTGCGCGGCGAACGCCGCGAGCGCATCGATGCAGGCGCAGAGGCGCCGCTCGACGAGCCTCAGCGCCTGCCGGTAGAGCATCAGGTCGCCGTTGTCGGTCACGAAGCAGCTCGTCGCGCCCAGGTGGATGATGCCGCGGGCTTCCGGGGCGAGTTCGCCGAGGTGTTCGACGTGCGCCATCACGTCGTGACGCCGCTCCTTCTCGATCGCCGCGACCCGCTCCCAGTCGAAGCGCTCGCGCACGGCCTCCATCGCGCGGATCTGCGCGTCGTGGATCGGCAGGCCGAGCGCCTGCTCGGCGCGCGCGAGTTCGATCCAGAGCGTGCGCCAGGTGCCGTGACGCGAGGCCGGCGAGAAGAGCCGCGCCATCGCCGGGCTCGCATAGCGTTCGATCAGGGGATGGTCGAAGCGATCGCCGTCGGTCATCGCGGCCCTTCTACCGCCGGCTGAGGGCTGACGCGACGAGGACACACGCGGCGCGCACGGCTGTCTTGTCGCGAGGACAAGTCCGCGAGCGACGCACGCGGGGCGCCGTCGCAGCGGGCGATCCACGTCGTTCCGGCCCGCGGCACGGCGTTCGCTCAGAGCCACTCGCCATGAAGCGAATCCTCCCCTCCCTGTTCCTCTCCGGCCTCGGCCTGCTCTGCGGAGCGAGCCTCCTCGCCGCGCCGGCGAAGGCCCAGCGCCTCGAGATCGGCATCGATCGGCACGGCGTGCGCGTCGGCGGCGAGGTGCAGTTCGGTGGCCCGCGCGGCCCGGTGCTGCGCATCGGCGGACGCGAGGACTGCGCGCCGGACTGCGGACCTGAGCACGTCCGCTACGAACTGCGCCGCGTGCGCGTGTGGGTTCCCGGTTGCGAGCGCGTCGAACACGTCCCCGCACGTTGGGGTTGGCGCCGCGACGCGTGCGGTCGGATGGAGCGCGTCCTGATCAGCCCGGCCTACGACCGCGTCGTCCAGGAGCCGGGTCACTGGGAATGGCGCGAGGAGCGCGTGGCCGTGCCCTGCCGCTGCAGTGAGCCGGTCTGCGGTGGTCGAGACGACGATCGCCGCTGGCGCCGCTCGCGGCACGACGACCGCCACGACGACTGAGGGCCCACCCGCGCGCGGGCGATCAGATGAAGGTCGAGAAGCCGACCGCGATCGCCCCGAGCAGCGCCGCGACGACGAGACCGCGCCGCGCGCGCGGCGACCGGGCGTGCAACGCCCGCAGCGCGTGGACGGCGAAGGCCGCACCGGCGGCGTCGGTCGCGAGGTCGAGCAACGAGCAGTCGCGGCCCGGCACGTGGGCCTGGTGGTATTCGTCGAGGGCACCCCACGCGACGGCCGCGCCCCAGACCAGCAGATCGGCGCGGAGCGAGCGCGCACGCGCCGCGATCGCCAGCAAGCCGGCGAGACCCGCGAAGAGCACGAAGTGCCCGCCGTTGAGGAGCAGCGAGACGTGCCACGCGCTCCCCGATCCCGAACCCGGCCGCGCGGAGAGCAGCCAGATCAGCGCGGACCAGAGCACAGCCGGCAGGACGCGCAGGGGCAGGGGCCAGTTCTCGAGCAGCGCGACGCTGCGTCTCGGCCAGCTCATGTCGGCGTGCGCAGGAGGCGACCGCGCACCCGCAGGCCGACGCCGAGCGGCTCGAGCGCGACATCGAGCGAGTCGAGCCCGTCGTCGATGAGGTAGAGGCCACGGCCCCGCTCGTTGTCGAGCGGCGGACGACCCGAACGGCACTGCTGGAGCAGCACGAGGATCTGCCCCACGGTGTCGCTGGGCACGGCCGGATCGAGGAAGTCGAGGTCGACGTGCTGCGAGTCGACGGCGAAGCGCACCGTCAGCAGGTCGTCGGGTCGCCGGTACCGCTCGCCGTGCTCGATCGCGTTGCTGACCATCTCGTCGACGACGAGCACCAGCCGGTCGACGTCCGACTCGGCCACGCCGAGCGGTTCGAGACGCTGCCGCAGGCCGTTGCGGAGCGCCCGCACCTGCTCGAATCGCGGCCGCAGCTTGAAGCCGAAGACGACCGTCAACGCACGGCCTCCGGCGCGACGGCGCCGATCTCGACCAGCAGGGAGAGATCGAGGGCCTTCGCCGAATGCGTCAGCGCCCCCACCGAGATGCGGTCGACCCCGCAGGCGGCGTAGGCCGCGACGTTGTCGAGCACGATGCCGCCCGAGATCTCGAGGGCCACGCGGCGTCCGAGGCGCGCCGCCTCGCCGCGCACGGCGCGCACGGCGTCCCGCAGTCCGGTGCCGAGTTCGAAGTTGTCGAGCATCACGATCTGCGCGCCACCCCGCACCGCGGCGAGGGCCTCGCCCAGGTCGCGCGCCTCGGCCACGACCGGCACGCCCGCCGGACTGCGGGCCACGGCCCGCGCGACCACGCTCTCGACCGACTCCGGCGCCGCACAGGCGAAGTGGTTCTCCTTCAGCAGGATCTGGTCGAAGAGCCCGAAGCGGTGGTTCGTGCCGCCGCCCATGCGCACCGCGTACTTCTCGACGGCGCGCAGACCGGGGCTCGTCTTGCGCGTATCGAGGATCGCGGCGCCCGTGCCCGCGACCGCGTCGACGAACGCGCGCGTCAGCGTCGCGATGCCGCTGAGCTGCTGGAGGAAGTTCAACGCGCTGCGCTCCGCGCGGAGGAGGGCCGCGGCATCGCCCGCGATCTCCAGCACGAGACCACCGCGCTCGACGCGCTCGCCGTCGCGGCGATGCGGCACCAGATGGACGGCGGGATCACAGCTCGAGAAGGCCGCGAGCGCGAGCGGGAGACCCGCGAGCACCCCCGCGGACTTCGCCACGATGCGCGCTCGGGCACGACGGGGCGTGCGCAGCGCGACCGCGGTCGTCAGGTCGACACCGTTCGGACCGAGGTCCTCGCCGAGAGCTCGGCGAACGAGGTCGTCGACGAGGGCAGCCGGAAGCTCCATGGCGCGCGGAGGTTACCCGATCGACCGCGCACTGCGACCGCCTCTCATCGCGCCGACTCGGAGAGCTCGAGCCAATCGCGGAGACGCGCGGCCAGCGCCGGTCCGATCCCCTCGATCCGCGCGAAGTCCTCGAGGCTGCGGATCGGACCGTGGCGGACCCGCGCCAGCACGATCGCCTCGGCCCGCGCCGGGCCGAGGCCCGGCAGCAACGCGAGTTCCGCCACGCGGGCCCGGTTGGGGTCGATCCGGCAGGGCAGCACCGGCAGGCGCGGTTCCCGCAGGACCGCGTCGACCTCGACGGCGAACACCTTCACCAGGAGGCCGAGCGTGAGGTGGAACCAGAGCCAGGCGAGACGGCGCCGCCGCGACGCGGTCAGGCCGGGCGGGGCAACTGCCGGATCATCCGCTCCGCGATGCCCTCCGTCGGCAGCCGCGGGCGGCCCAGCAATCCCCCCGTCATCACGCCGAGGCGCACGAGGATCCGGCGGATCTCCACGGCGGTGCGGCATTCGGGGTGACTGGCGACCAGCGGCGGTTGACCGAGGCGCCGCGGCGTCACCGCCGGCTCCTCGCTCACGTGACCGAGATCGTGCAGCGAGACCCCGAGGAATCGCCGCGCGACGTCCGCGAGCTTGGCGAAGGACGCGAGCGCGGCCTCGGCGGACGTCGCGCGGTTCACCACGACCCCGAAGCGCGGATGCGGCGCCGGCCGGCGCATCAGGCACTTGAGGACGGCATAGGCATCGGTCAGCGACGCGATCTCCGACTGCACGACGAGCACCACGGCGTCGGCCGCGACGATCGTCGAGATCACCGCGGACTGGATTCCCGCGCCGGCATCGATGAGGAGCAGCTCGCTCTCGCGGCACCACTCGCCGAGCCCGCGCGCGATCGAGTGCAGCTCCCGGCGGCCGAGCGCGGCCAATTCCGTGACCCCGGTCGTCCCGGGCACGAGACGCACGCCGAAGGGCGTCTCGTGCAGGCACGCCGCCGGCGCCGCGCGGCCTTCGACGAGGTCCTGGATGGTGCGCCGCGGACTCACGCCGAGGAGCAGGTGATCCGCGGCGAGTCCGTAATCCGCGTCGACGAGCGTGCAGCGCGAGCCCGAACGCGCCGCGACGATCGCGAGATTGGTCGCCAGGAACGACTTCCCGGTCCCACCCTTCCCGCTCGCGATGGCGACGCTCAGGGCCTCGCGGTTCGGTACCTCCGCGCGGTCGCCCGCCGCCGCGGGTCCGACCGTCCGGTCGCTGGGTTCGATGGACTCGCTGTGATCGAAGGGCTGCACGGGGACCTCCCGCGGCAGACTCGAGCCAGGCTGCCGTGCGCCGTGCGATACGGCGCGTGGGTCCGCGTCGGTCCGCGCGAATCGTTCACGCGGGACCTTCCGACGGACCGTCGGCGAAGAAGGCGTCGTACTCGGCGGCGCTGACCTCCGCCGACGCGATGTCGACCTGCGCCTCGCGTCGTTCGAGGGCATCGCGCACCTCGCGTCCGAGCGCCGGCGGGCGCGGCGGCGCGGCGACCGCCGGGGCCACGGCGCCGGGCACTTCGTTCCACGCCGCCACGACGCCGAGGTAGCGCCGCGAGGCGAGGTCGACGACCTCGTCGACGGCCTCGTCGTGCGCCAGCGCGATGGGGCGATGTCCGGGCACGGCCGCGATCACGCTCCGCGCGGCGCGCTCGAGGCGCACGATGGGCACGCCGTCGCAACGCCAGGTCCGGGCGAAGCGGTCGCCGTCGATCGCGAGATCCTCGTCGAGGCGCCCCAGCAGATCCGCGAGCCGCGCGACGCGCGGGGCGACCTCACCGCTCGCGATCGCGGCGAGACCGGCGTCGTGATGCCGTTGACTCGCATGGACGACGGTCGTCCCGACGTGCGTGCGACCGGCGACGCGCATGGCATCCACGCGCACGATGACGAGGTCGTGATCGACATCGGCGCGGAGCCGCGCGAGACAGCGCTCGGTGAACTCGAAGCCCACGACGAGGACCCGCGGGGCGATCTCGAGGCGCACGCGGGCGCCGTCGAGCAAGGCCCGGACGATGGGCCCGCTGCGCGCGAACCAGGCCACGGTGTCGGCAAGGCGCGCGGGCAGGGCGTGGTCGTGTTCGACCATCGAAGCGAAGACGAGCACCGGCCGGCCCGCGGCGTCCGCGGCGAGGGCATCGATGCGCAGTCCGTCTTCGAGCTGGAGATCGCGCCGCAGGAACTCGAGGCCGTGTTCGACACGACCCGGGTCGTCTTGCACGACACTCCACAGTCCCTCCGCGGTTCGCGGCAGGATCGGTCCAGCGATCATCGAGCCTCCATGGGCCGCCCGCCCGGCGGCCGCGCTGACATGCGCTGGACCGGGATTGCAACGCAAAGCCTCGCGTCTTGCAAGCCACGGCTTCGAGACCTTTCGCAAGCGCCCGAGCCCCACGAGTTCCTGACGAGCCCGCGCGGGCTCCGCTCTATGGTCCCGCCTCATCGCCCGTCCTCCCGCCATCACTCTCACCTGGTCCCTCGTCCTGATCGCCGGGCTCGGCATGCTCACGCTCGGCGTTCGCAGCATCGTCGTCGCCTGGCAGGATGCCGAGCGCCGCTCGATCGGCGATGCGCGGCGCGCCGCCGAGGCCTGCGCCGCCGAGTTGCGCTCGGTGCTCCTGGCCGCGCCACTCGACCTGGCGGAGCCCTCCGAGCGCTTCGCGATCGCTGCGGGTGAACTCGTCGTCGATGCCCGCGTCGGTTCCCGCGAGGCGTCGCCCGAGGAGCCCGCCCTCGCACTCAGCGGTCAGGTGCGCGCTTCGCTCGACGAGCTCGAGGTGGACCAAGGGGCGGCGGCGCGCCTCGAGCTCCTGATCCCCTCGCTCGGTCCCAAGGCACGCGGCGCGGTCCGGCTCGCGCTGGCCTGGCAAGCGCATCGGACGGGCGACGGGCGACGCTGCGCGCAGCTCGTCGACGGCCTGCTCACCGACCTGGCGCAGGCCGCAGCGCTGCGTCAGACCGCGGCCGGCCTCGCCGTCCTGCAGGCCAGCCGCGGCGAGGCCGTGCCGGGCGAGGCGCTGGCGACCGTCGCGCGCGGCACGAGCGGCGAGAACCGCGCGCTCGTCGAGCGTCTCGCCGAGCTCGGAGCGACGGCTGCCGCCGAGGAGTTGGCGACGAGGCACGCGGCGGTCGTCGAGGAGCGCGCGACCCTGCGCGTCGCCGCGTCGCTCGTGGGGGCACTCGTCGCCGCCGCGCCGGAACGGCCGCTCGTCCTCGGTGTCGGCGAGACCCTGCTGCTCTACCGGGCGGATGCCGCGGGCGAGGGACGCGGAGCGGTCGTGCCGCCCTTCGAGTTCACGGCGCGACTGCGCGCGAGCCCCCTGCTGAAGGCGCCCTGGTCGGGCACGGTGCGCGCGGGCTCGACGAACCCCGCCGCGATCGACATCGTGCCGGGCCTCCTCGCGCTCGAACCCGAGCATCGGCCGGTCGATCGCGCGGCGCTGCTCGGCCTGCTGCTCGTGCTGCTCGCGTGCGCGATCGCCTTCGCCGGCGGCCTCCTCGCGGTCCGCCGCGGCATCGTGCGCGAGCGCGAGGCGATGCGCGTGCGCAGCGAGTTCCTCACGACCGTGACGCACGAGCTCCGCACGCCGATCGCCGCGCTGCGGCTCCTCGCCGAACGCCTCGTCGAAGGCCAGGTGAAGGACCACGACCGTCGCGCCGAGTACCACGCGATGCTCGCGAGCGAGGCGACGCGGCTCTCGGCGCTCGTCGAGAACGTGCTCGATCTCGGCCGCATGGAACGCGGCGAACGGAGCTACGACCGGCGCCGGGTGCCCGTGCGCGAGCTCGTGGCGGACGCCGCGCGGGTCGTCGCGACCCTGGCACGCGCCAAGGGATTGCGCTTCGCGGTCGACGACCGGAGCGGCGACGCGGAGCTCGACGCCGACCGCAATGCGATCCAGCAGGCCCTGCTGAACCTCTGCGACAACGCGCAGAAGTACGGTGCGTCGGGCACCGGTGAGACGGACTCCGGCGAGTCGGGTGGCGAGCTCTCGCTCGAGGCCCTCGCCGACGGCGGATGGATCCACCTGCGCGTGCGCGACCGCGGACCCGGCGTGCCCGACGACGAACGCGAGCGCATCTTCGAGCGCTTCGTGCGCGGCCGGGCGCACGCGCACGGGGGCGTGCCGGGCGCCGGCCTCGGCCTGCACCTCGCGCGCGCCATCGCGAGGGCCCACGGCGGCGAACTCGCCTGCGAACCACGGACGGACGGCCCCGGCGCGTGCTTCCGTCTGAGCCTGCCGCGCGCGCCGGCCGACGAGGCTCGCTCCACATGAAACGACTCCTGCTGGTCGAGGACGACCGCGCGCTGCGCGAAGGCCTGCGCGACGCCTTCACGGACGAGGGCTACGACGTCAGCCCGGTCGCCGACGGCAATGCCGCGCGCGAGCTCGCGCTCACGCGGCACTTCGACGTCGTGGTCCTCGACGTGATGCTGCCCGGCCGCAGCGGCTACGAGGTGCTCCGCGCGATCCGCGAGGCCCGACTCGCGACGCCCGTGCTCCTCCTCACCGCGAAGACCGACGAGGCGGACAAGGTCCTCGGCCTCGACCTCGGCGCCGACGACCACCTCGGCAAGCCCTTCGGCATGCGCGAGCTGATCGCGCGCGTCCGCGCGCTCCTGCGCCGTCACGGCCGCGACACGCGATCGCCGCAGGCCGCGCAGCAGGTCTTCCGCCTCGGCCGCCGCGAGATCGACCTCGGCGCCTTCGAGATCCGCGTCGACGGCCAGCGCATCGAGTCGCTCTCGAAGAAGGAGGCCGGCATGCTGGCGCTGCTCTTCGCGGAGCGCGGACTCGCCGTGCGCCGCGAACGCATCCTCGACCTGGTCTGGGGCAGCGATGCCTACGTGGGTCCACGGGCCGTCGACACGCACATGGTCAACCTGCGCACCAAGCTCGAGGACGACAGCCGGCGGCCGCAGCACCTGCTCACCGTCCACGGCGTCGGCTACCGCCTGGTCGTCGACGCGGAGCCGGAGCGCGGGTGACCCGCCGCGCGCAGCACTCGATGGACCCACGCGATGCACCGACGGGAGCCGCCTCACCCACGCCGGGACTCGTGCGTGCGCTGTCGCGCTGGGATCTCGTCGCGATCGGGATCAACCAGGTCATCGGCGGCGCGATCTTCCTGATCCCTTCCAAGGTCGCGACGCCGATCGGCGCGTGGGCGCCCTGGTTCTTCGTCGCCATCGGCGTGGCCTCCCTGCTCGTCGCGCTCTGCTTCGCCGAGGTCGGCAGCCGCTTCGAGGGCACCGGCGGTCCGTATCTCTACACGCGCGCCGCGTTCGGCGACTTCGTCGCGTTCGAGGTCGGCTGGATGCAGTGGTTCACGCGCGTCGCGAGCCAGGCCTCGGTGGTCAATGGCATCGCCCTCGCGCTCGGTCAGTATTGGGACGGCGCGGCCGCGGGCCCCGCGCGCATCGCGATCCTCTCGGCCATCACGCTGCTGCTCGCGTGGATCAACCACCGCGGCGTCCGCCTGGGGTCGCTCGTCGTCAACGTGCTGACGATCGGCAAACTCGTCCCCCTCGCGGTCTTCATCGCGATCGGCCTCTTCGCCGCGGACTTCGGCCGGCTCTCCCCGCTGCCCGCGATCGACGCGCAGCAGGCCTCGACGGCGGCCCTGCTGCTGATCTTCGCGTTCGGCGGCTTCGACGTGATCTCCGTGCCCGCGGGAGAGGCCCGCGATCCACGCCGCGACATCCCGTTCGCGTTCATCGCGACCATCGTCGCCGTGACGTCGATCATGACGCTGGGCCAGGTCGTCACGCAGACGGTGCTCGACGACGTGACGGCCTCACGCACGCCCATGGCCGACGCCGCGGGCGTGTTCCTCGGCCCTCTGGGCGTCGCGATGATCACGATCGGCTCGATCGTGTCGATGACGGGCAACAACGCCGGTCAGGTCCTCACCGGCTCGCGCATGCTCTTCGCATTGGCGGAGAACCGCGCCCTGCCGGCCTTCTTCGCGCGCATCCATCCCCGCCATCGCACGCCGTCGAATGCCGTCTGGTTCACCGCGGCGGTGGCGCTCGTCCTCGCCGTCAGCGGTTCCTTCGAGCAGCTCGCCGTCGCCAGCGCGGTCGCGCGCCTCGTGACCTACACCGGCGCCTGCGCGGCGATGCTCGCGCTGCGTGGCCCCCGCTTCGCCGCGACGGTGCCGCCCGCGGTCTTCGCGGTGCCGGGCGGAGCGCTCGTGCCGGTCCTCGCGATCCTCGTCTCGCTGTTGATCCTCGTCGGCGCGGATCGCCAGCAATTGCTCGGCGGCGCCTATGCGCTCGCCGCCGGCGCATTGCTCTTCGCCGTCGCACGGCGCGCGTCGGGCCGCAACCCGACGGCGTGACCGCGCTTGTCGCCGCCCGCGCGGCGCTCGATCATCGCGTGGGCCAGGCCCTCTCCAGTCCACGGGAGTCGAATGTCGTCACCGCACCGGCGCCGCGCGAGCGCCGCCATCCTCACCGCGCTCGCGCACCTCGCCATCCTCAGCCACGCGAGCGGGCTGCGCGCCCAGGGCAACTCTCCGCCGAACACGCCGACGATCAGCGAGCCGGTCGCGCTCTCGCGCGTGAGCGCGTTCGACGTCCACATGGAGACGCTCGCGTTCGCCGATCCCGATCCGAACGATCGGCACGCCGCCTCCGACTGGGAGCTCTGGACGGCCAACCCCGCGCTCCGCATCTGGAGCGCGCTCGCGGTGACGGGTGGCGACCGCGTGCACATCCACCTCGCCGACGGCCGCTTCGAGGGCAGCCACGCGGGGCGGACCTTCCTGAACCCGTCGACGCGCTATCGCCTCCGCGTGAGGCACCAGGACGACAGCGGGGATCCCCAGAGCTCGTGGAGCGCCTGGGCGACGGTCCTGTTCGACACCGCGGCGCTCGACCAGGCGACGGCACTCGAACTCGACGACGTCGTCGCGTCGCCCCTGCCGATCTGGACCGATCCGAACGGCCTCGAAGTCGAACTGCCGGCGACGAGCGACGCCTCGCTGCGGCTGGAGTCGCCGACGGCGCAACTGCTGCTGCGTCTCGACGCGAGCCCCTCGCCCGGCAATGCGATCACGAACCCGCCGGCCCTGGCGACCCACGAGCCCGTGCGCGTCGTGCTGCACGGCGGCTCGCGGCCCGGCTTCGTGCCCCTCCCCGAGACGAACCTCACCGTGCTGGGGCGCGGCTGCCATGCGGTGACGATCCGCCTCCCCGCCGCGACGCTCTTCCCGGGCGCGACGCTCGTCTATTGGGTGAGCCTCGAGGGCCAGACCTACGTCGGCAATCTCGCGCAGACGAGTCCCTCCTTCGCCACACCCGCCCGCGGTCTCGCGGCGCCCTGGGTCGTGCGCGACGCCGGCTACGTCGTCGAGGTCGTCGCGCAGGACCTGCGCATGCCCGTGAACCTGGCGTTCGTCCCGCGACCCGGTCCGCTGCCCGGCGATCCCAAGCTCTACGTCACCGAGCTCTACGGCACGATCCGCACGATCACGAACGACGGCACGGTGCTGACCTATGCCACGGGCCTCCTCAACTACACGCCCAATGGCGCCTTCCCCGGTGCGGGCGAGCAGGGCCTCACGGGCATCGCGGTGGATCCCGTCAGCGGCGACGTGTTCGCCTCGATGCTCCGCTACAACGCCTCGCTCGCGGCGAACGACCCGCGCATCGTGCGCTTCCACTCCACGGATGGCGGTCGCACGGCCGGCTCGCAGCAGACGATCCTGCAGATGACCGGCGAGTCGCAGGGCCAATCGCACCAGATCTCCTGCCTGGAGATCGTGAACGGCGAGCTCCATTGCCACATGGGCGACGGCTTCGTGACCGCCACCGCGCGCTCGCTCGCCTCGTACCGCGGCAAGATCCTCCGCATGAACCTCGACGGTTCGCCCGTGGCGTCGAACCCGTTCCACGACGGCGGCGTCCGCGATGCGCGCGATTACGTCTACGCCTACGGCGTCCGCAACCCGTTCGGCGGCGCGTGGCGGGAGGCGGACGGCTTCCGCTATGTCGTCGAGAACGGGCCCTCGATCGATCGCTTCGCGCGGATCGTGCCGGGACGCGACTACCTCTGGAACGGCAGCGACTCGAGCATGCTGAACCACGCGCTCTACAACTGGAATCCCGCGCGCGGGCCGGTGAACCTCGCCTTCGTCCAGGATGCGTCGTTCGGCGGCAGCGGCTTCCCCGTCGCGAAGCGCGGCCACGCCTTCGTCACGGAATCCGGGCCGACCTACGCGCCCGGCCGCCAGGCGCTCGGCAAACGGATCACCGAGTTCGTGCTCGACGCCGCCGGCAACCGCGTGTCCGGGCCGACGCCGTTCGTCGAGTACGTCGGCGATGGGTACGCCACGGCGGTCGGATTGGCGGCCGGGCCCGACGGGCTCTACTTCACCGAGTTCTACCGCGATCGCAACACGACGGGCCCCACCGCGACCGGCGGCCGCGTGCTGCGGGTGCGCTACGGCGACCGCGGCGACTGCAATGCCAACGGCGAAGCGGATTGGTGCGAGATCGCATCCGGCGCCGCCGCCGACTGCAATGGCAATGGCGTCCTGGATGCCTGCGATCTCGCGAGCGGCCACAGCCACGACTTCGACGGCAATGGCCGCCCCGACGAATGCGATGCGCTCGCCGCGAGCACCGCGGAACTCTCGATCTCCGGCGCCGGCCGCGTCGATTTCGCCCTCGAGGCCGGCTCGGGCGCCGCCGGTGCCGCGTATGCGCTCGTCGGCTCGATCAGCGGCAGTTCCCCCGGCACGCCGATCGACGGCATCGTGCTCCCCCTGAACATCGTCGGTGACCCCTGGTTCTGGCTCACCGTGGTCGCCGCGAACTCCAGCAACCTCCAGGGCAACTTCGGGGTCCTCGACGCGCGCGGCAGCTCCCGCGCCGCGCTCGTCCTGCCGAACAACGCCCCGGCCTCGATCGCCGGCGCGACGCTCCACCACGCGTTCGTCACGCTGGACCAGGGCAGCGCCCGCCTCGCGTTCGCGAGCAATGCGGTGCCGCTGCGCCTGCTGCCCTGAGAACCGCCCGAGCTCCTGCAGGCGGCCGAACGGCGGCCCGCAGCATGCCGTTGCCCGGGGAGCCGCGTGTCGGCTACGCTCCTCGCCATGGAAGTTGGCCGGCGCGAGGCGTTGCCCGACCTGGACTGGGAGCGGCTGCGCAGCGCCATCGCCGTGGTCGTGCTCCGGCGCGTCCCACGGCATGCGGTCGAGGATCTCGTCCAGGACGTCCTGCTGGCCCTCTGGACGGCGCAACGGGCGCGCCGGCCCGCTGCCCCCATGTCGCGGGCACGCTCGATCGCGCGGAACAAGTGCAACGATTGGCATCGGCGGCGTGCCCGGGAAGCGAGCGTCTTCGTCCCGTCACCGAGTTCGCACGAGCTCGCATCGCACGCGCAGGTCCCGACCGCGGGACCTTCCGACCTTGCGAACCTGCGCCGGGATACCCCCTCCGGACATCGTCCGGTGGCGATGTTCGATCTCCCTCCCCACCGCCAGCGCGAGTTCGTCCTCGCCTCGCTCGATCGCCTGCCACCCCGGCAACGGCGCGTCGCACGCGCGATCTTCTCGGGCCTCCGCGCCACCAGGGCCATCGCCCGTGCCGCCCGCATCCATCCCAGCGACTGCCGCGAGGTCATCGCAGCACTGCCGGGCGCAATCCGACGCATCTTGCCCCTTGTACCCCCCCCCCGGACGACCAGGCGTCTGGAGTCGAGCAGGACGCTCGGGCTCCACGAGAATCCCGCTTCCCCCTCCCGGCCGCTACCTCATGGAGACGTCCGCTGCGCTCGTCTCGATCCTCGTCATCGCCCTCGTCACACTCGGTGCCATGCGACTGCAGGAATCCAACACCTGCGACAACACGCTCGCCTGCGGTGCGTGGGTGGAGTGCTCGGGGTCTTTCTCGGCGAATGGCCCGGAAGAACCCGGGCGCTGACCTTGCGCCCAAGTCGGTAGCAACCAACTGTGATTCACCCAGGAGTGCAAGCTGTCCAAGAAGGTGTTCGTGCAGCTCCAGAGTGGCCAACAGAGCTTCAGGCATCTCCAACCTGGCACTTGCTTCAATGCCAGCAATCCTCAGACCACGGCGATCGCGGTGGATGTGAACGCATGCGGCGGCTCCTCCACCGCGTCCTTTCACGTCTTCGCCAGTACCGACTGCAGTGGCACCCCTACGCTCTGGTACTACATAGGCCATTGCACGACCTCGACCTGCGCGTCGAAGACGTGTCCTCAGGATCCTCAATGAACGCGGTGCATTGGCTGGGCGCCGACGCCCCGGTCCGCGCCCATCCCTCGGCACCTTCCTGGCAATCCGCGGCATTCCATGCGCTCTTTCGCACCACCCAGTGACGCCATGCGCCACACCCTTCGACCTGGACTGCTGCTCGCGGGAGTCGTCATCGCGGCCGTGACCGCGTTCCTGGTCCTCCGTTCTCCGCGCGACCCGATGCCCGGGATCGCAGAAGCCAATCAGAGATTCCTCCGCGAGACCCCTGCACCCAACGAGATCGAGCGCCTGGCCTATGAGAAGGCGGCGCGCATCGCACTGGAGGCGAGTCCTCCACCGGCAGATGCGGTCGCCCAGGGTTCGCCCCAAGCGGTGGCTTCCGGCGATGATCCCGAGTGGGCCTCCTTCCCGCGCACGCCCTTCGACCTGGCAGCCATCGCGTGCCGAGAGACCTGGAGCGTCCGGGCCGAGGACCTGTTCCGCAACGCGATCCTCAACCCACGAGACCAGTACATCCCTCCCTCAGCCCGGGAGCGGATCCGGGCCATCTGGAATGGGCGGGTGGGAGGGATCGAGTCTCTCCAAGCTCGCATCGCGCCCCTCGCCAATTCGGAGTTCCAATGGCTCGTCCACCATGGCCGCGCGCGAACCAAGACCTATTCCGAGTACCTCCAAAGCCTCCCAGGCCCGGAACGCGAGAGTCTGGTCGCAGAGACCGCACGCCACGCTCAGTCGCTCGCTTCCGAAGCGCGTGCTGCCGGTAGTCCCGAGGCGGCGATCCAGGAGATGGTCAAGGGATTCAGACGCGTGAACTTCACACAGATGTTCGGGTTCAGCACCTACGCCACGTCGAACGACGGCGACCGGTACTACGCGGCCGAACTTCGCGAGCTGCCGCAGACCTGCGACGCTCTCGACGTGTATTTCAGCGCCGTCCACCAGCTCGTGTTCGACACCGTCAATGCGTTCGTCGCGGCGGAGTGTTTGAGCGCTGCGGGCGCAGAAGCTGTCGTGACTCGCCTCGATGAATGCGTCCGGAAGTACCACCCCTTCAAGTGACGCTGTCGGGTGGCGGTGGCGCTCGCCCCCCCGAGTCGCCGCGCGCCGTGCCGGATCTCCGGCCGGCCGGCTCAGAGGCCGGAGCGCCGCAGCGCGTCCTCGAGCTGTTCCGCGCGCGTCGCGAGCTCGCCGGTGTAGCCGATCGAGATGCGCACGAGACCAGGGCTGATCCCGGCGGCGCGGAGCGCCGCATCGTCGAGTTCGCTCGAGGTCGAACTCGCCGAGCAGGACATGAGCGTCTCGGCATAGCCGAGGCTCACGGCCATGAAGCCGAAGCGGTGCTCGTTCTGCAGGATCTCCATGAAGCGGTAGGCCCGGTCGCGATCGCCCAGGTCCAACGTGAACAGGCCACCGCAGCCGTAGCCCGCATTCGACTGCCGCGTCATGAGCGCGCGTTGAGGGTGGCTCGCCAGGCCGGGGTAGCGCACGGCGACGCCGCGTGACGCGAGCCGGTCGCACAGGAACGCCGCGCGACGCGAGTGCTCGGCCATGCGGAGCGGGAGGTGCGGCAGCCGCATCGAGACCTCGAAGGCGGCCCGCGGGTCCATCGTGGGCCCGAGCAGCATCAGCGAGCCGTCGTGGAGGTCCATGAGCCTCCCGATGAACTCCGCGCTGCCGAGCACCGCACCGGCGACGAGGTCGGAGGCGCCGTTGACGAACTTCGTGAGGCTGTGGACGACGACGTCCGCCCCGAGCCGACTCGGCGTCACGAGCACGGGTGCGAACGTGTTGTCCACGACGAGCGCCACGCCGTGCCGGTGCGCGATGTCCGCCAGGGCCTCGATATCGCTCACGACCAGGGTCGGATTCGAAAGGGTCTCCGTGTAGAGCACGCGCGTCCTCGGCCCGATCGCCGCTTCGACCGCAGCGAGGTCGCCGATGTCGACGAAGCGCGTCGTGATCCCCGTCCGCTTGGGCAGGTAGGTCTGCAGAAGTGCGTGCGTGCCGCCGTAGACCGCGTTCGAGGCGACGACCTGATCGCCTTGCGCGCAGAGCTGCAGGATCGTCGCGGCGATCGCGGCCATGCCGGATGCGCAGCAGTAGCCGGCCGCCGTGTCCTCCAGTGCGGCGAGCTCTCGACCGAGCGTGTGCACCGTCGGATTGACGTGGCGCGCGTAGAGGAAGCAGCCGTCGCGGTCCGCGGTGCGGTGGCCGCTGAAGATCTCGGGCATCGTGTCCGCCTTCATCACCGTGAAGGTCGTCGAGGCCTCGATGCTCATGTTCACACCGCCGTGCTCCCCGAAGGTGTGCTTGGAGGCCGCGAGGGCCGCGGCAGGGTCGAAGGGTGCTCGTTGCATCCCTGGACGAATGGAGTTCGTCTCATGGCGAAGCCTCCGAATCCTCTTCGACAAGCACCCGATTCTTCCGCACTCGACCGCATCGACCGTGCCATCCTCGCCGAGTTGCAGAACGACATTCGGCTGACGAACAAGGAGCTCGCGGCGCGCATCGGCCTCGCGCCCTCGAGTTGCCTCGAGCGCGTGCGCTGGCTCCGCGAGACCGGCACGCTGCGCGGAGCGCGGGCCGAGGTCGACCCGCTCGCCCTGGGCATCCGGCTCCAGGCACTCGTCGCCGTCCAGCTCCGCCACCACGCGCGCAGCGAGGTCGACGCGTTCCGCAGGCACGCGCTCGCCCTGCGCGAGACCGTGAGCGTCTTCCACGTCGCGGGCGCGGTCGACTTCCTGGTCCACGTCGCCGTGCGCGACACCGATCACCTCCGCGACCTCGCGCTGGACGGCTTCACCGCCCGAGTGGAGGTCGCGCGCATCGAGACCAGCCTGATCTTCGATGCCCGGCACCGCCCGCAGCTGCCCGACTACCTCGCCGTCGCGGCGGCGGCGCCGCGCGCAAGCCGGACGGGGCGCAGGGCTTCGAGGCCACGCCGCGGAACCTCGCTCGGTCGCTCCGGACCGCCGGACCACACGATTCCCTGACACGCTTCTCACCGCCGCGCCATCGCTCGTGACCGATCCCAGCGTCCAGTGGCGTGAACCCGTCACGGAGACCCAGTCATGAGCGCAAGACCACGGACCGCCCTTCTCCTCGCCGCCCTGCTGGCGCTTCCCACCCCGGCCGCGGCCCAGGACCGCGACGCCAGTCCCCGCCTCCAGAAGGCGATCCTCGCCGAGGACTCCGAGCGCGACTTCGAGCGGGCGCGCGCGCTGTACCAGGCGATCGTCGACGACGAGTCGGCGGACGCGAGCCTGCGCGGCGCGGCGGCAGCGGGCCTCGCCCGGGTCCTCGGCCGACTCGGTCGCCAGGCGGAAGCCCTGATCGTCGGCCAACGCGCGAAAGCCTGGCTGCAGCAGCCGGCCTCGCCCGCGCAGGACCGCGCGGTCGACGACGAGATCCGCGGCCTGATCGAGATCCTCAGGGGCAACGACGACCCAGGCCGGCTTCAGGAGCTCGTGTGGTACGGCGAGCGCGCGGTGCCCGCCCTGATCGCCGCGGTCGAGGCCGAGCTCAGCCACGTCGCCGTCGCCCGCCTCGCGGAGGCCCTCCTGCGGATCGGTGGCCCCAACGTCGAGCGCTGGCTGGAGCGCTGCGCGGCCGGCGCCGATGCGCTGCGCAAGCGCGCCGTCCTGCGGGGCTATGGGCGGCTCGACCCGTCTCAGCAGATCCATCACGTCGTGCTCGCCCCGTTCGCGCGCGACGGTGACCCGGAGGTGCGAGCAGCCGCCCTCGCCATGCGCGTGACCGGCGATTGGCCGGACCTCGCGGCGAGCCTGAGGCACGCCGACGCGCGGGTCCGTGATGCCGCGTGGCTGTGGCTCACGGGGGCAGGCGCGCTGCTCGATCGCTTCCCGGCCGCGCTGCCCGGTCACGCCGCACGAGCGCGTGAGCTCGTCGACATCGCCGCCGCAGGTCCCCCGAGCGTCTCGGACGCGACGCTCGAGGCGATCCGCCGTTTCTGCCAAGCGGCGGTGGAGCCGGTCGAGTGCGCGAGTCTGTTGATGAAGGCGACGAAGGAACTGCCGATCCATTCGACGTCCTTCGGCATCGCCCACGGCTCGCTTCCGGCGGACTCCGCACGCGAGCTCACGTTGGACCTCGCGCGCTCGATCGCCACGGACCGTGCGAGTGCACGCTACGCATACGGCCGACGGCTGATCGCCGCCGTGACGCATGGCTGGACCCGCGCGAGCATGTCCGAGCTCCTCGAGATCGCCACGCTCGTCGGCATGGACGAGAGCCGCTTCACCGCGATCGCGGCACCGCAGGACTGGGTGGCGCTCTTCGGACGCCTCGCCGCGCTGCGCCTCGACGACGATGCCCTGCGCCAGCTCCTCGCCGCGAGCTTCACGGTCGAGATCCCCGTCGCCGGCTTCGCGCCGCTGCGCGACTTCGTCCTCGCGCAGACTGCCTCGCGCGAGGCGATGACGCGCGGCTTCCCCGTCGTCGCCCATGCCGTGATGCGCCTCGGCCTCTTCGACGACGAGGCGAGCCTCGCGTGGTGCGAGGAGTTCCTCGTCCGCGGCATCGACGAGCTCGGCGCCTGCGCCGGGAACGAGCAGCTCGCGAACAGCCTGCGTGGCAACCTCACGCACGCGCTGCTCAGCGGCGACGCGCCGGCGCGGCGGATGCTGAGGCGCCGCCTCGCGGTGATCGAGGGCGCGGGCTACGCCGGGCTGCGCAACCAGGCGCTCCAGCGCATCGCGATCGACCACGACGTCGAGGCCGCGCCGCTCTTCGCGGTCGGCTACCAACTCGGCTTGGTCGAACGCGACCTCGAGTCAGACCTACGAGACGGCAGCCGGCAGCCCCCCGTCGGCAAGGCGCGGGCACTCGCTTGGCTCCTTCGCCTGCCGAGCTGGTCGAGCGCGGAGAGGATCGTCGCACTCGACCGCGTCCTCGCGGGCGGCTCGGCCGAGGCCTGGGAGGACCTCGACCGACACGGCAACAAGGCTCCGAACCAGGAGCGCGACCCCGCGACGCGCGCGACGATCGCGAAACACCTCGCATCCTGTCCCGACGCCCAGCAACGTCGCCGTCTGCGCAACGACATCCTCCGCGAGTACGGCGAGAGCGGTGCGGTCCCGGCCGAGCTGCTGCTCGCGGCCTTCGCCGACCCGGAGCCCGACAACCTCCGCGAAGCCCTTCAATGCGCGAATGGCCGCTGGCCGATCGACGCGCCGGCGAAACTCGAAGCCGCGCTGCGCGCGCTGCTCCAGCACCCCAACCCGAACATCGCCAGCACGGCGATCCGCACGGTCCAGTCCCTCTTCGGCGCCGGCGGCTACGACGCCATCGCCGCCCAGCTCGAGCGCCCGGAGCTCTTCGCCACCGCGGCGCACGCGCTCGTCGACCTCGACCCGGAACGTGCGATCCCCGCCCTGCTGCCGCGACTCGAACTGCCCGGGAACGCCTGGACCTTGTGCGGTATCGCCAAGGAGACCCTCGACCGCCGCTTCGTGCCCGGCCTCATCGCGGCGCTGCGCGCATCCACCGAACAGACCCGCAACGCCGCCAAGGAGGCGCTCGACGCGATCGAATACCTCGTCTCGCAGTCGCAGCGCTGGCAGCGCCTGCTCGACGAGGCCGGGCTCGACGCCGACAGCGCCGCCGAGGCCCTGCTGAAGCAGGCGCGCAGCGGCGAGAAGGCGATCCGTCTCGCGGCGATCCGTTCGCTCGGCACGCTCGGCAAGCCCGAGACCCTGCCCTTCCTGATCCAGCTCATGCAGGATCAGGACGCCGACGTGAAGGCCGCCGCCGGCGCCGCGCTCGAGAAGATCAACGCGAAGCAGTGAGCGCGGCGAGCGGGCTCTGCCGCTCCTGCGCTCGGCAGAAGGCGACGGCGACGGCGTCGCCCGCATCGGCAGGTCCGGCGAGCGGACCGGCACCGAGTTCGGTCAAGGCCATGCGCGCGACGACGTCCTTCTCCGCGCGGCCGCTGCCCGTCACGCGACGCTTGATGGTCGCGGGCGCGAACTGGTGCACCGCGAGCCCGGCCCGGTGCGCGGTGGCGAGCACGACTCCGCGCGCCTCGCCGATGCGCAGCGCCGCCTGCGGGCTCTTGCCGTGGAAGGCCTCTTCGATCGCGAGCTCCTGCGGCGCGAAGCGTTCGATCCAGGCCTCGAGTTCGACGCACAGACGCGCGAGGCGCGCCTCGATCGGCAGGCCGCGACCGAGCCGCAATGCCCCTGCCTCGAGCAGGCGCAGGGTGTCGCTCCGCGCGGTCTTGCGCACGAGGTTCGCGGCGCGCGCCGCGAGCGGCGCCCGGACCTCGCGGACGCCGTTGCCCGCGTGGCCGTTCCGCGGGCCGCGCTCGTCGAGTTCGATGCAGGCCCAACCGACGACGATCGTGCCGGGGTCGATGCCGAGGATCCGCAGCGTCGTCATGGCGCGCGATGCTACGCTCGCGCGCGTGAGACTGTCGATCCTGCTCCTCGCGTCGGGTCGCGGCACGCGCCTCGGTTCGACCGTGCCGAAGGCCTATGTCGCGGTTCGCGGAGTGCCGCTCGTGTTGCGCAGTGCGCGTCGGCTCGCCCAGCTCGTCGACGACTTCGAGATCATCCTCGCCGTGCATCCCGACGATCGCGACGCGCTCGTCGCGCCGCTGCGCGCACAGCTCGATGCCTGTGGCGTGCGCGCGATCGTCGACGGCGGCGAGACCCGGCAGGACTCGATGCGTCGCGCCCTGCAGGCGAGCGACCCGCTCCGGCCGCTGGTCGTCGTGCACGACGCAGCGCGGCCCTTCTTCCCCGTCGCCGCCGCGCGCCACGCGTGTGCGCGAGCCCTCGACTGCGGCGCCGCGCTCCTCGCGATCCCGGCACCGGACACGCTGAAGGAGGTCGCGGACGGCCGGCACGTCGTGGGAACGATCGACCGCGCGCGCATCTGGCTCGCGCAGACGCCGCAGGTCATCCGGCGCGATCGCCTGCTCGCGGCCCTGAGCCTCGCCGACGCGCGCGGCTTCTCCGGCACCGACGACGTCTCGCTCTGCGAGCACGCCGGTCAGCCGGTCGAACTCGTCGCGGGCGATCGACGCAACCTGAAGATCACGTCGCCCGAGGACCTGGTGCTCGCCGAGGCACTCGCGGCGCTGGAGGATGGCGGCGCATGACTGCACCTTCGATGGGACGTCCACCGCTCGACGACGCGCCACGCATCGGTCTCGGCATCGACGTGCACCGCCTCGAGCGCGGCCGTCGCTGCGTGCTCGGCGGTCTCGAACTCCCGGGCGAACTCGGTCCGAGCGGCCACTCGGACGGGGATGCGATCCTGCACGCGGTCTGCGATGCGTGTCTCGGCGCCGCGGGCCTCGACGATCTCGGCACCCTGTTCTCGGACAAGGACCCGCACAACCTCGGTCGCGACTCCCGCGAGTTCTGCGTGGAGACCATGCGCCGCCTCGGCGACGCGAAGCTCCACGTGGTCAGCCTCGACGTCGTCGTCGAGTGCGAGCGCCCGAAGATCGCCCCGCACCGTGCGGCGCTGCGCGCGAGCCTGGCGGAGCTCTTCGCGATCGACTCGTCGCGCGTGAACGTGAAGGGCAAGACCGCCGAGGGTCTCGACGCGATCGGCCGCGGCGAAGCGCTCCGCGTGACGGCCGTCGCCCTGCTCCTGCCCGCGACCCGTTGAGTTGCTCGCGACACGCCCACCGAGGGGTCGTCGTTCAGCGCACGAGTTCGAGCCGGCTCCGCAGTCGCTCGAGGTTCGGCGCGTCCGGCAGGAAGGGCAGCCGATCGAGGATCAGCCGCGCCAGGGCGACGCGCGGTTCGGAGAGCTCGGGGTCCTCGTCGACGACCGCGAGCGCGAGGCGCTCGACGCCGCTCAGCAGCGAGGCATCTCCGAGCGATTCGACCGCCAGCAGGAAGCGCTCGGCCTCGGCCGCGAGTTCGGCGAGGGGCGCGTCGCGCATCGCCGTCGCCCAATCGGCGAGTTCCTCCGGTGAGGGCTCCGGGCTCGCGACGACGCCCGGCTCTGCACCAGGGTCAGACCCGGTCGCGAAGAAGCCGACGATGGCCCCGAGCAGGGCGGCGCCGAGGATCACGCCGAAGAACGAGCCCCGCGGCACGGATCCGGCGGCGAGGGGTGCGACGAGCGGAATGGGTTCGAGCTGCATGACGATCCTCCGGGAAGGATGCCCCAGATACGGGATCAGGCCACTTCGTCAAGTCCCGCCCTCGCCGGGTCACCGTCTCCGCTTCACCGTCTCCGCGTCACCGCAGGTCCTGCAGCTCGATCAGGCGCGCGTAGAGGCCCGCCTTGCGCAGCAGGTCCTCGTGGCGGCCCGACTCGACGATGCGACCGCCGTCGAAGACGAGGATCAGGTCCGCGTCGCGGATCGTCGAGAGCCGGTGGGCGATGACGAAGGACGTGCGCCCCGCGCGCAGGTTCGCGAGCGCCTTCTGCACCGCCTCCTCGTTCTCGGAGTCGAGCGCTGAGGTCGCCTCGTCGAGGAAGAGGATCGACGGGTTGCGCAGAACCGCGCGCGCGATGGTCACGCGCTGCATCTGTCCGCCGGAGAGATTGCTGCCGCGCTCGCCCACGATCGAGTCGTACCCGCGCGGCAACGAGACGATGAAGTCGTGGATCTGCGCGGCGCGCGCCGCAGCCTCGATCTCGGCCTGCGTCGCGGACGGCCGGCCGTAGCGGATGTTCTGGCCGATCGTCGTGTTGAAGAGAAAGGGCTGCTGCACGACGAGCGCGGTGTGGTCGCGGTAGTCCTGCAGCGAGAGCTCGCGGAGATCGACGCCGTCGATCACGATGCGGCCCGACTGCGGATCGTGGAAGCGCATCAGCAGGTCGACCATCGTCGACTTGCCGGCACCCGAGGGCCCGACGAAGGCGACCGTCTGGCCGGGCGCCACCCGGAACGAGACCTCGCGCACCACCGGGTCGTCGCCGTAGGCGAAGGACACGGCCTCGACCTCGACGCGCCCCTCGACCCGCTCGACCCGACGCCCATCGCCGACGACCGCGCGATCCAGCGGCTCCGCGAGGATCGACTCGACGCCCTCGATCGCCCCGGCGGACTCCATCACCGTGTTCCACACGCGCACGATGCGCTTGATGTGCTGGTAGGTCGTCGAGATCGGGACGAGCACCACGCCGATGTCTCCCAGCGTGCGTTCGCCGCCGAGGAGGATCCAACCCATCGCGACGATCATCCCCACGAAGCCGACCTGGTAACCGACGAAGACGACCGCTTCCGAGCGGGCCTTCGCGCGCAGCATGCGGAGCGTGCGCGACAGGTAGTTCGCGTTGTTCGACGAGAACTCGCCGAGCCGCACGTCCTCGAGGCCGAAGGCCTTCACGACCTTCATGCCCGAGAGCATCTGGTTCATCGACTCCGTCGCGTCTCCCATCGCCTGCAGACTGCCCGCCGAACGCCGCTGCACCTTGCGACCGAGCCGCAGCATCGGCAGCGCCATCAAGGGGATGGCCGGGAGGAACACGGCGAGCAGCGCCGGCGAGAAGGCCCAGACCAACACGATGTTGGTCAGGATCATCAGCGGATCGACGAGCGCGTGGTCCGCGACGAGCGTGAAGGTGCGCGCGAGGACCGTGGTGTCGTTGGTCACGCGCGAGATCAGCTCGCCGAGGCGCTTGCGGCCGAAGAACCGCAGCGGCAGGCGCAGCACGTGCGCGGCGAGTTGATCGCGGAGGTCGACGACGACCTTGGTCGCGAAGTAGCGCGAGAGCAGCGTCGCGAAGTAGATCGCGAGGCCACCGAGGATCCCGCACACAGCAGCGACCACCGCGCAGGCGAACACGACGCTCTTGCCGCGCGGATCCCCGGCGAACTCGACGCCGAGCCCGGCCGAGAGCCAGACCGCGAAGTCCGAAAAGGCCGTCGCGAAGCGGCTGCCGAAATCGTCGAGCGCGCCTGCGGTCGCGTCGGCTTCGCGCGCCGTGGGCACGATCTCGTCGAAGAGCGGCTTCACCAGCACGAAGGGCGCCTTCGTGAAGAAGGCCTCGAGCGCCGCAGTGCCGATCACGACGGCGACGAGCATCCGGTTGCGGAGCACACCGCCCCAGACGTGCCTCCCGAGCGCGTTCAGCGCCTGGCGGCCGCTCACGCGCGGCGTGACGGGATCGTTCGCGTCGTCGCGGGCTGGCGTCGCTTCCATGCGGGCCGCGCATCATGCAACACGGCCGCGGCCCGAGGAACCTCGGACCGCGGCCGTGTGTCGCGGCGCGGGTTCGACCCGTGCGCCGCGCGGTTCCCGGCTGCTCACTTGATCGTCGAGCGCGCGACGACCTCGTTGGCCCACTTCAGGAAGCGCCAGTTCACGTAGTCCTGACGCGCGAGCTCCTTCGTGCGCTCCTGCGTGAGGTCGACGTTCGCGCGGACCGGGATGCGGCTGTTGATGCGCGCGATGTACCACGCATCGGGGCCGCGGAGCGGACCGACCACGGTGCCCGGCGCCGCGTCGTAGAAGAGGTGCGCGGCGACCGAGTAGCCCATGAGGACGTCGGTGAACTCGCTCTCGCGCAGCGACTGACGGATCTGGTTCAGCGACTTGGAGCCGAGGTGACCCTTCTCCTTGTCGTTGGCGTAGAACTCGCCCTTCTCGCGCATGACCGCGTCGAACTCGGCGCCGCCCTCGATCTCCTTCATCGCCGCGTCGGCGCGCTGCTGCGCGGCCGCGAGCCCGCCGGGGACCCAGGCGCCGGTGGTGATGTCGCGGGCCATGAACTGGATGACGTCGACGTTCGTCTGACCGTCGGAGAAGAAGGCCGCGAACGCATTGGCGTGAGCCTGGAGCTTCGCCATGTCGTTCATGTCCGCCTCGATCATCTTCTCGAAGCTGCGGATGAGGCGCCAACGCTGCCGGAACGCCTCGATGCTCGGATAGCCCTTGAAGGCCGTCGCGATGATCTCGGTGTTGAACGGCGTGTCGTCGTACTGCTTGCGGTAGGTGTCGAACTCGGCGCGGAAGGTCTCGTCGTCGAGCAGGTGGCCGGTCTTCTGCAGCTCCTGGGTGAGCGCCTTGCGGATCGCGACCTCACCGACGGCGCGCTCGAGGTCCTGCACGAAGAGGCCGCTCTCGATCTCGCGGTAGGCATCGGCGGTCGACCAGTTGCGGCCGTTGACCGAGAGGCAGACCTCGGCGGGGATGCCGTCGGATGCGTAGCGCACGTCGCTCCACTTCTGGAGCTGCTTGGTGACCCAGCCGCGGCAGAGGTGCATCCAGAAGGGCGGCAGCGTGCGGGACTCGCCCGTCGCCGGGTCGACCGAGGCCTTGACCAGGTTGTCCCAGAACTGCTTGCCGTCGCCCGAGCCCGTCGAGGACATGATCGCCTCGCGCGTGACGAGCGGCCACTTCTCGGCGGCGCCGGGGAAGAAGGCGCGGTCGAAGAGCTTGGTCTGGCGCTGCTGGTAGAGGAACTGCTCGCGCTCGAGGCCGTACTGCGCGCGCACGGCCTGCCAGAAGTCCACGTTCGGGTTCGCGCGGCGGAACTCCTCCACCGAGGCCTTCAGGTCCGCGATCAGCTCTTCCTCGCTGATCTCGAACTCCTTCGGATCGCGACCGCCCTGGATCTGCTCGTCGACCTGCTCCTGCAGGAGGAACTCGGCGATCTTCCCCTGGAGCTGCTTCGCCCCGACGAGGTAGATCGCCTCGCGGCGGAACTGATCGACGGTGAGCTCCTCACCATTGACGTTCATCGGCCGCAGCACGGCGCCGCGCGCCGCAGCCATCTCCGCGTTGAGCTGGTCGAGCGTCTGCAGCAAGGCCAGCTTCGGGTCCTGCCCCGCGGTTTCTTGGGACGTCGCGACGCCCGTCATGGCGAGGGCGAGGGCGAACACGAGGGGCGACCGGAGCGGTCGATGGAATGGAGTCATCGCAGTGATGGAGGGCCGGGGAGCATAGCGGCGACGGCGGGCGGCAACAGCCCGCGCGCGCCCGCCCCAGGGAGTCGGCAGGAGCGCGCAGGACGAGGCCCCCCCTGCAAAGACTCCCAGCCCACGCGCCGACGGCTTCCGGCCTGCCGCGGATCGGGACCCACGCGACCGATCGCGTCGCCCACTGCTCGTCGCGCACGCCGCTCGCGGAGGAGCCCGATCGCAGCGGGCACTCGCGCTCATGCAGGGCTAGGATGCGCCGGATCGATGTCGAACTACGAACCCCGCACGATCGCCTTCGGCGCCGAGATCCTGCACAGCCCGGTGGCGCTGCGCGCCGACGCCGTCCAGCGCATCCACAACGACCTCTACGGCAATCGCGAGGTCGCCTACCAGAACTTCCAGGTGGCGCAGGACGGGATCCACCTCACGAACCCGGCGATGGCCCCCGGCCAGATCTCGGCCGTGACCTTCACCCCCGACCGCATCGTCCTGCGCGAGGAGCTGCGCGGGACCACCATCGAGGACTTCGCGACGCGTGTCGTCAACGTGGTCGGCGCGGCCTACCGCACGCTGCAGACCCCGCTGAGCCTCGGCCAGCAGTTCTGGGTGCGCTCGCTCATCAACACGCAGCACTCGAACGACAGCCGCACCTTCATCGCCCAGCGCCTGCTCGCCGGCGGTGCGGAGTCGCTCAGCGCCTTCCAGCGGCCGATGCACTCGATCGGCCTCCGCATGACCTTCCCGTCGACCTCGCCCGATCAGCCGATCGTGAACCTGCGCATCGAGCCCTGGGTGCAGGAGCCGCGCTCGCTGTGGCTCGAGGTCGTCGGTCAGTTCGGCACGCCGATCCAGGCCGACAAGCTGCCGCAGCTCGGCCACTCGCTCTACTCCACCTACCGCTTCCTCACGGGGCCGACGCTCGACTACATCGGCCGCTTCGACCTGCCGTGAGGGGAGGCCCGACGAGCACCGGGCGCGCGCCCGCCGGATCGACGGTCGGCGCGGCTCTCGCATGCGCGCTCGCGCTCGCGGCGTGCGACGGGGCGCGCGATCCCGTGGCCACCGGCACGCCGCGCGCCGCGCTCGAGATCGAGGGCGGCGCGAGCCTCGGCCGCGAGGAGCTGGCCAGCTTCGATGCCTACTACGAGGCGCTCGATCCGACCATCGGCCTGCGTCACCGCCGCGCGGTCCTCCTCGAACGCCATTTCGTCCCGCTCGCGCTGGCGCGCGCGGCCTTCCCCGGACCACGCGCCACGGCGCGCGAGCGCGCGGGCGCGCTCTGCTCCGTGGTCGGCAACGCCCTCGAGCTCCGCCGCAGCGGCGGCGAGGAGCTCGGACCGCTCGCGCGATCCGCGCTGCCGGTGCCCGTCGCCGCCTGGGCGCGCGACGAGTCCCTCCTCGGTGCGGTGAGTCCGCCCCTCGAGACGGCCGACGCCGTGCTCGTCGTCGCGCTGCTCGAACTCCAACCGGGATTCACCCCCGTCCACGACCATCTGCGCCTCTGGGTCGTCCGCTTCCCGGCCCACGACCAGCCGGACTTCGCGGTCTGGTTGCTCGAGGAGCAGGCGCGGCGCAAAGGGCGTGTGCTCCACTGCGATCCAGACCTCCGCGCCGCAGTCCCCGCATGGCTCGCACCATGACCACGATCCACCCTCGCGCCGCGCACGCCTGCGTCGCGCTGTTCCTGTTCGCCGCCGGCCACGCCCAGACCCCCAAGCCCGCGGAGCCGGAACCCGCACAGGAACCGAAGGCGAGCTGGCCCGAACTGCCCGCCAAGGAGAACGAGCGCGTGCTGACCCAGATCCGCAAGCTCGAGACGGGCAACGAGGCGGACTCGGCCAAGGCGCAGGCGACGCTCGTCGCCTATGGGCCGGCGCTGGTCCCCCACCTGCTGCGTCGCCTGGCGCTGCCGCGGCAGAGCGACGACGCGATCGCCGCGGTGACGCGCACGCTCGACGCGATCGTGACCGACGAACACGCACCGCTCGTCGCGAAGGCGACCGAGGAACGCGCGCTGCCGACGCAGCGCTGGGCGCTCCGCTGGCTCACCTTGCACGCCGACGAACGCTGGCGCGAGGTCTATGCGCGGCACGCGGGCGGAGCCGCGACGGACGGCGGCAAGCCCGCGGCGGCCCGCGACGAGGAGCTCGTCTTCTGCGCCGATCTCGCGCTCGCCGCGCTGCAGGACAAGGAAGCTCTCGCCCGCGTGATCGAGGTCTGTCACACCCAATGGCGCGAACGCGGCGAGTTCGTGGGCGCGGTGCTGCCCAAGGCCCGGGGTCGTGAGATGGCGAGCTGGGTCATCCGACAGATGCGACCGAACGACGAGCGCAGCCGCGTGACCGGCCTGCGCCTGCTGCGTTCGCTGGCGACCCCGGAGTACGCCGCGGCGATCGCGAACTACCTGGACTCCGGCGAGAGCTCGGTGAAGCGCGAGGCGATCAACGCCCTGCGCGCCGTCGTCGACGGGGCACCCCCGATCGAAGAGCTGTCGGTCTTCTCGGCGATCGAACAGGCGAAGCAGTGGAAGGAGCGGCTGAAGTGATCCGGCGCGCGCTCGCGGGCCTCTTCGTCGTGGGTCTGGCGCTGCCCTTGGCCGCGCAGAAGGAGCCCAAGCTCCCGAAGTGGCGCATCGACCCCTACACGAAGAACGACCCCAAGCTGCTCGAGAAGCTGGGCTATGTCTCGTACGGCCCTTTCGAGTTCGGTCAGCGCGGCACGCAGACGGTGACGACCGCCGACATCGACAAGCACCTCATCGATGCGCAGATCCTCTGGGTCGAGACGAAGCACTTCCGCCTCGGCTCCACGCTCGAACCCTGGGTGGTCCCCCTGGAGCCGGAGATCCGCGCCAAGATCCGCGGCGAGCTGGAGACGCTGCTGGGGCGCGGCCTCGACCGCGTGAGCCCGAAGACCCGCACGCTCGATCGCTGGCTGCGTCTCCACCTCTTCGCGCAGCGCCTCGAGGCGCATTACGCCGAGATGCAGTCCTGGCTCGGCGTCACGGACGAGACCTTTCCGAAGGACGAAGAGGATCGCAAGACCCGCGTCGGCGAGTACGTCGGTGAAGGCCCCTTCCTCGGTCAGCGCAACAAGTACCTGTTCCTGATCTTCGATCGCACCGAGGACTACGACAACTACCTCGCGACCTTCACGGGCCGCCGCACGGTCGGCGGCCAGCAGTGGAACTTCAAGGACGTCGATTCCCTGCTCTACTCGTGCGCTGCGGACAACCCGACCGAGGACGGTCGCCTGAAGGACGACACCGCGATGCACGGCCACATCGTCTTCTCGGCGACCCACAATCTCATCAACGGCTACCTCCACTACAACTTCGACCTGCCCGTCTGGATGCGCGAGGCGCCGGCGCATTGGTTCGAGCGCCGCATCACCGAGCACTTCAACTCCTATACGCGCAGCGAAGGCGCCCCGCCGATCGACGCCCGCGCGTGGCAGTATCCGCTCGAGACCCGCAAGTTCCTGGCGAACGGCAAGTTCACGCCGTTCAGCGAGGTCATGAAGTGGCGCGACTTCGGCGAGATGGAGTTCAACGACCACGTGATGGTCTGGTCCCGCCAGGACTACCTCATGTCGCTCGGCAAGGAGAAGTGGGCGAAGTTCATGCGCCTCGGCAAGGCCCAGGTCGATCCGCTGACGGGCCAGACCGTCGGCGACATCGTCGAAGGCACGCGCAACGCGCTGAAGGAGGCGTATGGCCTCAGCCCGCTCAGCCTGGAGGAGAAGTGGCGCGAATGGGTGCTCGCGACCTACCCGGCGAAATGAGCGGGGCGGGGAACCGGCTCGCGAGGATCTGACCGATCCGCGTCAGCGGGCTCCGGCTCCCGTCAGCGAAGCGCGCAACGTGGCCGAGGCCCACTGCGCGAGCCCGGCGCAATCCGGAGCCCGTGACGCGGCCCGCTCGAGCCAGGGCAGCGCGTCGGCGTCGCCGCACTGCGAAAGGGCAACGATCAACTGCTGGCGTACCCGCGGTCGTGGGTCGTCGAGGAGTTCGAGGAGCTCGTCGTCACCCCACACGGCGCCGAGTCTGCCGAGCGCCGCAATCGCATTGCCGGCGACGAGGGGATCGGCGTCGTGGAGGGCTTCGGCGCGGAAGACGCGGAGGTCCGCCGACGCAGGTTTGCGGCAGCGTGCGACCCAGGCCCGGAGGCCGGACGGCGTGGCGACGTCGATCGCTGCGCCCCGAACGGGCTCGTCGGGGACGCTCGCTCCCGCCGCCGCCGCGCCGCCGGGCCGAGGCGGACGCACGGCACCGAGCGCCGCGACGACCGCGGACAACACGGTCAACCCGAGCAGGAACAGGAGGCTCCGCCGGACCATCAGCGCTCACACCAGCTTGCCCCGACGACCTCGATCGAACCCGCGCCTTGCTCCCGTCCATCGACCCAGAGCTGCAAGGGCACCCGCCGTCCGAAGGGCGGCCTGCCCTCGGCCGTCGATGCCGCACGGATCGCGCCGGTCAGCGAGCGCCGATCGAAGCGCAGCCGCAACGTCGAGTGTCGACCGCTGCCGCTGACGTGGTCGTCCCCTGCCCACGCGGTCAGGGCGGGAATGGCCGAGGCCCCCGGCACGCGGAGTTCGATCGCATGGGACTGGGTCGGGAGGAGCAGACGCACCGACTCGCCCTCGAGTTCGACCTGGATCGGCGCGTCCTGGCGACCGCTCCGAAGATCGAGAACCCGTGGTTGGATCCGTTCCACGTGGAGGTTGTCGACGATCACCTGCGAGGTGCTCACCGCCACGAGTTGGTTCGTGCCGAGGAGTCGGGCCTGGATCGTCAGGGGACCATCGAGGATTCCCCGCGTGTCATGGCAGGTGACGAAGGGCGAGGTCGTCGAGCTTCCGATCTCGACTCCGTCCACCAGGATCGCGAGCGAGTTGAACGCCGAGGACGCCGAGGTCGCGCGAATGCGCAGGAGGCCGTGCACTCGCTGTCCGTCGCGTGGCACGAGCGTCGGCGCGGCGAGCGGTTCCGCCACGACGCCGACCGCACTCTCCACCGTGCGCGTATTGCCGGCCGCATCGACCGCGGTTGCCGAGAAGCTCGCGCTCCCGCCCGACCAGCGCCGGGTGTCCTCCGCTCCCGCCAGGACGTCGCTCGGGACCGGCACCGCATATGCCATGGTGGCGTCCTGTGTCGGCGACAGGCCGCCGACACGCTGGACGACGCTGACGAGCCCGGAGCCGTGATCCGCCGCGCTGACCACGAACGGGACGAGCCCGGACACGGTGGTGTCGGCCAGCGGGGCATCGATCACGACGACCGGCGGCGTGTTGTCGACGGAGATCTCGCAGCGCGCGACCCGCGCATTGCCGGCGGCGTCGACCGCCACGGCCTCCAGGAGATGCGGACCATCGGTGAGCAGCGCGGTGTCGAGCTGGGCCTCGAACGGCGCCTGACCGAAGACCGCCAGCGCGATGCCGTCGACGCGCAGGGTCACCGTCGCGATGCCGCTGCCCGGAGCCGCGTCCGTCGCGACGGCATGGAAGTCGACCACCTGGCGCACGAGCGATGCGGCCGCCGGCGCGGTGATCGCGAGCTCGGGCGCCGTGGTGTCGAGCATCACCTGGACCGCGTGACTGCCCTGGCGGCCGAGCGGATCGGTCGCGACGACGCTCAGCAGGTTGTGGCCCTCGCGGAGCGCGACCGTGCCGAGCGCGATCCCTCCGCCCGGCGGGAGCGACGCCGCGACACCCGTCGGGGTCGACTCGACCTGGGTGGGACTCGCGTCGTCGATCGTCGCGAGCAGCGGGATCGACGTGTTGCCCGGACCGAACACGGCGCCATGGATGGGTGAGTCCACGCGCACGAGGGGCGCCGTGGAGTCCAGCCAGATCGTGCGGGTCGCCGTCGAGGCATTGCCCGCGACATCGACCGCGACGACGGCGATCCGATTGCTTCCCTCGACCAGATCGAGATCGAAGCCCACGGTCCCCCCGCCCTGCGGAACGGTACGGCTCACGAGTCCCACCGTGACCGTGGTCGCGTGCACATCGGTGACCTGGACCGTCAGGGTGCAGGCCGACTCACCCACGATGACGTCCTCGTGGGGTGCGATCGCCTCGATCGACGGCGCGGTGCGATCCACCACCACGGTGACCGAGCTCCCGCCCTGGTTGCCGACGTCGTCGACTGCGGTGACGACGAGGCTGACCGGGCCGTCGTTCGTCGGCAGGAGCACCTCGCCCATCGCCGTGCCGCCGCCTTGCGGCAGCGTCGCCAGGAGCCCGGCCGGCTCCGACCGGATCACGGTTCCACTCGCGTCGGAGATCAGCGCCGCGACCATGAGTCCCGGTGCCGAGGTCACGTGGCCATCGACGGGGCTCTGGATCACGACCGCCGGAGCTTCCACGTCGGGCTGCGGCGGGATGATCACGAGGAGTTCCCGAACCGTCCCCGGGTTGTGGCCGGCACAGCCGACGGTGATCGGCAGGTTGGGAATCCGCCGCGAGACCACCAGCAGCTCCTCGCCAAGTCCTCGATCCTGGGCTCGATAGCCCCGCAGGACGTCGGTCCATGGGTCATAGACGACGGCACGCCGGTGGACGCGGTCGAAATCGATGCCGCGGAACAGGGCCGTCTGGCCGATCGCGGCGAACAACCCCGTGCCCATCGTCACGGGATCGAGCGACAGGATCGAATCCGTGTAGGCGAAGTTCCCCGCGCAGTCCGCGGACGCGAGGATCCGACCGTCGTCGGTCCGGCACATCGCGGAGACGTAACCGACGATTCCCGCCCCGCTCGCGAACGAGAACTGCGCCGGCCCGAGCACGCGCGTCCCCGACTCGTCCAGCGACACTCGCTTGAAGTACGCCACTCCCGGTCTGCCATCGGTGGCCTGGGAGTCCTCGACGAACCCGCTGAGCACGAGCGAGTTCGTCGCGGGATCGAAGAGCATCGAGTCGTAGCGCAGCGAGTGGTATCGAGGCCCGTGCTCGGGGAGCAGCCCACCCATCGCGAACAAGGTCGAGCCGTCCTGCTCCGTCAGGATCCGCACGCTCTCCGTCGCATCGCGGACGACGAGGCGGTTGTTGTAGAGGACGTAGATCCGGCCGTCGCCGACGACGGCGAAGAGCTGACACTCCTGTGAGGGCACGAACGGGGTGAACGTCCCGTTCGCACTGATCGCGGCGAGCAACGGCGCCGCGACGATCAGCCGGTCGCGGTACGCGTCGTATTGGAAGCCCGACGGCTCCATCGCCGTCGGCGAGATCCAGACCATGGACTTCTCCCCGGCGGGCGTGAACCGCGCGATCCCTTCGACGGTGCCACCGCCGCATTCGAATCCCGGCAGGGCCGGCAGGTTGCGGCTCAGGAGATAGGTGTCGCCCGAGCGGAACTGTGCTGTCTGGGAAAGTAACGAGCCGCAGCCGAGCGCCATCGTCGCCAGCAATGCGACCAGGGTCTGGTCTCGCATGGTGTCCGATTCCGGGGAGTCGGGGCGAACCGCGCCGGCACCGCGCCGGCCGTTCAGACCCGCCATCGAGAGACACGATCGGAGGACCCGCGGCTCCGTGACGCGGGATTCGTGCGCTCTCAATCCGTCCGGAACCGCCGCGCGACGATCGAGACGTCGTCGACGCGCAGGCGATAGCAGCCGCTGAGGAATGCGTAGACGCCGAATCCGAACCTCACCGGGCTGGCTCCGCTTCCCGTGTCCGGCCCGGAGCCCTGGCCCCATTCCCACATCGTGCGGTCCCGCTGCCAGTCTCGCGGCAGGACGGGGAAGAACTCGTCGGATCGGGTTCGCGCGATGACGAGCTCGTGCCAATCAGGATCCGGGCCGGTCGCGAACGTCCGGTCGCCGCCGAAGTAGATGCGACCGTCCTGCTCCACGGCCGGCTGGAGCACGAGGCCGAGGCCGAAGCCGTCGAGCACGCGCACCTTGGCCCGGAGTTCGACCTCGGTCCACGCTCCCTCGACGCGGGGATCCCAGATCGCGGTGTCGTCGATCAGGAGCAGGAACACCGAACCCGAGTAGCTCACGCCCTCGATGCACGCTCCCTGCGTCGACCCGTCGTCGACCTGCGTCGCCGACGCTGCACTGATGGAGTTGGCGGAGACCGCCACCGACCAGTTCGAGAACTCGGTCGCCGCGAAGCGGCGCTCCGCGTCCAGGACGGGTCGACGGGAATCGAGACGGCGACAAGGACGCAGGCCGAGACGAGCATCCCGGAATGCGGCGCGGACCTTCGCGCTCGCGCCCTCGAATCCCGCCGCGTCCGCCAGTCCGACCACCGAGGAGACCCCGGGCGTCGGTTCCTGGTCGACCTTGCCTTCGACCGTCCAGCTCACGACGTCCTGGTCGGCGTCGAAGGGCGCCACCACGGCGAACATCGTCGCGGTCGGGATGCCGAGGCCGAGACGTCGTGCCGAGGCGTCGGCTTCGAGGAAGCTCACCCCCGTCATCGGTGCGGCCGAGGCCGGTTCGGGTGGCCGCGGCACCAGGCCGATCCGTGCCCATTGGGCGACGGTCAACGGGGCGGACGCCAGGAAGACCGCGGAGTCGGGATCACCGGTCGGAGGCAGGAGCAGGAGGGCGAGCCCGGTGCCCGGATCCGGCGCCGAACCGGAGTCCTCGACGCGAGGCTCGGTGCCGCTCGCGACATGCCAGAACACCGGCAGGCCGGTCCGACGATCCGTGCCGAGCGGCAGGAGCCCGACCTGGGGCTCGAGCACCAGGCCGAGGAAGCGAGGATCCGAGGCGACGTTCCGTCGCGCTTCCTCCCAGGCGGCGCGCGCTCGCGGGCTCTCCAGGGTCAGGGCCTCGATGTCCATCGCCAACGCGCGGCGCTCCGTCACGAGCGCAATGGAAAGCTCGAGGGCCTCGATCCCGAGCAGCGCGGTCGCCTCGAAACCAAGGGTCGACGCCGCTCGATCGGCATCGCGATCGGGCAGGAACGGTGTCCTCCCGAGCGGCCGGAGCGTCTGCGATCCCACGTCGACACCGAAGGCCCGCTCGAGGGCATCGCCGTCCGCGCGGAACGTCGAGAGCTGCCGGTGCAATCGGTTCGCGAGCGCCAGCCAATTGCTCATCGCGGGGACCCGATCCGGAACCGGGGGCCAGAGCATCGTGCCCTGCTGCGTGAGATGGCCGAGCATGTTCACCCCCCAATAGGCGGACCATTGCCGATCCAGGTTGTCATTCTCGAAGGACAGCCGAGCCGCCTGCCACGCGCGGAGCTGAGCGAAGACGAAGACCCCGACCAGGGCGACGGCGAGCAATCCCGCCACGCCGAGCGCGGGATGCCGCCTCAGCCAGAGCGTTGCGCGGCGAGACCGACTCGGTCGACGGGCGCGGATCGGTTGCAGAGCGACCACGCGCTCGAGGTCCTCGGCGAACGCCTGGGCGGTCTGGTAGCGGTCGGCCGGGTCGGCGGCGAGCGCCGTGCGGCACACGAGCGCCGCATCGCCGGAGAGGGCGCGATGGAGCGTGCGGAGCGCCGGGAGTCGCCCCGCGAGGATCGCCTCGCGCATCGTGTGGTGCGGCAGACCCGCGAACGCGGAGCGCAGCGTCAGCATCTCCCAGAACACGAGCCCGAGGGAGTAGACGTCGCTCCGCGCGTCCGGCTCCCGACGGGGATCCTCCCAGAGCTCCGGTGCGAGGTAGGGAATGGAGCCGAGGAACCCGTCCGTTCGCGTCAAGGTCGCGTCCTGTGCCCGCCTCGCGAGTCCGAAGTCGATCAGGATCGGCTGCCCATCCCGCGTCAACATCACGTTGCTCGGCTTGATGTCGCGGTGCAGGACCTGGCGCTCGTGCACGTGCGCGAGGGCGCGCGCGAGCCGAGTCACGATCCGGAAGACGATCGCGCGCCAGCGGCCGCTGACCTTCAGCTCTCCGCCGAGAAGCGAGGTGAGCACGGCGCCGTCGAGGACCGCCGGATCCTGGTCCTGCAGGACCGCGAGCACCCGGCTCAGTGGCAGGCCCTCGATGAGGTCCATCGCGCAGTACGGAACCGTTCCTTCGATGCCGTAGCTCAGGACGCGCACCACGCCGGGGTGATCGAGTGCGGCCAGGGCGGCGGCCTCCCTCGCGAAGCGCGCCGGGGCGTCGGCGAGGAAGCGCCCGGATTGATTGAGGACCTTCAGCGCGACCTTGCGCCCGACGGACGATTGTTCGGCGAGGTACACGTCTCCCATCGCGCCGCCGCCGATGCGCTGCAGGATCCGGAATTCCCCCAGGCGCTCGGGGGGGAGCGCCGCTCGGACGAGCCCCGTGGCGCAGAGGGTGACGAAGACCCGGCGGATGATGGCGGCCGACGCGGGATGCGCCGCGCAGAGTTCGTCGATCGCCTGGGGCCACTCGGGCTCAGGCCGCTCCAGACACGCCGCGATCAGGGCCTCGATCGAGCTCAGGGATTCCATCATCCCCTGGATCGTAGATCCGGCATCGCCGTGACGCGGTTTGACACGAAGCCACGGCAACCTGAATCATCTGCCGCGCGCCGAGGCGACCCCGACCAGCCGTCCTCGGATGCCGGACCCGATGGCCGAAGACGAAGATCCGAGCCGCGAACGAATCGTCTCCGAGCGCCTGCTCGAGGCACTGCCCCAGCTCCACGCTTTGATCGGCAGGCGTGCCAGCCGACGACTGCTCGATCGCGAGACCGCCGACGATCTCGTGCAATCCGTCTGCCGCGAGGCGCTCGAGGCCGCGGCAATCCCCGTCGGCGGTGACGCCGAGTTCCGACGTTGGCTCACCGCCCTGGCGATCCGCAAGCTCGTGGATCGCCAGCGCGCCGCGGACGCGCAGAAGCGCCGGCCCCCGCAGGAGGCTCCGCGGCAAGGGGTGGAACCCGGCTCCAACGCCGGCGGCGACGAGACGGCATGGGCGGATCCCCGCGTCCTGAGCCCCAGTCGCGACGCCGCCTTGCGCGAGGACATCCAGCGCCTCGAACGGGCGCTCGCGCTCCTCAGCGACGATCACCGCGACGTCATCGCGCTGGCGCGCATCCTCGAGCTGCCGCACGCCGATGTCGCGCGGCGCATGGGGCGGTCGGAACCCGCCGTGCGCCAGCTCCTCGCACGCGCACTCGTTCAGCTCGGCGTCCGACTCGCGGACCTGCGGGGAGGCAACGACGCCCCACCCCTCACGGCGCCCACAGCGTGAAGCGATAGAGCGGCAGCAGCGCGAGCAGCGAGGTCACCGCCCACTCCGGGGCCTGCAGCTCCATCCCGATGGCGTCCTCGGCGGGCAGCTCGCGGACGAGGTGCAGCCAGTGATTGCCGGGCGTGTAGGCGCTCGCCATCTCCTGCATCTCGCGCGGCGTGGCGACGTTCGCCCAATACGACTTCTTCCAGTCGTGGATGCGGAGCGCGTAACCCGGCGGCAGCGCCTTGAGCATCTGGCACCACTCGGTCATGCCGGCGGGGGTGCCGAGTTTCTTGCGGAGGTTCTCGCCGTCCCACCAGGCCTGCGGGTGGATGCGGAGGGCGGCCTCGATCACCTGGCCGTCGAGGCTGACCTCGAGCACCGTCTGGATGTAGTGCGTCTCGGCGTCCTTGCCGAGCGCCTCGCCGAAGAAGGCGGCCAGCTTCTTGCGTTCCTTGTCCGAGCGACAGAGGTAGGCGCGTTGCTCGCGCACGCGGAAGGCGTTGTAGGAATGCGGATGGTGGATGCCGCCCTGGCTCGCGAGCTCGTAGCCGAGCTCCTTGCCGCGCTTCTTCACCTCGTCGGCGATGGCCTTCAGCTTGCGGCGGATCGAGAGCCGCAGCGCGTTGTATTCCGGATCGTCCTGGCGATGCCGATCGAAGGCCAGGAAGTCGCGCTGCAGGAAGGGCTCGAGACTCGACTTGCTCATCGGGACGAGACGATAGCCACCCCTCGCATCGATCCGTATCCTGCGCCGCTCCCCGCGGTCGCCCGCTGCGGCCGCGTCGCCGCAACCTCCGCGCGAGCAGACCCACGCATGCGAGCCTCCGTCCTCGTTCCGCTCCTGCTCCCCTTCGCGGCGCTGTCGTGCACCGGGATGCCTGGGCTCGACAGCCCGCGGGTCACGCTCTCGCCGCGGCTCTACCTCGATCGGCTCGGCGGCGGCGCCGCGATGCAGTCGCTGCAGGGCACGACCCCGGTCGACAACCCCACGCAATCCGTCGGCGCCTTCGGCCAGGAGAGCGACGACGAGGACTGGGGGCTCGTCATCAGGGCGGGTGACGGCTTCTCCGGCGTCGAGGGCGAGTACCGCAAGATCGAGCTCGAGGATGCCGACCGCGGCACGCTCGTCGCGGACTTCGGGCGTCTCATCGCGGGCGACGACGTGGACGCGCGCTTCGAGATGGACGCCTGGCGCATCGCCGACTTCGGCGAGATCGCCGGCCGCCATCGCGAGCCCGACGCCGAGGACGACGTCGAGCTGCGCCTCGCCGCCGGCGCGGCGCTGACGTGGCGCGACGGCAGCTTCGCCGCGACACAGAGCGGCGGCGGCCTGCAGCAGAGCTTCCACCTCGAGGACCGCGGCGCGGCGTGGCTCGGGCTGCGCGGCCGCGTCGCGTGGCGCGAGGCGTCGCTCGACGTCGACTGGCTCGTCAACCCGGACCTCTCGTTCGGCGGGAACTTCGACGGCTGGGCGCAGGACGTCGAGGTGATGGGGCGCTACCGCGTCCCCGATCAGGACGTCACGGTGCTCGCCGGCTACCGCTGGTCGGAACTCGACGCGAGCGGCACGACCGACGGTCTCCGCTTCGACAGCGAGTTCTCCGTCACGGCGATCGTGCTCGGCATCGAGTTCGAGTTCTGAGTTCGAGTTCTGAGGGCGGCCGACGGCGGTCGCCGATCACGGCGCGCCGCGCACGAGCCGCGAGAGCTCCTCCATCGCCGCGCGCTCGATCTCCTCGTTGCGCGCGTGGTGGATCCCGATCAGGTTGCGGAGCATGCGCAGCAACCACTCGCGATGCGTCGCGATCGGCAACCGCTCCGGATCGACCGCGAAGGTCCCGCCCGCGATCGCGCGCACCCGCGCGACGAGTTCCGCGGCGCTGAGCACACGCCCCTGGGCGAAGGGGTCGACGAGCATCGGACGCACGCCGGACGCCGCCTCGACGCGGGCGACGAAGTGGCCGGGGGTGTTCACGCCGGCGACGCGCAGGCCGAGGGCCTCGAGCACGAGCTTGTAGATCAGGGTCAGCGTGATCGGCAGCCCACGACGCCGCTCCAGCACGCGTTGCACGAAGCTGTTCCGCGGGTCGTAGTACTCCTCGACGTCACCCGCGAAGCCGAGCTCGTCGAAGAGCACCGCGTGCGCGTGCGCCAGGATCGCCCGCGGGTCGTCGCCGACGAGCCGATCCGCGATGCGCGCGGTGATGCCCGCCAGCTCGGACTCCACGCGCTGCGGCGACACGGACGGGTCGGCGTGCGCGGCGATCGCGAGCGCGCCGGCGAGCAACCCGCCGCCGGTCTCGAGGCGATCGAGGCAGTCCTCCATCGCATCCCACGCGACGCGCCGGCAGTGGACGGGAGACGGCATGCCCATGCGCGGCGCATGCTACCCGCGACCCCGCCGCGAGCCCCGTCAACGCGAGGTCGAGGGCGCGTCCACACGCGGGGCCGGGGCGACCGACGCGTCCTCGAGCAGGTGCGGCGGCAATCCGAGTGGCGAACCGTCGCGACGCGACGCGATGGCCGCCGCATACACGCACCGCAGGGCCTCGTGATGAGCCGCCGCCGTGAACCGGCGCGCGAAGGTCTCCCGGGCACCCGACGACAGTTCGAGCAGCCGGCGACGGTCGCTCACCGTCGTCGTGATGACGCGCGCGAGCTCCGCGGCGTCGTTCGGCGTCGCGAGCGCGCCGTCGCGCCCCGGCGTGACCAGGCTCTCGAGCCCGCCGATGCGGCTCGCGATCACCGGCAGGCCGCTCGCGAACGCCTCGACGACCGTCATCGGCATGCCCTCGAACCACAGCGACGGCACCACCAGGACCGCTGCACGCCGCATCTCCTCGAGCACGCCCGCGGGGTTCTTCACCCCCACGGCCACGACGCGCGGATCCGTGGCCGCGGCGCTCGCGACCTCGCCGCCCAGCGGGCCGGTCCCCACGAAGCGGACGCACAGGCCCGCGGGCAGCTGGCGAGCCGCCGCGAGCAGGACACGCACGCCCTTCTCCTCCGCGAGACGGCCGACGAAGAGCACGCTGCTCCGCGCGCCGCCCACCGCGGCGCCGGGATCACGCGCGAGGAAGTTGGGGACGAGCGCCACGCGCTCGCGCGGCAACCCGGCGCGCACGAGCAGGTCGCGCTGGAAGCCCGTGAGAGCGATGTACGCATCGACATCGTTGCGCCAGGTGCCCAGCACACGATGGACGGCGGTCGTCGTCGCGACGACCGCGGACGCCGCGCGGCTGCCGCGGTAGCACGCGTGGCGGATCGCCGGGAGCGCGAAGCGGCGGCCGACGCACTCGGTGCACACCCCGCCGTCGCGGAACAGGGTCGCCGACGGGCAGGCGAGCCGGTAGTTGTGCAGCGAGTGCACGACCGCCGCGCCCGCACGCCTCGCGACCGCGAACGCCGCCGGCGAGACGAGCGGCTGCGTGTTGTGGAAGTGCGCGACCTCGATGCCGTTGTCGCGCACGATCCTGGCGCGCGAGCGGCGCGCACCCACGCCGAACATCGCCCGCGCCGCGAGCTTCAGGCGCCCCATCTCGCGCACACGCTCGTTGGTCACGCGATGCTCGACCACCTCGTGGCCCTGCGCGCGCAACAGCTCACGTTCGGCCTCGAAGACGGAGTCCTCCCCGCCGCGTTCGAGGTAGGCGCAATGGACGAGGAGGATCCTCACGGTGGCGGGGCCTCGGCTCGGGCGGAGTCCGTGACGAGGCTCAGGCCTCGGACGGCAGGTTCACGACGTGTCCCGCGTGGAACAGCGTGTGCTCGCGACGCGCGAGCTCGAGGTCGGCGTCGACCATCATCTTGACGAGTTCGTCGAAGCCGACGCGCGGCTGCCAGCCGAGGGCCTCGCGGGCCTTCGTCGCGTCGCCGAGCAGCAGGTCGACCTCCGCGGGGCGGAAGTAGCGCGGATCGACCTTCACGTAGCGCTCCCAGTCGAGTCCCACCGACGCGAACGCCTTCTCGCAGAACTCGCGCACGCTGTGGGCCTCGCCCGTCGCGATCACGAAGTCGGCGGCCTCGTCGCGCTGGAGCATCTGCCACATCGCCTCGACGTAGTCCCCGGCGAAGCCCCAGTCGCGCTTCGCGTCGAGGTTGCCGAGCCAGAGCGTCTTCTGCAGGCCGCACGCGATGCGGCCGACGGCGCGCGTGATCTTGCGCGTCACGAAGGTCTCGCCGCGGCGCGGGCTCTCGTGGTTGAAGAGGATCCCGCACGACGCGTGCAGCCCGTAGCTCTCGCGGTAGTTGATCGTGATCCAGTGCGAGTAGACCTTCGCGCAGCCGTACGGCGAGCGCGGGTAGAACGGCGTGGTCTCGCGCTGCGGCACTTCCTGCACGAGTCCGAACATCTCGGAGCTCGAGGCCTGGTAGAAGCGGATCGGGTTGCCGGTCTCGTCCTGATGCGCGCGCACGGCCTCGAGCAGGTTCAGCGTGCCGATGCCGGTCGTCTCGCCGGTGTAGACCGGCTGGTCGAAGCTCACGCGCACGTGGCTCTGCGCACCGAGGTTGTAGACCTCGTGCGGATTCACCCGCCGCACGAGGCGGCTGAGCGCGTTGCCGTCCGTGAGGTCGCCGTAATGGAGCGTGAGCCGGCTCGGGCCCGCATGCGGGTCCTGATAGACGTGATCGATGCGCTCGGTGTTGAACGAGCTCGAACGTCGCATCAGGCCGTGCACCTCGTAGCCCTTGCTGATCAACAGCTCGGCGAGGTACGAACCGTCCTGCCCCGTGATGCCCGTCACCAGGGCCCGCTTGGTCATCGTCGTGTTCACGTCCACCCCTCCGGGACGGAACTTCGGAGCCCGCGCGCGATGGGTTGAGCACCGGAGCGTGGCCCCGACGGCATCGGCCGCTCGGGACACGCCGCGCTCACTTGCTCGTCGCCGGACTCGGGATGAGGCCCTTCTGCAGCGCGTCGATGTTGCCGTCGAGGCGCGGTTCCTGGAGCAGCGACGTGAACTGCAGGCTGTTCACGTCCTGCAGGTTGGCCATCAGCAACGCCATCTCGGCGAGGCGACGTCCGGCGTAGAGCACGTCGGTGAGCTGGTTGCCGAAGGTGCGCTCCATCGGTGCGCGCGGCACGAGCACCACGTCGCCCGGGTAGAGCGGTGCCGACATCGACAGCGCGTAGTGCGTCTGGCTGAAGCCCTGCACGGTGCCGTCGGCCCGGACGACGTAGATGCGCTCCGCATCCGCGTCCTCGCCGATGCCGCCCGACCGCGCCACGAGATCCGAGACCTGCAGACCACGCTCCGCGACGAAGGCGCCCGGGTTGAACACGTGCCCGATGATCGAGACCGTCTGCTGCACCGGCGGGACGTGGAGGACGTCACCGCTCTCCAGCGCGAGGTCGTGCTCGCTGCCCGGGAAGTCCTCGCGCGTGAACGGGATCACGATGCGCCCCTCGACCTGCCAGCCGCGCATCGACTCGAGCATCTGCCGCGTCTGGTCGAGCGCGATGCGCGAGGCGGTGCTCTCCGCAGGGAGGCCCGATGCCACCATCTGCTCGAAGGCGCGCTGGAAGGTCGCCTCCGTCGTGTTCCGCAGGCTCTCGAAGCGCTGCTGCTGGAGCTCGCGCACGCTGTCCCGCGTGAAGCGCGCGGCGCGCAGGTCGGCGTCCGGCAGGACTCCGCCCGCCGCCGCGATCAGGTCGCTGATCCGCGTCCCCCGTGCGAACGGATACTCGCCGGGGAAGCGCACCTGACCGGTGATCCGGACGCGGACCTGTTCGCTGTGCAGCGTGCGCACGACGAGCTGGTCGCCGTTCGCGAGCTGCGGGTCGGCGTCCCCGCCCTCGCGGAGCGCCTTGCCGAGATCGAAGCGGTAGCGCTGCACGCTGAGCCCGCGCGACGACGGGTCGTACGCGCGACGGATCAACTCCGCCTCGTCGTAGTACGCCTCGGGGACGACGTTCCCGGCCATCGCCACGAGCTGGGCGACGGTGAGCCCCGCCGTGAGCTCGTAGGTGCCCGGCTCGCGCACGCCGCCGATCACCTCGACGATCGGCGTCGCCGCCGCATCGCGCCTGGCACGGACGAGCAGGTGATCCAGCGGACGCAGCTCCAGATCGTGCTCACGGTCGCCCGCGAGCGCACGCTCGAGGTCGATGACGAGCACACGGCGCGAGGTCTGCATCGCCTCGCGCTCCGGGACGATCGTCACGTTGCCCGGCTCGCCGATCTGCCGCGAGAGGAAGGCCTGCGGCATGAAGGCATCGATGGTGAGTCCGTCGGCCGAGCGCAGGAGATCGCCGACCGTCATCCGCTCGCGGTACGGATACGAGCCCGGCCTCACGACCTGGCCCTCGACCGCGACCGAGGGCTGACGCTCCGCGTCGATCGCCCCGACGAGCAACACCTCGCCATTGCCCATGCGCGTCTCGAGTCCCGCCTCGTCGAGGCCGACGTCGACGCGCGCGCGACCACGCCCCTCGACCGTGCGTTCGATCTGGGCGCCCGGCATGAACGTGAACGGGGTGAGCCCGCCCGCGAGCCTCAGCGCCTCGCGCACGGTCGCGTCCCGACTCACCTCGTAGATCCCGGGCCGTTGCACCGCGCCGACGACGGCCAGGGTCGGACCGATCGACGGGACGTAGACCACGTCGTCGCCGCGCAGGGCCTCGAGACCCGTGGTCTCGCCGGTGAGCAGGAACTCGTAGAGATCGATCACCGCGACGCGACGCCCCTCGCGACGCACCTCCACCGCGCGCAGCGAGCCGGTCTTGCGCGGCCCCTTCGCCGCGGCGAGCGCGGTGAGGACGGTCGCGCGACCCGCGACCTCGACCATGCCGGGCGACTCGACCTCGCCGACCACGTGCACGCGGAAGCCGCGCAGGCGGCCGGGAGACACGTCGACGTTGAAGTCACGGCGATGGGCGCGCTCCTCGATCTGTCGCTTGATGAGGTCGGCGAGTTCGCCGAGCTTGCGGCCCGCCACGATCACCGAGCCGGCCTCGGGCACGACGAGCGTGCCGTCGGGTTCGACGGTGCCGAAGATGTGGTCCTTGAACGTGCCCGTCATCACGACGCGCAGTTCGTCGCCGGGCAGCACGATGTGATCCTCGGAGATGCTCGACGGCCCGCCGGTCCCGAGGTCGCGTTCGAAGAACTCGTAGCCGAACTGCCGCAGGCCCTTCGTCGAGGTCGTCGCGAAGTCGCCGGCGTAGAGGCGTTCGAGCGGCGAGGGCGGGTCCTGACCCTGCTCGACCGGGGCATCGGACTCCACGTTGTGGACGTGCACGACGACGCCACCCTCGAGCTGCTCGTGGACGTTGCGCGGGTCGCGCGGGGCCGCGGCCGGCGCGCCGGCCTCCGCCGCGGCGCTCCGCTCCGCGCCGGCATCGCCCGCCGCAGCCTTCGCCGCCGCGGCATCCGCCGCGTCCTTCGAGGTCGCGAAGCCGTGGGGCACCCCCCGCGCCACGCCGCTCGCCGTCGGCGGCCAGGCCGTCGGCGTGGACAGCCGCGCGCCGTCGGGCTGCGACTCGGGAGGCACCGGTTGCACGCGCTCCTCGAGCTTCGTCACCCAGGCGGGTCGCGGATTGGTCGGGGCGATCGGGTCGAACCCGGTCGAACCCGTCGCACTCTTGCACGCGACGAGGAAGCCGCCGAGTCCGCAGAGGACCAGGCCGCCGGCGATGAGCTGTCGGTTCGGGACTCGCACCGTTCGGTGTCATCGGGCGATCACCCGACCGGAGTTGAGAGCGCCTTCGAATCGCGGACGGGGCCGCAACCTGCCGATCGCAGCGGCTTCGCTGCGCTCCGCCACAGCCGGCCCCGGCCGCTCGGTTGCCTGGGGCCCTCGACCTCGCGGATCGTCGCGTTCCGCGACGATTCTCGGGCCGAGGGGCCCGAGGGGCGGCCGAGCGGCCCCTCGGGTGGATTCCCCGTGGTCTCGCGGACCATCGAGCGAAGACCCGATGCGCTGTCGTCGATGCGATCGCAGCGACCGTCCGCGGCTCTCGGCGATGCGGGGGGCCAGCCGATCGACCCGACGATCGGCCGACCGCGCGCCGCACTCGGAACATGCTCCACGAGATCCGCAGCTTGGTGGTCCACGACGAACCGACGGGCGCCCGTGCGCTCGCGGAGCGCCTGCGATCGTCGTTCCCCGGGATGGTGGTCGTCACCACCGATGAGCCCAGCGCGTACGGGCACGACTTCGACGTGTTCCTCGTCGATTGCCGACGGCTCGGAGTCGACGTGGTGCGCACGCTGCACGCGGAGACCCCCACCGCGTTGATCCTCGCCATCGTCGATGGCCTCGATCGCGCGGCCCTCAAGGAGGTCGTCAACGCGGGCGCGGGCGCGCTCGTCGACGAATCGGTGCCGGGCGACGTCGAGGCGCTCGACGTCCGCATCCGCGCCTTCCTCTCACGCCGCGCGGAAGCCCCCGAGACCCGCGGCCTGCTCGGCGTGATGCGCTCGATGGCGGACCTCGTGCGGATGTGGAACCGTCGCATGGACCGCCAGGAACTCAGCTGAAGGCGAACGCGCACCCCGACACACCATGACCGGCGAACAGCGGCACCCGTGGACGAGCGATCCGGCGACGGCGGGCACCATCGTCGGGACGCCGCTGGAGACCCTCATGTCGCACGGCGTCGACGTGCACGCGACGCTCGGCTCACCGGCGATCGACCCGCGCGACGAGGCGCGTTCGAGCGGCGAGCGCCTCGCCGCGCTCATGCGCGCCGGTCCCGCGCCGCGCAACCAGCGCCGCGAGGAGACCACAAGCCGCACCGACGCCGAGTTGCGCGACCTCTCGCCGATCCACTCGCCGATCCTCTGGAGCGCGGCGCAGCGGTTCGCCGCCGTGGTCGCGACGGCACTGCTCCTCCCGCTCGTGCCGCTCGTGTGGCTCGCGGTGAAGATCACGTCGCCCGGGCCCTTCTTCTTCCGTCAGACGCGCCGCGGCCAGGGTGGGCGCCCGTTCACGATCTACAAGGTGCGGACGCTCTGCGTCGGTGCCGAGCAGAAGACGGCGCTCGGTGTGACGAAGCAGGACCCGCAGATCACGCGCATCGGTCGCCTCCTGCGACAGCTCAAGATCGACGAGCTGCCGCAGCTCTGGAACGTCGTCCGCGGCGAGATGGAGGTCGTCGGACCGCGGCCGATCCCGATCGCGCTCGAGGATCGCCTCCGCACGCAGATCCAGGGCTTCGTCGAGCGCAACCGCGTGAAGCCCGGCCTCACGAGCCTCGCGCAGGTCGCGGTGGTCGACAATCGCGTCGGCGCCGACCTCGTCGAGGATTGGCACGAACGCTTCGAGGCGGAGCTCCACTACATCCGCCGCAAGTGCTTCGGCTACGACCTCGTCGTCCTGCTGATGTCGTTCGTGTTCCTGATGCGCTCGTTCGTGCGCGTCCTGCGGGGAACGCCACGCCCGGAGCCGCGCGCCGGGGCCGCGACCGTCACCGAGGTGCTCGGCATCCCGATCGCCGATCTCGCGATGAACGAGGTGGTCGATCGGATCGATGCGTGGATCGAGGGCGGCAAGCCGCGCTACGTCGCGTTCTGCCCGGTGCACAGCGTCGTCGAGGGTGCGCGCGGGCCCTCGCACAAGGAGGCGCTCCGCGGCGCAGGGCTCTGCGTCGCCGACGGGATGCCGATCGTGTGGGCGCAGAAGCTCCTCGGCCACCGCAACGCGTCGCGGGTCTACGGGCCGACGACGATGCTCCACGCGCTCGCCCGCGCCGAGCAGCGCGGCTGGCGCGTCGTGCTCTACGGCGGTCGCTCCGACCGCCTCGAGCGGCTCGTCGAGAACCTCGAGAAGCGCTTCCCCGAGCTCGAGATCGCGGCCGCGATCTCGCCGCCGTTCCGCACGCTCTCGCCGGAGGAGGACGACGCGACGACCAAACGGCTCGCGGCGCTGCAGCCCGACCTCATCCTCGTGGGGCTCGGGTGCCCGAAGCAGGAGCGCTGGATGGCAGACCACAGCGGGCGCGTGCCGGGCGTCATGCTCGGCGTCGGCGCCGCATTCGACTTCCACGCCGGAGCGGTGCGCCAGGCGCCCGCCTGGCTGCAGTCGATCGGGATGGAGTGGTTCTTCCGACTGCTCTGCGAACCGCGTCGGCTCTTCCGCCGCTACGCGACGACCAACCCGATCTTCGTCACGCTCCTCGCGGTGCAGCTCGCGAAGCACTGGTTGCTCCGCCGCCGCTACCGCGTCGAACTCGGCGCCGATACCGACTCCACCCGCATGACGACGACGCGCACGCAACGTCCGAGACCCGAGCACGCCATGGTGCCCAAGCCGGGCGGCGCCGATCTCGCGATCTGCATCGCGAGCTACCGCCGTCCGCAGCTCCTCAAGGGCACGCTCGCGAGCCTGCTCGAGGTCGAGCTCCCCCCGGGGGTGCGCAGCGTCGAGGTCCGCGTCGTCGACAACGACGTCGAACGGACCGCAGAGGCCGCCGTCCTCACCTTCGCGGCCGAGGCCGCGCCGCGCTTCGTCGTGCGGTATGCGGTCGAGCCGGAGCGCAGCATCGCCCTCGCGCGCAATCGCGCGCTCGAGTTCGGTCCCGCGCGGTACGTCGCGTTCATCGACGACGACGAGCGCGCCGATCGCTGGTGGTTGCGCGGGCTCTGGGATGCGATGCAGGCCGGGCGCGCCGATGCGGCGTTCGGCCGCGTCGAGTCGATCCTCCCGCCCGAGGCACCGGGCTGGGTGCGTCGCGGCGGCTTCCACGAGAAGCCCGCGGGTCCCGAGAACCTCGACCTCGGCTGGGAGCGCACGCGCACCTCGAACACGCTCGTCGACGGCGTGTGGTTCTTCGAGTACGGCTACCGCTTCGACGCGCGCTTCGGCCGCTCGGGCGGTGAGGACACCGATCTCTTCCGTCGCATCGCCGCGGCCGGCGGTCGCTTCCGCGCCGCGCCGGCGTCGGCGGTGCGCGAGATCGCGAACGCGGCGCAGTGCACGCTCGGATGGATCCTGCGGCGTGCGTGGCGCGGCGGCGGCAACTACGAGCGGCTCGTCGCGAGCGAGCGCGGCAAGTTCGCGCCGCTCGCCCGCTTCCTCAAGCGCATCGCGGTCGGCGTGCCCATCGCGCTCTGCGCGATCCCCGCGGCGTTGCGTGGTCGGCCCGAGCACCTCTTCGGTGCGCTGCAGGGCCTCGCGCTCGCGGGCGGCGGGCTCGTGGGGTGGCTGCGGCCGCAGGTCCTCGAGAACGCGCGCGGCTACCGCAGCGCCGGCACCCTCGACGAACGGCAGCGCACGTCGACCAGACCGGACCCGACGGGCCCCGCGGACCGCGGAGGCGGCGGATGAGGGTCGCGTTCCTCACGAACGTCATCAGCCCCTACCGCGCACCCGTCTTCCGCTCGCTCGCCAGGACGCCGGGATGGGAGTTCCGCGTCCTCGTGAACGCGCGCACGGAGTTCGACCGCCGCTGGGACGGCGCGTGCGACGGCGTCGACGTCGTCGAGTCGCGCACGCTGCGCTTCCGCCGCGCCCACGTGAGCCATGAGCCCGTGCGCGTCGAACAGGTCGTGACGACCCACGTGCCGGTCGGGCTCTGGCGCGATCTCTCGCGCTTCCGTCCCGACGTGGTCATCACGCACGAGCTCGGTCCGCGCAGCCTGCTCGCCACGCTCTGGTGCCGCGTGCATCGCGTGCCGTACGTGGTGTGGTCGTACCAGAGCCGCGCGATGGGCAGCGCCGGCGGACGGCTGCGTCGCTGCGTGCGCGCGGCGGTGCTCGGCCGCGCGCGGGCCGTCGTGGGCATGGGTCGTCAGGCCCGCGACGTGTTGCTCGCCTCGGCGGTGCCGACGGATCACATCGTCGACGCGCCGAATGCGACCGATGTCGAGCTCGTGCGCACGCGCCTCGCCGCCCTGCGCGCGGATGGCAGCGTCGCACGCCTGCGCGCGGAGCTCGGCGCGGGTCGTCGCATCGCGCTCTTCTGCGGTCGCCTCGTGCCCTTCAAGGGCATCCGCGAGCTGCTCGCCGGCTGGGCGGCACTCCCCGCGGCGACGCGCGATGCCTGGCGTCTGGTCTTCGTCGGGGACGGCCCGCTCGCCCCGTTGATCGAGACCGCGGAGCCCGCGCTCGGCGTCGTGCGCATCGCCGGGGTCCCGATGGCGGACGTGCCCGCCTACTACGCGAGCGCCGACCTGCACGTGTTCCCGTCGCTGGCCGATGCCTGGGGCCTGACCGTGCAGGAGGCGATGCTCTGCGGCGTCCCCACCCTCTGCTCGATCCACGCGGGCTGCGCGGACGACCTCGTCCGTGACGGCGTCGACGGCCTGCTCTTCGATCCGTCGTCGCCGGCGAGTCTGCTCGCGGGACTCGCCGCCGCCCTCGACCGCGACGACCTCGCGACGCTCGGTGCGCGTGCGGCCACCGCGGCCCTCGCGTTCACACCGGAGCGCCTCGCCGAGTCGTTCCGCGTCGCGGTCGCTCGCGCCATGCCCCAGGACACGACCCTGCGGGACCTGCGGAGGGCGCACCCTTGAGTTCGCCGGGGGAGACCCGCGGGCCGGTCGGAACCGACCGTCTGCCGGAGCCGGCGCGCGTCGCGGCGGGCGTCGCGCCGCGTCCGCCCGTCGGTTGGCAGGCCCCGCTGCTCGACCTCACGTCCGCGGTGCTGCGCCATTGGCAGCTCTTCCTGATCGTCCTCTCGCTCGGGCTCATGTTCGGCGTCGGGCGCTTCTTCGTGACGCGGCCCTACTACCGCTCGACCTGCGTCGCGGTGCTGATGCCGCGCGAGAAGCCGCCCCTCGACGTCGAGGTCACCGTGGGGTCCATCGAGACGGCGCGCGACATCGCGAACCGCGGCAACACCGGTGCCCTGATGCTGCCGTCGGACGTCGACCTCTACGCGTCGATCCTCCGCAGCGACGCGGTGCTGACCGCGATCGGCGAGCGCTTCGCCTCGCGCCTCCGCCTGCCGGACAACCTGCGCTCGAGCGAGCTGGTCCATCGCATGCGCAACCTCGTGAACATCTCCGGGACGGAGGAGGGGATGTTCAACGTCGAGGTCATCGCCTCGGACCCCGCGCTCGCGGCCGACGTCGCGAACGCGATGGTCAACGAGATGGCGGAGGCCAGCAAGTCGGTCGAGCGGCAGATGCTCGAGCAGCAGGTCGGCTACCTCAAGGGTGCGCTCGTCGCCGCGCGCTCGCGCCTCGAGCGCGACGAGAAGGCGCTCGCGAGCTACGTCGAGGGCCACGGCATCGTCGCTCTCGAGAAGCAGACCGGCGACGTGCTCTCGATGATGCGCGAGATGGAGACCGCGAGGGAGGTCCTCGTGAAGCAGCGTCTCGAGCGGCTCCAGGCCTTCACGGAGGAGGACCACGTCGCACGCAATCTCGCCGAGCAGATCGCCCAGGCCTCGCGGAAGATCGAGGAGCTCCGGGAACGCGCGCACGCGGGCTTCGGTCCCGATCGGGTGAGCGTGCAGGAGGTGCGCCTGCGCATGGAGGCGCTCCAGAAGCAGGTCGGCCGCAGCCGCGACCTCGCCGGCACGCTCGAGAGCCAGGCGGAGCTCTGGGAGATCCGCGCGCGCCAGCCCGCGGGCGCCATCACCGTGATCAAGCCGGCGATCCCGCTGCGCGAGCGCGCCGGTCCGAGCAAGCGCGACACGATCGGCGCCGCGATGCTCGTCGCGTTCATCCTCGGCATCGTCGTCGTGATGCTCCGGGAGCAGTGGAACAAGGTCGCCACCGAGCCCTACCTCATGCAACGCGCCGAGGAGATCCGGCAGCATGCGCGGATGCTCGCCCCGTCGCTCCGCCGTGCGCGGGACGGGAAGCGCGCGCGCGCGGCCGCGGGCGCCGAGGACCGCGTCGGAACGCCGGCTCCATGACGGCGACGGCGACCTTCGCGGACGTCCTCGTGCGCGACGAGCGCCGCACGCTGCTCGAGCGCGTCGTCCTCGCGTACTCCGTCCTCTGGCTCGTCTTCCTGATCGGCGGCTTCCGCATGCCCTGGGAGCCGATCCCGCTCGACGAGGACGTGACCTTCAGCCTGCGCCGGCAGCTGGTCTTCACGTTCGGCGGACTGCTCGCGGTGCACGCGATGATGCAGTCGGGCCGCTTCCAACTGCGCATCGGCGCGCACCTCGCCTGGGTCGCGTTCTCGCTGCTGCTCGTCGGCTCGCTGCTCTGGACGACCGATCGCTCGCTGACGCTGAAGCGTTCGCTCGTGCACGGCTTCGGCATCCTCCTGCTGCTCGCGACCGTCGACTCGCATCCGCGACCGGTGACCTTCTTCGTGCGCACGGTGACGATCGCGCTCGGCGCCTGCGCGTGGCTCTCCCTCGCGCAGCAGGTCGTGTGGTCGCCGGCCTGCTGGAGCATCCCCTGGCGTCCCGGCCTCGCCGGGCTCAGCGGCCATCCGAACGTCTTCGGTCCCTGCATGCAGGTCGGGCTGCTGATCTCGCTCGCGGTGAAGCCCGTGCTGCCGAGCCGCCGCCTGGCGCTGCTGGTGCTCCAGGCCGGCATGCTCGCCGCGCTGTGGAAGACGGACTCGATGACCTCGATCACGTCGACGATCGCCGGCGTCGGGGTCTTCGTGCTGCTCTCGACCCACTCCTACCGCGCCGGACTCATCCAGCTCGGCCTCGTCTTCGCCTTCGGCATCGCGATGGTGATCGGCGCCGACGAGTTGCGCGCGGCGTTCTTCTCGAGCACCGGCCGCGACGCCTCGCTCTCGGGCCGCGATCAGCTCTGGGAGCGCGTGCTCGAGGAGGCCGACGATGCGCCGCTGCTCGGCACCGGCTTCGGTGCGTTCTGGTACCCGGATCGCGGCCGCGAGCTCGTGCTGACCTGGAACCCGAAGCAGGCGCACAACTCGTGGATCGACGTGCTCGTCGAGATCGGCTGGACCGGCCTCTTCGCCTTCCTCGTCCTCGTGCCGCTGCGCCTGCTCTCGTTCTGGCAGCGTTGTGCCGGGCGTCGCGGCACACGCCGTCGCGATGCCGCGGCGGCGATCTTCGCCAGCACGGTCGTCCTGATCGCGCTCGCCGCGCGCAGCGAGAGCTTCTTCCTGCGCATGGACAAGCTGCAGTGGTTCGTCACCGTGTGGGGCCTGCTCCTCCTCGAGAACCGCGGTCCCAACGAGTTCGACGCCGAGTTCGCGCAGGACGATCCCGTGCGGCAGGCCCACGCCTGACGCCGCACCACGCCCCGCTCACGGCGCCGGTGCGGGTCCGGCCGCGCGCGCGGCGACGGCGAAGTCGTCGGGCCAGGGGGCCGTCAGCGCGAGGGCCGGCGACGCCGCGAGCGCGGGCACGCGCAGGCTCGCCGCGTGGAGGAGCTGGCGCGCCGCGCCGAGGCGGCCACCCCAGGCCGCGTCCCCGCCGGCCTTCACGTGCGCGACCCAGGCGAGGTACTCGTCGTCGCTCCGGCCGTACAGCTTGTCGCCGACGATCGGGTGGCCGGCGCCTTCGAGATGCACGCGGAGCTGGTGCGTGCGGCCGGTGACGAGACGGCAGCGCAGAAGGCTCGTCGCATCGCCGCGTGCGATCACGGCGAACTCGGTCCGCGCGCTCTGGGCCCCGGGCTCGTGCGGCGGGACGATCCCGCGCCGCAGCGTGATCGACGAGCCGTGCGCGCGACCGATCCAGCCGTCGAGGACGCCGTCGGCCACGGCCACGCGGCCGTGGACGATCGCGTCGTAGCGCTTGTCGAGGGCCCCGGCGTCGATCGCCGCGCGCAGCGCGCGCGCGGTCGTGGCGTCGCGGGCGAAGAGGCAGAGCCCGCTGGTCTCGCGGTCGAGTCGCTGCAGCGGCAGGAGCCCCTCGCCGAGGCGGGCGCGGAGCACCGCGACGAGGGTGCGCGGCACGAAGGCGCCGTCGGCGTGGAAGGGCAGTCCCGCGGGCTTGTCGACGACGAGCACCCCGCAGGCGTCGTGCACGATCCGCACGTCGGTCGGTGCGGCCGGCTCGCGCAGCGACTGCCGGGTCGCGATCTCGACGCCGGCGCGCAGCGGAGTGCGGCCCTCGACGCGTCGCCCGTCGACGGTCACCCGCCCCTCGCGGATCGCGCGATCCCAACCCTCACGCGAGACGTAGCGGAAACGCTGCGCGAGGAATGCGAGGAGCGAGAGCCCGGCCTCGCGCGCACGCACGCGGCAACGCAGGACGAGCTCGGTCGTGCCATCGGCCTCGGCCATCGACCCGATGCTAGCGCCGTGATCCCGACCGTCCCTGGCCCCGTGTGGTCTCTCGGGGAATGATCTGCCGGCGATGCCGAGAGCGGTGCCGCGTCCGTTCGACCGACTCGTCGCCCAGGCCGAGAGCCGCCGCGGCCCGCTGGTGCGCAAGCGCAGCGGAGCACTCGAGGCGTGGCGACCGCAGAAGCTCCGCCGTGCGCTCACGCGGATCGGCGTACCGCGTCACCGTCGCGAGGCCGTCGTGTCCGACGTCGAGCAGGTGCTCGACGACATCGTGCCCGCCGAACGCATCGATCGCGTCGTCGCACGCGCCCTGCGTCGGGAGCCGGCGCCCTGTGCCGCGCGCTGGAACCTGCGCCGCGCGCTCGCGGATCTCGGCCCGAGCGGGTTCCCGTTCGAGCGCTTCGTCGCCGAGCTCTTCGCCGCGTCCGGCTGGCGCACCCGCGTCGGCGTGCACCTCGAGGGCCGCTTCATCTCCCACGAGGTCGACGTGCTCGCGGAGCGCGCGGCGGAGCGGGCGCTCTGCGAGTGCAAGCTCGTCACGCGCAGCGACGGCAAGCTCGACGCGAAGACCGCGCTCTACGTCTATGGCCGCGCCGTCGACCTCGACGCCCTGCGCGGCCGCACGCGCTTCTGGCTGATCACCAATGGCCGCTTCACGGTCGATGCGCTGCGCTTCGGCACCGGCATGCACCTGATGCTGCTCGGCTGGGACGTGCCCGAACGCGGCAGCCTGCGCGAGCGCATCGAGAGCGCCGGGCTGATGCCGCTGAGCGCGCTCTCGACCTTGCCTGCGCACGCGAAGGCGCGGCTCTTCGCCGGGGGACATGTGCTGTGCCGCGACCTCGTCGCCGCGCCGCAGCTGCTCGACGGGCTCGGCCTCTCCCGGGCGATGGGCGACCGCGTCCTCGTCGAGGCGCAAGCCGCGCTCGGCTGCTTCCAGGACGACTGAGAGCCCGAGGGAGAATCCATGGTTCGGGCTCCCAGATGCTTGTTGGTGGCCGCATTCGCGGCCACGCAGAGGTCGAGAGACGGATTGTCTCCCAACCTCTGAGCGCCCGCGGCGGGCCTCAACCCGCCGGACGGATCGCCGCGACGATCACCTTGGGTTCGGGAAACTGATCGCCCTGGCGCTTCTTGTCCCAGAGCTGCCTGCCGTCGACCGTGACGATGAAGTCACCGCGGCCGCCGGGCTTCAGTTCGACCTTCGCCTCGGGGAACGCCTTCTGGATCGCCGCGCCCAGACCGGACGCGCGGGGGAGGTAGCTTCAAGCCGTGCAGTATTCGATGCGGACGTGCATGGTCGGACTATCGACCGATGCGCGACCTGGGACAAGCGTGCGCCGTCGCGGCTCCGGCGCGCGTCACTTCACGCCGGTGCCGCGGAGCAGATCGAAGTAGCCGCTGTCCGCCGAGAGGACGAGCGTCGACTGCGCGCCGATCGAGGTGCGATAGCTCTCCAGCGTCCGCACGAAGGCGAAGAACTCCGGATCGGCACCGTAGGCCTCGGCGAAGATCCGCGTCGCCTCGGCGTCGGCCTCGCCGCGGATGACCTCCGCCTGGCGCTTCGCCTCGGAGCGCAGCGTCGCGAGCTCGCGCGCGGTGTCACCGCGGATGCGCGCGCCCTCGCCCTGCCCCTCCGAACGGAACTGCGCGGCGACGCGCTGCCGCTCCGAGATCATTCGATCGAAGACCTGCTTCTGCACCGAGACCACGTAGTTGAGGCGCTTGATCCGCACGTCGACGAGCTCGATGCCGTAGTTCGGCATCGACTTCTGGGCCTCGGCGAGGATCGCCCGCTCGAGGCCTTCGCGACCGACGACGATCTTGCGGGACAGCTCCGTCTGGCCGTCGGCGCCGACCACCTCGCGCTCGAGATCCTCGGGTGCGACGGTCCAGTTCGACGACCGCACGATCTCCACGAGCTCCGTGCTCGAGATCGTGTCCTTGACGACCGAGTCGAGGACGTCGTCGAGGCGCGACCGCGCGCCGAGTTCGTCGCGCACGCTCTGCAGGAACTTCAGCGGCTCGACGATGCGCCAGCGCGCCGTCGTGTCGACGGAGATGAACTCGCGGCCGCGCGTCGTGATCTGCTCGGGATCGCCGTCCCACGAGAGGATGCGCTTGTCGAAGCGCACCACGTCCTGGAGGAAGGGCACCTTGAAGTGCAGGCCCGGCTCGGTGACGGGCGCGCCGACCGCGCGCTGGAACTGCAGGACGACGGCCTGCTCGCCGGCATCGACGACGTAGAGCCCGCCGCTGAGCGTCATCAGGCCGAGGAGCACGACGAGCACCGCGACGAAGCGGAACAGGATCGTCCTGGGGGAAGCCGCCGGACGCGGCGCGTTGGAACCGAAACCGCTCATCGCTCACCTCCCGTCCTGGTCGCGGCTGCGTCGAGATTCAGCAGCGGCAGGGGACCGCCGACCTTGGGATCCACGACGACGAGGCTCCGCACGCGCGGGAGCACGTCGTCGATCTCCTCGAGGAAGAGCCGTCGGCGCGTGACCTCGACCGACTTGCGGTACTCGGCCAGCAGCGCCGAGAAGCGCGAGGCCGCGCCCTTCGCCTCGTTGACGCGCTCCATCGCGTAGGCCTGCGCCTCGGAGATCGTCTGCTGCGCCTCGCCGCGCGCGCGCGGCAGGACCTCGTTGCGCTCCTTCTCCGCGACGTTGACCGCACGCTCGCGTTCCTGCCGGGCCTCGTTCACCTCGTTGAAGGCGGGCTTGACCGGGTCCGGAGGCGCGACGTCCTGCAGCTCGACCGCCTTGATCTTCACGCCGAGCCGGTACTGGTCGAGCGTGCGCTGCATCTCGGCGGCGACGTTCGCCGCGAGCTCGACGCGGCCGATCGTGAGGACGCGGCTGCCGATCGTGTTGCCCACCTCGCGCCGCATCACCGACTCCGCGATGTCGCGGATCGTGTCGACCGGATCGCGCGACGCGTGCAACCAGCGGTCGGGATCGACGAGGCTGTACTGCACGACCCACTCGACGTCGACGACGTTGAGGTCGCCCGTGAGCATGAGCGACTCCGCGAGGAAGTCGGCCTTGTCGTAGCGCGTGCGCCCCGACTGCAGCGAGGGTTCGCTGCGGAAGCCGAACTCGGTCTTCAGGACGCGCTCGGTCTGGACGATCGTCGCGGTCTCGACGCCGAAGGGCAGCTTGAAGTGCAGGCCGGGATCGGTGACGGCCACGACGCGCCCGAAGCGCTTGACGACCGCCTTGCTGTCGGTCGGGACGGTGTACCACGACGAGAACGTCGCGATCAGGAGGAGGAGCGCCGCGAGGGCGGCTCCGATGAGCGTCAGAACGGCGCGAGGCCCCATGGGGCCCCGCATCCGCTGGCGCAGGAGGTCTTCGAGTGGTCGCACGGCGCCCATAGTGCGCCAGGGCGGACGCCATTCAACCTCGCGACCGCGCCGGAGCGCCCGCGATCAGAACGCGTCGGCCCGGCGGTAGGCGGCGATCACGGCGAGCTCGCCCTCCTTGCCGCCCTTCGACTTGCCGTGCTCCATCCCGAGGATGCCCTGGTAGCCCTTGCCGTGCAGGTGGCGGAAGAGGTGCTGGTAGTGGATCTCCCCCGTGCCGGGCTCGCAGCGCCCGGGATGGTCGCCGATCTGCACGTAGGCGACCTCGGACCAGGCCGCGTCGAGGTTGCCCGTGAGGTTCCCCTCGGTGATCTGCTGGTGGTAGAGGTCGAAGAGGATCTTGCACGCGGGCGAGTTGACGCCGCGGCAGATGAGGAAGGCCTGCGGGATCTTCGTGAGGAAGACGCGCGGGTGATCGCGCCACCAGTTGAGCGGCTCGAGCACCATCGTCAGTCCGGCCGGCTCGCAGACCGCGGCGGCGCGGCGCAGGTTGTCGATGACGCGCGCCGTCTGGTAGTCCCACTCGCGGCGATCGTCGTAGCAGCCCGGGACGACGGTGCACCACTTCGCCCCGACGCGCCTCGCGACCTCCACGGCCTTCTGCATGCGCGCGACGATGGCGTCGCCCACCGCGGGGTCGTCCGACGCGAAGTCGACCTTCGCGAAGTCGGCGGACGCGACGAAGACGCCCATCTCCATGCCGTGGCGATCGAGTTCCGCGCGGATGCGCTCCTGCACCTCGATTCCGCGGCTCGCCATGCCGTTGTCCTCGATCGCGCGGAAGCCGTGATCGGCGATGAACTTCACCTGGTCGACGGGATCGGGGCAGTGCTCGCGGAACATGCCGAGCGGCGGCGCGTACTTGAGCCTGAAGGGCGCGTCCTGCCGGAGCGCGTGCGAAGGGACCGCCGCGGCTCCGGCGCATGCGCCGGAAGCCGCGACACCGGTGAGGAACTCGCGACGATCGAGGTTCATGGCGGCGATGACGAGGCCGCGGATCGTCGGTTAGAGTCCGCGCGCCTGCAATCGTCGTCCCCCTTGCCCGATTCGCCCCAATGACCGAAGCCCGTCCGTCCTCGCGCCGCGAATTCCTCGCGGCCTCCGCCGCGGCAGCCGCCTTTGGCGGTCTCGACCTGCGCAGCGGTCGACTCCACGGCGCCGTCCCCCACGGCCGCCCCCTCCGTCGTGGTCCCACCGAGTTCGACGACCGCGAGCTGCGCGTCGGTCTGATCGGGTGCGGCGGACGCGGCATCGGCGCCGCGCGGAACGCGCTCGCGACCGCCGGCAAGGTGAAGCTCGTCGCGGTCGGCGACGCGTTCGAGGACAGCCTGAGCAACGGCCTGAAGGCGCTCGCGCATCCGGAGTCGGGCGTCAGCGAGAAGGTCGGCGTGCCGGATTCGCAGCGCTTCGTCGGCTTCGACGCGTTCCGGCGCGTGGTCGACTGCGAGCTCGACGTGGTGATCCTCGCGACGCCGCCCCACTTCCGTCCCGCGCAGTTCGCCTACGCCGTGGAGAAGGGCCGGCACTGCTTCATCGAGAAGCCCGTCGCCGTCGATGGCGCCGGCGTGCGCACGGTGCTCGCCGCAGCGGAACTCGCCGATCAGAAGAAGCTCTGCGTCGGCGTCGGCCTGCAACGTCATCACCAGACGGGCTACATCGAGACGATGAAGCGCATCCACGTCGGCGAGATCGGCGACGTCGTCGCCGCGCGCTGCTACTGGAACCAGGGCCTGCTCTGGCACAAGGACCGCCGCCCCGAGTGGTCCGACATGGAGTGGCAGCTCCGCAACTGGCTCTACTTCACCTGGCTCTCGGGCGACCACATCGTCGAGCAGCACATCCACAACCTCGACGTCATCAACTGGGCGAAGCGCGCGCACCCGGTCCGCGCGATGGGCATGGGCGGACGCCAGGTCCGCACCGACGCGAAGTACGGGCACATCTTCGATCACCACGACGTGCACTACGAGTTCGCGGACGGCAGCTTCATGTTCAGCCAGTGCCGCCAGATCGACGGCTGTGCGAACCAGGTCAGCGAGCACGTCGTCGGGACGAAGGGCCGCGCCGACCTCAACACCGGCGGCTGGACGATCCTCGGCGAGAAGCCCTGGCAGTTCCCGCGGGGCGAGGCCAACGAGCCCTACCAGGGCGAGCACGACGACTTCTTCGCCGCGATCCGCAGCGGGCAGGTCTACAACGAGGCGCGCTACGGCGCCGAGTCGACGCTGACCGCGGTGATGGGTCGTATGGCGACCTACTCGGGTCGCGTCGTGACCTGGGACGAGGCCATGGCATCGGAGCGCCTGGGCCCGGATTCGTACGAGTGGGGCGACCTGCCGGTGCCGCCGGTGCCGGTGCCCGGTCGCGACTGATCGCCGCCGTCGTCCAGGCTCAGGACCGAGCCGCGCGCCCGCTGCGGCGTCGCGCGCGCGGCGGGACGCGTCGGCGGCTCCGCTCGACCGCATCGACGACTCGCGTCCCCCCGGGTGGCGTCCCCCGTCGACGGCGGATTCCAGCGCGAGCGGAACCGGTCCGCGCTGCGGAGCCGTCTGAGCGTCAGGAACACGCCCGACGGGATACCCTCTCGCGGGCTCACTCGCCCCGCTCGTTCCTGCTCTCGCCATGAAGTCCACCGTCCGCTCTGCACTCCTCCCCCTGCTCGGCGCGGCGCTCCTCGCCGGCACGGCCTCGGCGCAGTTCGCCGAACGCGGCTCGATGGTCGGCTCCGGTCAGCCGGACGTCGACTGCTCCGGTCGCTCGGTCAAGGAGCCGCGCGTGCGCGCGGTCCACACGACCGACTCCGCGCTGCGCGGGGGGACGGCCTGGTTCTTCGAGCGCGATCCCTTCCTCGCCTACCAGCTCGGCCGCAACCTCAACTTCCGCGAGTTCCGCGAACGCGACGGCGTCTTCGACGCCAAGGTCAGCAATCTCGCCGGGCCGATGCCCGACGGCACGACGCGCAAGATCACCGCGAACAACCAGGTGAGCTGCTCGGGCTGCCACAACCTCCCGCAGGGCAATCCCGGCGGCGGCGTCACCTTCCACAAGGACTCGGGCTTCGGGCGCAACTCGCCGCACTACTACGGCGCCGGCATCATGGAGATGCTCGCGATCCAGACGCGCGAGAAGATGCTCGCGCGCATCGACGGCAACCGGAACGGCTGGATCAGCGCGACCGAGGCCCAGGCCGCGTGGTCGAGCACCTGGATCGAGACCAAGCCCGGTGGGCGCCAGATCGACTACGGCAACCCGCGTCTCTCCAACGGCCTGACGGGCAAGCCCAGGCTCAACAACATCTTCCGCGTCTGGTACGTCGACGCTCAGGGTCGCGTGGTCCCGACGGCCACGCAGGTCGATGGGGTCAACACCTTCGGCTACAACTTCGAGATGGTCGTCTGGGGTTGGGGGCAGGGCGTCGGTCGCTCGGCGCTCAATCCGACGAACCGCGCCTTCCTCTGGGACCCCTGGAAGGCCCACGGTGGTCTCGAGGCGCACGATCCCTCGACGCGCAACGACCCCGACGGCGACGGCGTGAGCCTGCCGACCCTCGCGGGCGCGATCCAGTTCCCCGCGACGCACAAGGCGCCCGACGCCGGCAACAACCTCGACCCGCGCGGTTTCAGCCGCGACGACCCCGATCGCGACGGCCACCTCACGGAGATCAGCGAGGGCGACCTCGACCTCGGCGAGTGGTTCATGCTCAACGCGCCGCGCCCGGCGTTCCTCGGCACGAGCCGGGAATACGAGGCCGGTGTCCAGCTCCTCCGCGAACTCCGCTGCGTCGAGTGCCATGTCCCGGACTGGCGGATCGAGGCGCAGAGCAGCGCGCCGAACGCGCCCCGCTTCGCGGGTGACCGTCGCTTCTTCGACCTCGACGTCCGCTTCGACGCGCAGTCGAACCGCCTCACCGGCCGCCTCAACCGCCTCTACACGCAGCAGGGCGATCGCTTCGTGCGCAACCTCGGCGCCTACGAGGTGCGGGGCCTCTTCACCGACCTCGCGCACCACGACATGGGCGCGGGCTTCGAGGAGATCGACTTCGGCGGCTCGATCAACCGGGTCTGGCGCACGGCGCCGCTCTGGGGTGTCGGCAGCGGCTTCCCCTGGGGCCACGACGGGCAGTCGCTCACGATCGAGCACGCGATCCTGCGCCACGACGGCGAGGGCGCGGCGTCGAAGGCGCTGTGGCTCGGCACCACGTCCGCGGTGCGCACGCAGGTCCTCGACTTCCTCGGCAAGCTCGTGCTCTACGACGTCGAGACCCTGCCGGCCGACGTCGACGGCGACGGCCGCATCGCGTCGAACTTCATGGTCGCGGGTCAGGACACCGGCCCCGAGCGCTTCAACGCCGAGTGGCTCTTCCGCGTGCCGCTGCGCATCCAGGGCGCGGCGCCCAACCACGACGGCGTCACGATCCGCTCCTTCGCGGGCCGCAACGTGATGCAGGCCTACGGGCTCAACCTGCCGCTGCACAGCGACAGCGACCTCGATGGCTGGCCGGACGTCTGGGACGCGGCGCCGACGACCCGGGGCTACAAGGACGGCGTCAACAACTGAGGGCAGACGGAACTCCGGCAAGTCCGGCCGGAGGCTTCTTGAACGACGACGGCCGACGTCGCGCGATGCGCGGCGCCGGCCGTCCTGCTTTCCGGTCAGCTCGCTCCGGTCACTTCACGCCGGCCTTCGCCACGGCCGCCGCCTTGCCGGCGTCGTCCATCGCCTCGAACTTCGTCTTGCACTTGTCGCAGCAGAAGCCGAGGGTCTTGCCCTGCCAGGCGGTGGTGACCTCGGGGTCGATGTCGTGCTCGGCCATGAGCACGCACTTCTGGTTCACGGCGCTGCTCGCCTGCGGGGCGGTGCCACACGCGGAGAGCGTGACGAGGGCGAGGACGAGGGCAACGAGCTTCATGGGGCAATCCTGCGATTTGGGGGAGTCGGACGTGGCCGACCATGGCCACGGCGCCGTCAGTGTGGTCTGCGCGGGGCGGATTGCAAGTCAGGGCACGAAGCCCGCCCGTTCGAGCACGCGGGCGATGGCCGCGGCGGCGGCATCGTTCGGATGCCAGCGGTCGCCGGGCGTCTCCTCCATCGCGATCCCCGCGGCCGCGAGCTCTGCGACGGCGGGGCGCAGGTCGAAGGTCCGGATCGCGAGCGCCTCGCCGATCGCGAGGACGCGCGCGTAGCTCTTCCGCTCGTGCTCGTTCCACTCCGCCTCGGCGACGAAGGCCGGCAGTGCCAGGATGCTGAGCTCGGCCCCGCCCGCGCGGAGTTCATCGCGCAGCGCGGCGAGCGCCGTCTCGACCTCGCGTGCCCCCGACTCGAAGTCATGGCGGTCGAAGCGCGCCGAGTACACCGCCACCGCCCGTCGATAGGCCGCGCTGCGCGCGAAGAGCCAGGGCCAGATGCGCAGGCCACTGCGTTCCGGCTCGACCACGACCATGCGGTCCTGCTCGTCGTGGAACGCGACGAGCCCCGACTCGAAGTCGTTCATGTGGACCGCGATCACGACGTGGTCGGGTCGCAGCGCCGCGCCGTGGCGGCGGAACCAGCCGAGCTCCTGCGCGGTGTTGTAGCCCTCGACTCCCGCATTGAAGTACTCGCGGCCCGCTTCGCCGGCGCGCGCGCGGATGGCGGCGACGATACGGTCGCGGAAGGTCACCGAGTCGCCGAGGAAGAGCACGCGGCGCACACCCGCCTGCCGCTCGCGCGGATACGCGTGCACCCGGCACCCGTCTTCGCCGTAGACCTCGTTGCCGAGCCGCGGCGCGAAGCCGAGCTCGGCATCGGCGACGAAGTAGCGCTTCGCGAACTCGGGATTGGCGCGCCACGACTCCCGCTCGCTGCCCGCGATCGACAGCGGGGTCGGCCAGACCACCCGACAGAGCAACTCCACGGCGAACAGCGCCGCGAGGACGGCGAGCAACACCGCCGCGATGCGGAAGCGACGCCGTCGACGACGCGATCCGCTCATTCGCGCTCGTCGATGCGCTCGGGTGCCCCGGGCAGGCAATCGCGGATCGCGCGGGCGACGAAGACCGGCGCCATCTTCTTGCGCCAGTGTGCGTCGAGGTCCGTGTTGTCCATCGCGCGGGTCGGCTTGTAGGCCTCCTGCGCGGCGGCGCGGATCAGCTCGTCGCTCGCCGGATCGCCGTAGCGCAGCTCCGCGCCCCGGAGCATCTCGACCGTGCGCGTGGCCGGGATCGGCCAGGAGCCGGCGCCGCCGATGCGCAGGTCCGCCTCGACGACGCGATCGCCCTCGAGCCGCAGGCACGCGCCGACGCCGAGCACCGGGAAGTCGAAGGAGCCGCGGCGGCGCAGCTTGCGGTACGACGCGCGCCAGCCGTCGTTCGCCGGGAGGTGCAACGCGGTCAGCAGTTCCTCCCTGCGCTTGCTGAGGTACTCGATGCCGTCGTCGCGGTACAGCTCACGCAGGGGCACGCGGCGCTCGCCGTCGCCCGAGAGCAGGCTGACCTCGGCGCCGATCGCGCAGAGCAGCGGCACGGTGTCGCTCGACTGCACGGCCCAGCACCGCGGGCTCGAGGGCGCGACCCAGCACACCGTGCCGTCGCACTTCTTGCAGAACTGGATCGCTTCGCGCCACTCGTGGCTCTGGTCGTAGTAGTTGCAGCGCGTGTCGAGCAGCAGGTTGCCGCCGATCGTGCCCATGTTGCGCAGCAGCGGCGTCGACACCACCGATGCGGCGTGCACGAACGCGGGGTACTGCGCGCGCAGCAGGGCATCGCGCTCGATCGCGGCGAGCGTCGTCATCGCGCCGAGGGTGATCCCCTGCCGCGCGTCGCCCCGGACACCGCGCAGCTCCGCGCACTGCGAGAGCGCCACGACGTGACCCGGCCGCTGCACGCGGCGCTTCATGTTCGGGTAGAGGTCGGTGCCCCCGGCGACGAAGCGCGCATCGGGACCGTGCTCCGCCGCGATGCGCTGGGCCTCGGCGGCGCTCGTCGGGCGGTGATAGCTGAACTTCGGCAGCCTCAGCATCACGCACCTCCCTTCGGGCCGTTGCCCCGCGACGCGGCGAGTTCCTCCTGCTCGCGCTCGATCTCGAGGCCCGTGCCGCCCTGCCAGGGCGTGCGCACGCGCCGCGCCTCCGGCCACTCGACGGGTGGCGTCCGCGTCGGTCCCACGCGCGGGTCCTTGCCCTTGCGGGCGAGCTCCATCGCCGCGAAGACCTTCTCGGGGGTCACGGGCACCTCGTCCACGCGCACGCCGACCGCGTCGAAGATCGCGTTGGCGACCGCAGGCATCATCGGCAGGAGCGGGCCCTGCCCGGCCTCCTTCGCACCGAAGGGCCCGTTCGGATCGGGATCGCCGACGAGCCAGGTGGTGACCTCGGGCATCTCCATCGAGGTGAGCGACTTGTAGTCGAGCATCGACGGGATCTTGTGCACGCCGAAGCGATCCGGGCGATAGCTCATCTCCTCCATCATCGCCTCGCCGAGACCCATGTAGACCGAACCCTCGACCTGCCCCATCACGAGGCACGGATTGATCGAGCGACCGATGTCGTGCGCGACCCACACGCGCGGCACCTTGTAGATGCCCGTCTCGGGATCGACGTCGACCTCCACGACCGCCGCGGTGTACGAGTAGTTCGCGCTCGGACCGACGCCGCCGCCCTTGTAGCGCGCCGGGGACTTCGGCGGCCGGTACGAGCCCGTCGTGCCGAGCGTGCCGAGCTTGCTCTCGGCGAGCTGGACCGCATCGGCGAAGGGCATGCCGCGGTCGGGGTCCCCCACGTCGAAGACGCGGCCCTTGGCGAAGCCGATGCGGTTGCGCGGGACGCCGAGCTTGTCGGCGACGTGCGGCACGATCAGATCGCGCGCGCGCTCGGCGGCCTGGAGCGCGGCGTTGCCCGTCATGAGGGTCACGCGCGAGCTGTAGCTGCCGAGGTCGACGGGCGTGAGATCCGTATCGGACGTCACGACGCGCAGATCCTGCGGCTCGAGCCCGAGCACCTCGCCGACCACGTAGGCGAGGATCGAGTTGCTGCCCTGCCCGATGTCGGTGCTGCCGCAGAACACGGTGACGAGCCCGCTGCGGTCGAGCTTGAGCTGCACGCCGGAGTGCGGCAGCGCGTTCCAGTAGATGGGCAGGCCCGCGCCCGAGAGGTAGCTCGAGCACGCGAGGCCGAGCCCCTTGCCGTAGGGCTGCTTCTGCCAGCGCTCGAGGAAGCGCGAGCCATCGACGACCTTGTCGATGCACTGCCGCAGCGACTGCGTGCCGATGCGCATCCAGTTCGCGGTCAGCGAGTTGGCCTCGGTGAGGTTGTCGCGGCGGATGCGCACCGGATCGAGTCCGAGCTCGACCGCGAGCTTGTCGAGCTGCACCTCGAGCGCGAAGCGCGGCTGCGGCGTGCCATGGCCGCGCTTCGGCCCGCAGGGCGCCTTGTTCGTGAAGTGGCGCGCGCCGCGGAACCAGTAGTTCTCGACCTGGTACGTCACGCACTGCAGGGCACCCGTGTAGAAGGTGCTCGCGGTGCCATAGCTGCCGTACGAGCCCCCATCGAGGTGCGACTCGAAGTCGAGCGCCTTGATGCGTCCGCTGCGCGACACCCCGATCCGCGAGCGCATGAGCACCGGGTGCCGCCCGCGGTGCGTGTAGAAGACCTCCTCGCGCGTCAGCGTGATCTTGACGGGCCGACCCGTCTTGATCGACAGCATCGCGACCGCGATCTCGTGGCTGAACGGATCGCTCTTGCCGCCGAAGCCGCCGCCGTTCGGACACGCGATCACGCGGATCTTGTGCGCGGGAACGTGCTCGGCCAGCACCTTCGCGAGCGCGCGGTGCAGGTAGTGCGGCGTCTGCGTGCTCGACTGCACGCAGAGCTTGCCGTCGGGATCGAACTGCGCGAGCGTCGCGTGCTCCTCCATCGGGAGGTGCGTGTTCCCCTCGAAGAAGAAGTAGTCCTCGCGGACCAGGTCGCTCTCGGCGAAGCCCTGCGCGAGGTCGCCGAACTCGAGGTTCTCCTGGCGGTGGAAGTTGCCGACGCGGCCGTAGTCGTGGATGCGGTGCTCGGCGGGCGCCTGCGGATCCGTCGCCGCCGACTCGAAGACGTCGGACACCACCGGCAGCGGCGCGTACTCCACGACGATGCGCCGACACGCCTCCCAGGCCGTGTCCTCGTCGACCGCGGCGACGGCCGCGACGGGATCGCCGACGAAGCGCACCTTCTCGATGCAGAGCGTGTGCTCGTCCTGGCTCACGGGGAGGATGCCGAAGGCGATCGGCAGCTCCTTGCCGACGAGCACCGCGTAGACCCCCGGCATCGCCTCGGCCGCGCTCGTGTCGATCCGCACGATGCGCGCGTGTGCCTGCGTGCTGCGGAGCAGCTTGCAGAACGCCATGCGCGGCGCGCTCAGGTCGTCGGCGTAGCGCGTCTGACCGGTCACGCGCGCGCGCGCGTCGATCTTGCGCCAGGGCTTGCCGACCACCGCGAGGCGATCGTCCGGCACGGCGTGGAGGTGCTTGCCCTCGGGCCGCTCGATCGGCGCCGGTCCCCTGTCCTCAGTGGCCATGCGTGCACTCCCGGCTCGGCGTGCAGGGCTCGCCGCGCTGCTTCGCCGCGGCGAGCTCGACGGCCTCGAAGATCTTCACGTAGCCGGTGCAGCGGCAGAGGTTGCCCGCGAGCGCCGCGCGGATCTCGTCGCGCGTCGGCGCCGGGTTCGCCGCGAGCAGCGCCTTCGCCGCGAGCATGAAGCCCGCCGAGCAGTAGCCGCACTGCGAGGCCCCGAGCTCCGCGGAGAAATCCTGCAGCGGGTGCAGCTCGCCCTTGTCGGCCATGCCTTCGATCGTCTCGATCGGGCGGTCCTCGACCTCCTGGGCGAGGGTGAGGCAGGAGAGCACCGGGGTGCCGTCGATGAGCACGGTGCAGGCCCCGCATTCGCCGAGCTCGCAGCCGTGCTTCGTGCCCGTGAGACCGAGGTCCTCACGGAGCACCTCGAGGAGCGTGCGGTGCGGCTCGTAGGCCACCTCACGCCGCTCGCCGTTCACTCGGAACTCGCCGAGCGTCTTGCGCCTATCCATCCGCGCGATGCTAGCGGGGACGATTCGCCGACGCCTGTGGTGAGTTCGCGACGCCGCGACCGTGCGGCGCGGCGCGGCGCATCAGTCCTCGCTGCGGTTCCCGCCCAGCAGCCCCGAGCGCACGAGCCAGTAGACCAGCTCGGCGGCCGACATCAGCGTCGCGGCGAGGTAGGTGAAGCCCGCGGCGTAGAGCACCTTGCGGACCCCGACCATCTCCTCGGCGGTCGCGATCCCCGACTGCTCGACGATGCGGATCGCGCGCGACGAGGCGTCGAACTCGACCGGCAGCGTGACCAGGTGGAAGAGGGTGCCCGCACCGAACGCGATCACCGCGATGAGCGCGAAGACCTGGAAGGGCACGAGGAACATGCCGAACAGGAACATCGGCATCGCCAGCGTGTTGACCAGGTTGACGACCGGCACGAGCGCCGTGCGCCACTGCATCGCCTGGTAGCCCTGCGCGTGCTGGAGCGCATGGCCGCACTCGTGCGCGGCGACGGCGACCGCCGCGGCGGAGCGGCCGGTGAGCACGTCGCGCGAGAGGCGCACGGTGCGCGTCTGCGGGTCGTAGTGATCCGAGAGCATCCCGTCGACCGCCTCGATGCGGACGTCGGGCAGGCCCGAGTTCCGCAGGATCAGGGCCGCGACCTCGGCGCCCGAGACCCCCGAGCGCAGTCCGACCTGCGCGTAGCGCGCGAAGGTGCCCTTCACCTTCCACTGCGCCCAGAGCGCGAGGAGGAGGAAGGGGCCGACGTAGAGGAAGTACTGGTAGTCGAAGACGAGTCCGATCATCGGTGGGCTTGGCGTTGCGCCGCGTGGCGGCGCCCTGCTAGGTCCTGATACGACGCCGATTCAACGACGTCGCGGCCCGGAGCCTCCGGCGCCCGGTCGGCCACGTCCCGGCGCGGGCCCCTCGATGCCATCGCCGAAGCCGCTCTCGCGCGGCGAACTCGGCGCGCTGGAGAGGGTGACCGCCCGATCCGCCGCCCGCCGCACGGGCGGTCGGGGCGGCGCCGTCTCGCGGGGCGATCTGGTCTCGCGGGGCCGCGCGCGTTCGTCGGACACGGTTCCCCGGTCGCGCTCACGCCCGCGCCCGCGCGGGCGCTCGGGCGCGCGCTCCTCGCCGTCGCCCGCCTCGGCCTCGCGGACAGGATCCGCCGCCTCGACCCGCGGAGCCCGCTCCTTCGGCCGGCCACCCGAGACGACCCGGCCGTCGACCTCGATCCGCGCGTTCGTCGAGGTCTTCGCCAGGTGCTCGAGCACCTGCCGCTGGATGCCCTGCTCCATCTTGCCGACGAGGCTCAGCGCCTCGCCCTCGGTCCCGGCGCGCCCCGTGCGCCCCACGCGGTGGACGTAGTCCTCCACCGCGCGCGGCATCTCGAAGTTGACGACGAGACCGATGTCGCTGACGTCGATGCCGCGCGCCGCGACGTCCGTCGCGACCAGGTGCCGCACCTTGCCGCGGATGAAGCCCTGGAGCACGACGTGGCGCGACTCCGCGCTCTTGTCGCCGTGGATCGAGTCCGCCGGGAGTCCCGCGCGCTGCAGCTTGCGCCCGAGCTCCTCGCAGCGCTTCTTCGTCTTCACGAAGACCAGCACGGTGCCGCTCCGGCTGCGCAGGATCTGCTCGAGGCGCCGCTCCTTCTCCGTGGCGGCCACCGACTCGAAGCGGTGCGTGATCGTCGTCGCCGCCTGGGACAGCTCACCGACCTGGATGCGCTGGAACTCGCCGAAGTGATCGCGCACCAGCCGCTCGATGTCGGACGGCATCGTCGCGCTGAAGAGCATGTTCTGCCGCTCGCGCGGCATGCGCGACAGGATGCGCCCGATCTGGGGCATGAAGCCCATGTCGAGCATGCGGTCGGCCTCGTCGAGGACGAGCATCTCGATGCGATCGAGGGTGACCGTGTTGAACTGCAGGTGATCGAGCAGGCGACCCGGGCACGCGACGAGCACGTCGAGGCCGCGCTTGATCGCCGCCTCCTGCACGCCGAGCGGGATGCCGCCGAAGGCCGTCCGCACGTGGAGGCCGGAGAACTGCGCGAAGACGCGCAGGTTCTCGGCGACCTGCACGCAGAGTTCGCGGGTGGGGACGAGGATCAGGCCGCGGAGGCCGGGCTGACCGCCGACGAGGCGATCGAGCATCGGCAGGCCATAGGCGGCCGTCTTGCCGCTGCCCGTCTGTCCGAGTCCGACGATGTCGCGCCCCGATCTCGCGAGGGGGATCGCTTGTGCCTGGATCGGAGTCGGGGCTTCGTAGCCCGCAGCTTCGACGCCGAGCAGGATGGGCTGCTTCAGCCCGAGGGAAGTGAAACTCACGCTGTCTTCTGTGGGGAGGATCGAGCCGGGACGGTCATCGGCACAATGTGCGCGCTGACCGTGCGGAATCGCTGCGCCGCGCGGCGCGAGCAATCGCCACCGCCCGCCGGCCGTGGCGGGGACTCTAGGGCTCAGGGCGGGGCCAGGCCAGCGCGGCGCCGCCGCGATCCCGACGGGACCCTCGCGGCGGACCGCATGGGGCGCTCCGATCCCGAGGTGCCCCGACCGACGCGCTCCCGTCCTCCGCTCCCGCCGCGCGCGGCCCTCGCCGGCGTCCTCGTGCTGCTCGCCGCCTGCGCCACGAAGCGCCCTGTGCTCGGCGACCTCGAATCGGAGCTGCGCGCGCTCGCGGAACCCCACGCGGGTCGGCGCATCGCCCTCGTCTACCTCGCTCTCGACGGCGGCGCCGAGATCGCGCTCGACCCCGACGCGAGCTTCCACGCCGCGAGCACGATGAAGCTCGCCGTGATGATCGAGGCCTTCCGGCGCGCCGACGCCGGCGACTTCGATCTCGAGGCCCAGCTCCCCGTCCACGACGAGTTCGCGAGCATCGTCGACGGCTCGCCCTACTCGCTGAGCGCGGGCGACGACAGCGATCCCGAGCTCTTCGAAGCCCGCGGCGCGACGCGCAGCGCGCGCGAGCTCGTCACGCGCATGATCCGGCGGAGCAGCAACCTCGCGACGAACCTGCTCATCGAGCGCCTCGACGCGCGACGCGTGCAGGCCGGCATCGAGGCGCTCGGCGCCACGCACGGCATGCAGGTGCGGCGCGGGGTCGAGGATGGGAAGGCCTTCCGCGCCGGGCTGAACAACGTCGCCACCGCGCGCGACCTCGCCGTGCTGCTGCGCGCGATCGCGCGGGGCGAGGCGGCCTCGGCGGCGTCCTGCCGCGCGATGCTCGAGATCCTCGCCGGCCAGGAGTTCAGGACGATGATCCCGGCCGGGCTGCCGGACGGCACCGTGGTCGCGCACAAGACCGGCTCGATCACCCGCATCGCGCACGACGCCGCGATCGTCGACCCCTTCGGGCCCTCGCCCTACGTGCTCGTCGTGCTCACCGCGGGCTTCGACGACGAGGGCGAGGCCTGCGCGGCCGGTGCCGAATTCGCGCGGCGCGTGCACGCCGCGCACCTCGCTCAATGCAGGACGTAGGCGGCCATGCCGCCGATGCGCAGCGCGGGCCCGGCGATCGCGGCGCATTGCGCATACACCGTCACGCCGCGCAGGGTCGGATCGTCGGGCAGCGCGAGGGCGAGATGGCCGCGCCGATCGGCGCCGATCGCGATGCCCGGCAGGGGCAACACGATGGGTACGAGCAGCTCGCCGAACGGCGTCGGCACGGGCTGCGGATTCGGACCCGGCGCCGCCCAGACGAACGCGATCTCCCCCGCGTTCGCGGTGACGCCGAAGGTGAGGCTGCCGCCGAGCGCGACGTTCGAGACCGCCTTCATCTGCAACGCCGGCGAGGGTGCGGCCTGCGGCACGTAGCGCACGATGCGGTCCGCGCCGCGTTCGAAGCGCGTGGGATGGACGAGCGCGTAGATCGCGCCGTCGGGTCCATCCAGCACGCCGAAGGCCGCGCCGTGCGTGGCGAAGACGGAGTGACCGCGCACGGTGCCCGTCGCCGCATCGATGTCGAAGGCGCGCAGCGTGCCGTCGTTGTAGGCCGCGGCGATCAGCGCGGAGCGCAGCGAGGGCGGCAGATGCGGTCCCGTCGCGAAGTCCGCGCCCGTGAGCGCCGGATCGGGCAGCTGCGTCCAGAGCGGATCCTCGGTCGCGGGATCCGGCACGAGCTCGCGACCGTCGTGGATCGGCCAACCGTAGTTGCGACCGGCGAGGATGCGATTGAGTTCGTCGCCGCCGGCGGCGGTGTTCTCCGTCTCGTAGAGCTCGCCGGTCGACGGATGCAAAGCGAGGCCGAACGAATTGCGGATGCCCCACGCGAAGACATACGGCGAGGCCCCGGCGATACCGACGAAGGGATTGTCGCTCGGTGCGGCGCCGCCCGGCACCAGGAGGCGCAGCACCTTGCCGTTCGGGTGCGCCAGCGATTGCGAGAGCAGCTCGAGGCCGCCCTCGCCGAGGACGGCGAGGAGCGTCCCATCGCGACCGAAGAGCAGCGGGCCGCCGCAATGCCGTCCGCCCGCGAAGAGCGCGGGGCCGATCGGCTGCGGCTGCACGCCCACGCCCGCGACCTCGAGCCGGCGCTCGATCACCGTCTCCCAGCGCCCGGCGATCGAGCGCGTGTAGAGGAGGTACACGTACGGCGTGGTCGTGAAGTCGGGGTCGATCGCGATGCCGAGCAGGCCGCCCTCGCCGACGGCGCCGGTCGTCGCGATCGTGGCCCAGGGCGCGCTCAGCACGCCGTCGCGCACGTAACGCACGGTGCCCGAGCCGCGCTCGAGGACGAAGAGCCGGCCGTCGGGCGCGAAGGCCATGGCGCTCGCGAGATCCAGGCCGGTCACGAGCGTCTCGGTCGTGAACCCGGGCGGGTCCTGCGCCGGGAGCGGCAGGCCGATTGCCGCGGCGAGGAATGCGGCCAGTCGGCGTCGCCTCATTGCCGGAGCCTCATGGGTGCGGGGTTGCTCGCGAAGTCGATGCCACCGCCGCTCGGCAGGAGCACGAAGGCGTGGTCGAGCGTGAGGCCGGCGAGACCGGTGAAGAGCGCCGGTGAGACGACGAAGGCCGCGCTCGCGCGACCGCCGGCATCGAGCACGCCGAACGACTGCACGAAGGGCGGCAGGTTGAGGCCGCCGATCGAGGCCACGCTGTATGGGTCGAGGTTGAGCGGCAGCGTCACGGCACCCAGCGGCGTGCCCGGCGCGATGCCCGAGAGCGAGCCGAGGACCAGATAGAAGCGCCCGGCGTTTGCCGGTCCCGCGTCGATCTGCCAGTCCTGACGCGCGCCCGCCGCGATGGGCACGGAGCTCGGCCTCCCGACGAAGGACCTGGGCGTGAACGCGAGCACCTCGACGCGGCCCGCCTGCGCCGCGCCGGCCAGCGGCGCGGCGACGAGCAGGTCGTGCGCGCCATCGCCGTCGACGTCGCCGCCGTCGCCGAGCACCGAGCCGTGGCGCCCGGCCCCGGATTGCGCGAAGAGGCGGGTGGGCCCGACGAGCGACCAGAGCTCGACGCTGCCATTGAGCGAGCCGAGGGCGAGATCGGGCGCGCCGTCGCCGTCGAGGTCGGCGGGGATCGAAAGGGCGTGACCGAGGCGCTGGAAGCGCGCGCGGCCGTCGATCGTCGCGAGCGTGCTGCCGTCGCGGCCGGAGATCACCAGCACGGCACCGGCGCTGCTCAGCGCGCTCGACACATTGCGCGCGGGCGCCCCCACCACGAGCTCGGGCCAGCCATCCTGGTTCCAATCCGGTCCCAGGGCGAGCGCATGGCCGAATTCGTCGCCGCCGATCCCGCGCAGCGTGCGCAGCTCGACGCCACTCGCTCCCGAGACGATCCGCACGAGGCCCGCGCCGAAGCGCAGGCGCTCGATGCCGCCCATCGCGAGATCGCCGCGGCCATCGCGGTCGAGGTCACCGGCCGCGGCGAGCGAGCTGCCGAGATTCTCCCCCGCCTGCACGCCGGCCCAGCTGTGCAGGAGCGCACCGCTCGCCCCCGAATACGCGCGCACGAGGCCCGCGAGCTCGGCCGCGCCCGTCGCGAGCGGGGCCCCCGCGGCCAGGTCCTCGCGCCCGTCGCCGTCGAGGTCCCCCGCATTGGCCAGCGCGAGCCCGAGCTGCTCGAAGGGCGCATGCCCGAACGCGGTCCAGAGCAGCACCCCGCTCGCCCCCGAGACGACGACGACGGCCCCCGCATCGCGCCCGCCGCGGTCGTCATAGGGCGCCGCGACGGCGAAGTCCGCGCGCCCATCGCCGTCGACGTCGCCCAATCCCGCGACCGCAGATCCCAGCCGGTCCCCGGCCGCGCCGAGCATCTCCACCAGCGGCTCGCCGTGCCGTCCCGAGAGCAGGGCCACCGCCCCCGCCTGCGCGCCATTGCGGGCGTCCAGGCTCATCCCGACGACGAGCTCGTCGACGCCATCGCCGTTCGCATCCCCCGCGAAATCGATGGCGCCGCCGAAGCGCTGCCCGGCGAGCGCGCCGTCGAAGCTGCGCACGACGCTCTGCGCCGGAGCGGTGGCGCCGAGCGTCAGGAGGAGCAGCGCGCGAACGGCGCGGTCGGGCGGTGTCGCCATGCCCGGCCGCGTTAGGCGCGTGGGGCAAAGGCGGCAAGGGGGGCGTGCGCTCGGCGAGTCGCGGCAGAGCGAGGCCTCGCTCCCGTGCCCAGGCCGTGCCGGAGGGCCCGCGGCCCATCCGTTCATCCGCTCAACGCGGAATCGCGCCGACCCAGAAGTCGTGCTCGTTCGAGCTCAGCTCCTCCCACCATTGCAGGTCGGCGTCCATGAGGCGGACGGGCCACGGGCCGTTCACGACGCGCGCGACCTTCGTCGCTTCGTCGTAGGAGAGGAGCATCATGGAGTGCATGGCGGACCCGTTCTTGCGCCACTCCAGGAAGTCGCCGGCTCGGGGCGTGTAGACCGCGCCGGTGTCGGGGTCCTCGAAGCGGCGCGCCGAGCTGCCGCTGTCGTAGCGGTAGAGCCGTCGTGCGGACCGGAACAGGTCGTGGAGCTGCTGGGTGCCGGTGATGTCCTTGAATTCCTCGGCGAAGCCGAGGATCGAGACGCCGCTCTGGTGGTAGTACCAGGAGACGAACTCGCTGCAGAGCAGGTCGATCCGACCGCCGTATTTGGGGTTGGGGCCCGAGCCGCCGTCGCTGCCGCTCTTGCCGAGGTCGTCGATGGCGAGGAGGACACAGCCCGGGGACGAGGAATCGACTCCCGCGAACGCGCGGCGCGTCGCGCGCGCGAAGTCCGAGAGAGGCAGGACGGCCTCTCCGGCGCCGAGCACGGCGTCGATCCTCCGATCGACCAGCGGGATGGTGATCCGCGTCGTCGTCGGCGAGCGCAGGAAATCGTCGACGTCGTAGTCGATCTCGAGCTCGAAACGCGCGATCTCGAGTGCCGTCGTACCGCCGCGGTTGACGAGGGCCATCTGATCCCAATGGCTGCGCTCCCCGGTGTCGACGAGATCCTCGAGGACGGTCAGGCCGTCGGGCAGCGTCGCCGAGAAGCGGAGATCGTGATCGCGACGGAACTCGAGCGCCAGGAAGCGATCGGCACCCTCGTGGTCGCGGAAGCGGATGTGTCGCGTGAACACCGTGTGCGCCGGCTCGCTCCGCAGGCTCATCGTCGCGCGGCAGGCCACGGGTCGGTTGAGCGAACCCTCGTCGCTCGCCGCCGTGAGGCGGACCGCCGCGTCGAGTTCGAGATCGCCGTCGAGCAAGGACGGCACGCTCCGCAGCGGACCGAAGCCGAGTCCCGCTCGGCGCTCGGCGAGCTGCTGGACGACGACGCTGTCGTGGAGCACGAGTCCCGCCGCGACGGCGGCCGCGAGCTGCTGCCGGGTCACGAGGGCGAGCGGCTCGGCCTCGAGCTGGCCGACGAAGCCTGCGATCGGCAGCGGCAGTTCGCGGCGCGTGCCGAGGATGCAGAGGTCGAGGATCGAGGGCTGCTGGGCGCGGGCTGCGCGGTCGGGCGCGAGAGCCGTGAGGAGGAGCGGGAGGAAGGCCGCGGCTCGGCGCGGGCCGCCGGAAGCGAGTGGTTGTGCCATGTCCTCTCCAGCAAGCCCCGCGCGGTTCCGTCACGGTCGAGCACACGAATCCCCGCAGACCCGCCCTTCGGACAGACCCGCGCGCAGCCCCCCGCTAACCTCGCGCCGCCGTGGCCGAGACCGATTCCGATCGCCCGTCCGACGAGTTCGGCATGGAGACCCTGCTCGCCGAGGGGCTCCAGCGCCTCGAGTCGACCGGCGAGGAGGGCCTCGAAGCGCTGTGCGCGGCGCACCCGGCGCACGCCGACGAGCTCCTGCGCCGCGTGGCGAGGCTGCGCGACCGTGGCCTGCTCGCGCGGCCGCCCATCTCGAAGGTCGGGTCGTTCTTCGTGCTGAGGACGCTGGGCAGGGGCGGCATGGGCGAGGTCTTCCTCGCCGAGCAGCGCGAGCCGGTGCGGCGGCTCGTGGCATTGAAGATCGTGCGCGACGACCGCGGTGGACCCGAGGCGCTGGCGCGCTTCGTCGCCGAGCGACAGGCGCTGGCCCTCATGGACCACCCGGCGATCGCGCATGTCTACGAGGCCGGCGCCACCGACGAGGGTCGCCCCTACCTCGCGATGGAATACGTCGACGGGGTCGCGCTCAGCACCTGGTGCGACCAGCGGCGACTCCCGGTCCGCGAGCGCCTCGCCCTGCTCGCCGAGGTCTGCGATGCCGTCCACCACGCGCACCAGAACGGCGTGATCCACCGCGACCTCAAGCCGTCGAACGTGCTGGTGAAGGAGACGGGAGGTCGGGCGCGGCCGAAGGTCATCGACTTCGGCCTGGCCAAGGCCTTCGACAGCACGCGGATGACGTCGGCCCTGGACACCGAGCTGGGCCGACCGATCGGCACCCCGGCCTATATGAGCCCCGAGCAGGCGCGGGGCGACGGCCGGGGCGTCGACGTGCGCACCGACGTCTATGCGCTCGGCGTGATGCTCTATGAGCTCGGCAGCGGACTGCGTCCCTTCGCCGACGACCGCCTCGAATGCGCCGGGTTGCCCGAGATGCTGAGGATCCTGCGCGAGGAGGAGCCGCCGTCGCCGAGCCGCCGGTTCGCCGCAGCGGCGCCGGCCGACGCGGCCGCGATCGCGGAGCGACGCGGAGCCACGGTCGGAGCACTCGCCCGCGACCTGCGCGGCGAGCTCGATTGGATCGTCGCGCGGGCCATCGCGAAGTCGGCGGGCGATCGCTATGCGAGCGTCTCCGAGCTCGCTGCGGACCTCCGCCGTCATCTCGCCGGCGAGGCCGTGCTCGCGGGGCCGCCGAGCGCGGGGTATCGCTTCCTGAAGTTCGCGCGGCGGCACCGCGCGCCGCTCGCGATCGGCGGCGCGGTGCTGCTCGCCGCGGTCATCGCGCTCGCGGTCATCGTCCGGCTGGGACTGGAGGCGAGTGAGAACCTGCGCCGCTTCGACCGCCTGGCGATGCGCGGCACCGTCCGCGAGCTCCTGCGCGAGGCCGAGGAGGAGCTCTGGCCGGTGCACCCGCGGCGCGTCGCGGACCTGGAAGCCTGGCTCGCGCGAGCCGCGGCGACGGGCGGTCGGGCGCGCTGTGCGGAGATCGCCTCGGAGATCGAGGGGCTCGCGGGGCGCGGTGCCGCGCTCAGCGCGCATGAGACCGTGCTGCTCGAGGGACTGCGCATGCTCCACGCGGACCTCACACGGCTCGTGGGAGAGGGCGGGACGTACGCAGAGGTCGCGCAACGGCTCGACCGGGCGCGGGACATCGAAGCGCGCACGGTGACGCAACACGCAGCGGCCTGGGCGCACGCCATCGCGGGGATCAAGGCGCGGCACGGGATCGAGCTGCGGCCGATCATCGGGCTGGTCCCGCTCGGCCAGGACCCGGCCAGCGGCTCGTTCGAGTTCGCCGTCGCCACCGCGAACGGTCGATTGCCCGAGCGCGGTCCCGACGGGGTCCTGCGGATCGCACACGACGACGACGATCCGGTCCTCGTGCTGATCGAAGGTGGCGAGCTCGCGATCGGCTCGCAGGCGGATCGTCCGGACGCGCCGCATCACGACGCGGCGCGCGGCCAGGACGAGACGCGGTTCACGCGACTCGCGCTGGACCCGTACCTCATCGCGAAGTTCGAGATCACCCAGGCGCAATGGCAGCGCGTCATGGGCAGCACACCGAGCGTCTTCGCGTCCGACCAGCAGGCGGGACGGGCCGTGGGTGTGGCGTCGCGACGGCACCCGGTCGAGTCCGTCTCGTGGCTCGAATGCGCCGCGTTCTGCCGGCGTCTCGGCCTCGAGATCCCCAGCGAGGCGCAATGGGAGCACGCGGCGCGCGCCGGCACCGACACACCGTGGTGGACGGGTCGGGAGCGCAGCTCGCTCCGCGGGGCGGCCAACCTCTCGGACAAGGCACGGGCCGAGGGCTTCCGCGTCGCCGGGCGCGTGGAGCCGGACTTCGACGATGGCCATGCCGTGCACGCGCCGGTCGGATCGTTCCGCGCCAACTCCTTCGGTCTGCACGACGTGCTCGGCAACGTCTGGGAATGGTGCCGGGTGACCGAGTGGACCGACGGCCCCGACGATCCCGACGCGGTGCAACCGTGGCGCGGCGGCAGCTTCATGAGCGATGCACCGAATGCGCGGATCACATACCGCGTCGCCGAGGCGGCGAGGAACCGCAAGCACCTGCTCGGCCTCCGGCCGGTGCTGACCCTGTCGCACGAGTGATCACTCGCGCCGCGAACACGCGGCCGCCGGGGCGATCGCCGTCCGTTAGGATCCGCCGCCTCGCGACCAGGATCCGAGTTCATGATGGATGCCCGCCCACTCGTGGTCGCCGCGTTGATCGCGGCGAGTGTCCCCGGCCAACGCGATCAGGGACCGATGATCGCGCTCCCCCTGCACGTCACGTTCGGACCGGGCACCCCCAATCCGGCCGGTGCGGGAACGGCGAGCACGACCCGCAGCTATGCGCGCAAGGCCGGGTTCGGGGCGCTCGCCCCGAGCAGTCCGCGGGCCGGTCGACCCGATTTCTCGTTTGCCGCGGTCTTCGGTCTGGCCCTGCCGATCCGCGTCGACGCCTTCTCGATCGGGATGGATGAACTCCATACGACCTGCGATGGGATCATGGAGTTCACCACGTGCAACTGCTGGAACGTCCTGCTCTTCACCGTGGAGGACCAGACCGGGGCGGCGAGCGCGGCCGGAGTCGTCGCGCAGGAACACGCGCGGCCGGATGGCGCCGGCGCCGACGTGTTCTCCTATGTGCCGATCACGGCCCGCCTGATCGCGACGGACCTGCGCGGTCAGACCGCGCGCGCGGCGGACTCGACCGAACTCGGCGCATTCCGGCCGGGGCCGACGCCGAGCAAGGGCCGCATCGACAGCCTCGATACCTACGTCGCGCTCTGGGAGCTCGACGACGCGGTGGTCGCGCATCTGCCGCTCGAACCGACGGTGTACTTCTCGGTCACCGAGGCGACGAAGGCCGCGGTCCCCACGCCCTGGTGGGCCGGGAGCACGCCGAGCGGTGCGACGATCCTGCGGCGCAAATGGGATGCAACGAGCGGCGCTTGGCGGACCTTGCCGCCGCTCCACACCGCAGCGGAACTCGGCGTCCCCGCGAGCGCCGACATCGATGCGCTGGCCTACAACGAAGGCGGCGACGACCTGCTGATCTCGTTCACGCGAGCAACGACACCCGCGGGGCTCTCGCAGCTCGTCTACGTGGCGAACTGCGTCGACGGCACCTCGCTGACCGACCTCACCGAACGCGATTCATCGGGGACCGGCACGCGCCGCGTCGCAGACGGGACCGGCGCCGGTTCCGGCGGCGAGGTCAGCGGGGTCTGCGTCGACGACCCGTCGGTGCGGGCTTCGCAGCCCCCGCTGACCGTCGGCCTGATGGCCCACGTGCGGGGAACGCCCGACGAAGCGCTGGTCGCGGCGTGGACCTCGCTCGCGGCGCAGACCCATCGGAGCTGCGATGCGCTCGGCAACGTGACCTACACCGCGCACCTCACCGGACTGCCGGCGGGCGGCGGGTCGAGCCTTGCCGTGTGGCTGGTCGGAATCCCGAACCTCGGCGCATTCAGCACACCGCTGTTCACCGTGCTCGGCCGACCGGTGGCGGGCGCGGGTGATCCGACCTCGCAGGCGGCGATCCTGTTGCCGCCCTTGACCAACCTCAACAGCGCGCCGGTCCAGGGCATGTGGGTCGCCGTGAACACCACGACCGGCGATCTCGCGCTCTCCCACCCCGTGACGATTCACCTGTGACCGCGCCGCACGAGGACGGCGGAGCGTTCGAGCGCGCGCGGAAGGGCGATGCGCGCGCGCTCGAGAGCCTGGTCGTCGAACACCTCCCGGCCCTCGAGGCGTATGTGCGGCTGAAGCTCGGTGCGCGCATCCGCGCGAAGGAGTCGATCCGCGACGTGGTGCAGTCGATCTGCGTCGAGGTGCTGCGCGACGAAGGCGAGTTCGAGTACCGGGGCGAGGGGCCATTCCGGGCGTGGCTGTTCCGACACGCGCTCCACAAGATCGTCAACAAGAACGTCTTCTGGGGGCGCGGGCGGCGCGACGCGGCCAAGGAGCTCCAGCCGATCGAAGGCGGATCGAGTTCCGGTCCGCAGGTCCCCCTCGCGGAGCTCTACGCGACGATGGGCACGCCGAGCGAGGCGCTCGCCGCGAAGGAGGCCGAGGCGCGCTTCGAGAGCGCGTTCGCGAAGCTCCCGCCGGACTACCAGGAAGCGATCACGCTCCATCGGCTCGCCGGTCTCTCGCACGCCGAGATCGCCGTCGAGATGGGCCGCAGCGAAGGGGCGGTGCGCAACCTGGTCCACCGCGGGCTCGCCCGGCTCTCGCTGCTGCTCGACGAGCCGGACGGGGCCGATCCGAGCTGAAACGCGCGCGGGCGTGGCGCCGCTGCGCCACACCCGCTTCAGCTCCTGCGCTTCCGCGCGACCTCAGGGGTAGAGCTGACCGACGAACCAGGTCTTCGCCTCGATCCACTGGAAGGATCCGGTGCTCCCCCAACCGGGGTTGACGTAGAACTCGCGGTCGTAGCTCGTGCCGCCGAGCCAGTTCGTCTTCGAGCGCCAGCGATACTTGAACGCCACCGGGTAGTGGAGCCCGCCGCCCATGCTGGTGCCGATGATCACCGGGGTATCGCGGTCTTTGATCGAATCGCGGGCGTCCTCCCGCTTGCTGCTCGAGGTGATGAAGGTGTTGCTGTCGGTGCCCGTGCACGTGGCGCTGGTGCGCGCGCTGAGGTAGCCCTGCGCCTCGTCCATGTCGCTCGGCCAGGTCGCGCCGCCGCCGAAGAGACAGTAGGTGTCGACCCAGCCGTTCAGCTCCTCGATGACGTTCTCGATGCCGCTGTCCATCGCCAGCGGTGCGACCGCGGAACTCGAAGCGCCCGATGCGGAGGTTCCGCCGCCGGTGCGGTAGAGGCCGGTGCGGGAGGACCAGGCCGGGTTGCCGTCGTGCGCCTGACGATCGCCCCAACCGAAGAGCATCGCCCAGGCGACGGGGCCACAGCCGACGTAGCAGCTCCCGTAGGTGAACTGGTCGTAGTACGGCTGCTCGCTGCTGCCACCGTCCGCCTCGTAGGTCGTCCAGGAACTCCAGTCGGAGGTCATCGACGGACCGCCGGAGACGCGATCCGCCTCCCAACGCTCACGGGCCGCGGCCGCCTGCCGGCGCAGATACGGGCGGTAGCTCTCCGAGAAGCCGACCTTGAGTGCGCGCCACGACGGCCAGGCGCGGAGCAGCGGCCGGAACTCGGGCGTGCTCTCGTCGACGAGCGCGGGCACGTCGTGGAGCTGGTTCGGCAGTTCGCCGACCTTGTCGATCATGGCGCCGTTCGCGTCTTCGGCGACCCAGGTCAGCGAGTCGACCTTGAGCACCCGCGCGACGACGCGGCTCTGCTGCTGCGCGCGCTGGCGGAGCAGGGCGGAAGGTGGCGCACCCCGGCTGCTCCAGTTGGTGATCGGCACGTCATGCTCACCGGTCGCGACGACGATGAAGCCGCCCTGGTCGACGGCGAACTCGAAGTAGGCGACGCCGCTCACGTCGGGCCGGAACAGGGGACTGGCTCCCAGAACCAGCGGGTTGCCTCGCCAGCCCTCGGCCACGCTGGTTCCCACGGCCTCGGCGATGCAGGTCTCGGCGCGGATGCGGCAGGCCTCGAGGGACTCGGTCTGGGCGAAGCGCAGCTCGCGGTCCTCGCCGACGCGGCGGAGCGTCGAGAGGTGCAGGCCGAGCTCGTCCTGGCGCAGGACCTGGAAGTAGAACATCTGCGCCGCCGGGCCGACGGCCTCGAGGAACTCGCTGACGCTGCCCCGATTCTCGTCGAAGGGCAGCACGATCGCCGAGCCGAGCTCGACCCGCAGACGTCCGAAGACGCCCTGGAACTCGAGCGGCGGGATGAGCGCAGTCGATGCGATCACGAGCGACTGCGAGAGGTGGCGGGAGCCCGGGTCGTCGACGCCCTGCGGGGACATCGCGCCGAGAGAGGTGGCGAGGAGGACAGCAGCGGTCTTGTTCATCGAAGGTCTCCGAACTGGGGTTCGGGCCGGCGCTCTGCCGGCCACGGTCCTTCGAGCAACGCGGCGCGGCTGCCGTCACGGCGCGCGGGCGGGAATTCCCGGCGCGGTCGTCGCGCCGGCTCCCGAGCGCCGTCCTCACTCGAGGTGCATCCGCAACGCGTGGGTCGTCGCCCATCCGAACGGGTTCTGACCGGTGGCCTGATGCGCGAACTGGGCCCAGAGATCACCGACCAACGGCGGCGCATCGGGGATCGCCAGGATCTGCTCGGCGCTGCCGTCGCCGCGCGTGACGAGCGGGAAGCTGAGGTCGACCGAGCAGTGGAGGACACAGCCGTTCATGCCGAGGACGTCGAGCGGAGTGGCCAATGGAGCGAAGCCGAGCAGCAGGACCGCGAGGGACCAACCCGGGGCGCCGCTCAAACGCAGGCCACAGAACTCGTGACCGGCGTGTGGCGTGTCTGCACTGGCGCTCGAAGGACCGCAGCTCGCACCGGTGACGGACACGCTCGCGGCGCTGCGCGTGAGCCGATCGCCGTAGAGGGGGTTGCGGGCGCCGTTCGGCAAGCTGCCCGAGGTTCCCCAGGCGAGCATGACCGCGCCCGTGACCGGGTCGAAGGCGGCGTGGGCGTCTGCCACCTGCAGGCTGTTCGACTGGACCAGCACGGCGCTCTGCACGGTGCCGGCCGAGTGGCCGAGCATCGCGACGCGCAAGGAGCGCTCATTGGACAGACCGCCGAAGGCGATGCGCGTGTAGCACAGGGTCCAGTGCGAGCGCGTGACCTCGTCGTGGCTGAGGTCGCTCGGCACGAGGCCGGTTCCCGGGATCCCGCCCGACAGCGACGCGACGTTGCGGCGCGGCAGGAGCGTCGGGATCTGGAAGACCGGCCAATCGATGCGGCCGGCTTCGATGCTCGACGCCGTGGTGGAGCCGGGGTCGCTCGACACGCCGAAGGCGAGCAGGTAGCGCCCGGCGCGACCCGCGACCTGCGGATTGAGGACGTGGGCACCCGGGAGATCGGCCAGGACCGCGCGACCGGTCGCGGAGCCGTAGCGGTCGAGGCGCACGCCGTGGACGCGCCAGCGGTCGCTCGGGACGTTGCGCATGAGCTCGCGCCAGACGACGAGCCAGCCATCGCCGAGATCACCGCCGGCCTCCGCGATCGCAACCTGGTTGCGATCGAAGTCATTGCCGGCGGGGACGGCGGCGAGCTGGAGATCCTGGCTGCGGGTCAGCGCCACGGGGTCGATCAGGACGCCCACGACCTCGCGCTGCTGCACCACCCCCACCAGCTCCTCCCGGTCGTAGGCGACGAGCACACCGCTCGGCGAACCGCTCGTGCGGGACGTGGAGATGCGCGGACGGAGGTAGCGGGTCCACGCGGAGCTGAACTGGAGCGGCAGGAAGGCGCCGAGATTGGTGAAGGGCTCGGTGACCGGGTGGAAGTAGGTCTCCACGATGTAGCGGCCCTTCGAGTAGGCGAGACACCATTGCTGCGTCGGTCCATGGAATGCCAACGACGGCTCGAGCGCGGGAGTGCCGGAGATGACCGAGAACACGTCGACGCGCCCCGTCCAGTCGGAGCGGAAGGTCGAGACGAACGTGTCGACGTCCGACTGGGTCACCGTGCGCGACCACGCGACGCCGATGCGGCGGTCGGTGCCCGCGAGATCGCCGGCGACCGCGACGTCGATCCAGGTGATGAGCGCCGCCGGATCGTTGGTCGTGGCGAGCCAGGTGTTCGCGATGAGTGGGTCGACCGTGATGGGAAACGTCGCGCCGCCGAGCTCGGTCGCAGGGAGGACGTAGCGGAGCGTGGTGCCGTCGACGCTCGTCGTCATCGGAAACACACGACCCCGCGCGTCGATCGCGGTCGCGGCCCCGACGCTGAGGATGGCGCGGCCGAGGGAGTCGCGGAACGTCACGGCGCGGTGTTCATCGGCGCAGGCGTCGGGTCGGAGCGAGGTGGCGATCCGACCGAGCACCTCGAGGTCGCCATCGGGTTGCTCGGATGCGTGGATCACGAACGACTGCTCGAGGCCCTCGGGGTGGACGTCGTATCGTTCGATGAACTGCGCGTGCCGGAACTCGCAGCGATCGCCTTCTGCGACGACTCGAGGGCTTGGCGCGAGAACGAGCGACTGGCTGCCGAGGCGAACGGAGCGCGTGGTCCAGCGCAGGCTGAGGCGGTCCTGGAACTCCGCGCCGAGCACGGGGATGAACTCGAAGCCCGAGCGCAGCTCGGCCTTGTAGTCGCGTCGAACGGCCCACCAGGCGGCGTCCTGCGACTCCTCACCGGCGGCGCGGTGGAGGGGCGGTGCGATGTCGGCGAGGAGCGCGGGCGAGACCGGGGGACGGGGCGTCTGGGCGCAAGGCGCGGGCGAGAGGGACGCGGACGCGAGAACGAGAAGCAGGGCGCCGCAGATGAAACGTGGGCGTGAGTGCATGGTGGACCTGAGCCCGGTCCACCCGGAGGCGGAGTGGGCCGTCACACGGACTCGCCCAGGGTTTTTTCCGGGTGGCCGTTCCGTGAGTGGACACACAGCCGGGGCTCATCGAACCGGCGGCTCGGAGAGGAGCGGGTCCCGATCCAGATCGGGATCGCTGCCGGGCTTCGGCTGGGTCAGCAGTCGTTCGTTTTCCCAAGGACGGATGGAGGTCGAGGTCGACATGGGCAGGTTCGCGAGCACGGACAACGGCGCGTTCGAGCGCGCGGCGACGGCAGAGGCGGCGGACGACTCCGGGTTCCAGCTCGTGGACGGGCTGGGTGCTGACGAGATCGACGTGCGGTTGCGGCGAAGCTGCCGAACCGCGGACCTCGGCAATCGGACGACGGCCTTCTACCTCGCGGACCTGCACGAGCGCGGGCTGCACCAGAGTCTCGGGTTTCCGACGACGGTCGCATACGCGGTGCGGGCGTTGGGGATGTCGCGGCGGAAGGCGCGGGAGCTGCTCCATGCGGGGTTGCGCCTCAGGGAACTGCGTGCGATCGACGAGGCCTTTGCCGGGAGCCGGATCTGCTGGTCGCGAGTGCGTCGGCTCTGCGATGTGGCCACGCCGCAGACGGAAGGAGCATGGCTGGAACGGGCGCAGGTCGTGTCGCAGGACGAACTCGAACGGCTGACCATGCGGGCTCGCGCTGGCGAGGTGCCACCGGAGGGGAGCGGGCTACCGCACGCGCGCTTCACTCTGCGTCTCGAACTCGATGCCACGCGCTGGCAGATGTGGGAGAACGCGCGCAGCAAGCTGCGCGCTGAGCTGGGAGGCGGCCCCGGGATCCGCGATCTCGACATCCTCGAGGAGATGCTGAGGCTCGTGCTGGCGAGCGACGCTGAAGGGAACGTGCCGGGGCGAAAGGCCATCAAGGGCGGAGCGTTCCAGGTCCTGGTCCGCGACGAGAAGGTCGTCGGCGAGGATGGAGAGGAACCAATCCACCCGGCGAAGGCCGAGGGAATCACGAGTGATGCCGAGACTCCGCCGAAGCTGCGCGCCAGAGTGCTGTCGCGCGATGGCCACGCCTGTGTGCATTGCAAGGGCCGCCGAGGCCTGCACGCGCATCACGTCCAGTGGCGCAGCAAGGGCGGGCTCACCGAACTCGGCAATCTCGTCACGCTGTGCGTGCGCTGCCACGGCCTCGTGCACGAGGGCTTCCTCGTGGTGACGCTCGATTGCACGAAGCGGAATGGGAGGCAACCGGGCTTCGTGTTCCGCGATGCCAGAGGCCGCTCACTCGGGGGACCGCGTCTCGCTGGCGAGGTGGCGCAACGCGCCGCGCCACTCGCGACGGGGTCGACAGGCGCCGAGGGCGGGCTCAGTCCCCCATCAGGCGCCGCGACAGGTCGGTCTGGAGCACGCGCTCGGGGTCGAGCCGTGCCTTGAGCTCCCTGAACCTGCGCACCGCGTCGCTGCCATGCACGCGTTCGAACGACGAGGATTGGAGGGTTCCGTCCTTTGCCCAGTAGAACCGACCGCCGGCGCTGAGCACGATCTCGGCCATCTCGTGCGTCAGGCGCCAGAGCCGGTCGCGGCCCAGCGGCGATTTCGGGACGCCGAAGTCCATCGCCATCGAGAAACCGTCGAGGCCGTGGGTCATGAGGAAGGGATCGGGCCGATGGCGCTTGAGAACGCCGAGGTACGGCCGGATGCCGCGTGCTCGAGCGAGTTCGGCGACCTTGCGGAGCACGCGCGGCGCTTCGCTTGCGGGAACGAAGGGCTGGAACTGGATCAGCCCACCCGGTTTGACCATCCACTGCCAGCGCGGGACGTAGTCGAGCAGGAAGTGGAAAGCCCCGTGGGTCTGCAGGTACGGCGAGTGCAGACCCTCGCGGTAGCCGGCGCGGTACTTGAGCGCGTTGACCACCGGCACGAAACCGAAGTGGAACGCGCACCACATGCCCGGCCAGATCCAGCCCTTGGGCACGACGCCGAAGAGCGTGCCCGGCACGTCCTGCCGTTCGGGTCGCAGGAGTGCCAGGCCCTCGTCGTCCTCGCCGGGCTCGAGTTGGTCGGCGCGGTGCATGACACCGCGGCCGAGGGCAGTGCCCTTCGCGCAGAGGTCGCACCAGCCGACCAGGTAGTCGGCCTTGTGGCGCTGGTCCTCGATGATGGCGATTCCGTCCTCGAGGCTCCGCATCGGGATCCCCCACACGCGCAGGCGACCGCTGTGCACCTTCTTGAGCTCGACCGTGAGCTCCGTGAAGACGCCGAGCATGCCGAAGCCCGAGATCGCCGCGTGGAAGACCTCGGAGTTGCGCTCGCGGTCGCAGATCAGCGTCTCGCCGCGCGGCGTGAGGAGTGTGAAGCCGCGGACGTGATCGCCGAAGGTCCCCACGGCGAAGGCGTTCTTCCCGTGGATGTTCATCGAGGCGGCACCACCCATCGAGACCTGCATCGTCCCGGGCACGACGGCGGGCCAGTACCCATGCGGGATGGCGTGGCGCCAGAGATCGCGGATGCGCACGCCAGGCTCGACGCGGGCGATGCCCTTCTCGGCGTCGAAGGCGAGGATGCGATTCAGCGCCGACAACTCGAGCACGCGAGCACCGACGTTGGTCGCCGCATCGCCGTAGCTGCAGCCGCTGCCCCGCAACGCCAGTCCCTTTGGTCCGTGGCCGCCCGAGGTGACGATCGACGCGAGTTCGTCGAGCGAACGCGGGCGGCAGACCTGCGCCACGCCGCCAATGGCCATGCCCCAACCGAGAACGGGCTCGGGACGGAACGTCGCAGCGCTCACGGAATCAGACCTTCATCTTGCGGAAGAGGAACGAGGGAATCGCGCGGATCACCGTCATGATCGGCCACCACTGCCACGGCACATACGCAATCGCGCGACGGCGGTCGCGTGCGCGCAGGATTCCGATCGCGCAGCGCTCGGCGCTGATCGGCATCGGGATCTTCAGGCCCTCGGTCATCGGCGTGTGGACCGGGCCGGAACGGACCGTGGTGACGAGCACGCCATGGCGCCAGACGCGATTGCGCAGCGCCTCGAGGTACGCATCCTGCGCCGCCTTCGACGCGTTGTAGCCCGGACGATCCATCCGCCCGCGCACCGCGGCGACGCTCGTGACCCCCACGATGTGACCACGCCCGCGCTCCACGAGGAGCGGCACCAGCGCATTGCACCAGTGCATGCAGCCCAGCGCGTTGACCGCGAGCATGGCCGCATCCTTGTCACTCGGATACTCGTCGAGCGCCACGTCGGGCATCACGCCTGCCGTGTAGTGCAGCTCCTCGATCCGTCCGAGCGTCTGCTCGATTCGTTCGATCACGGCGAGCACCGTCGCCGCGTCGGTGACGTCCTGCACGAAGGCATGCGCACGCGTCGTGCCGACTTTCGTGTTGATCGCGGCGACGAGCCCCTGGAGCTCGGAGGCCCGGCGCGCAACCAAGGCGACCGGGCGAGCCTCGTGGGCGAGACGCATCGCGAGCGCGGCGCCGATGCCCGAGCTCGCACCGACGACGACAGCGGTTCCAGACAGTCGGGAGGGCATGGAGGCCGTGCTTCCTATCCGTCGACGCGTGGCGCTGCCAGCGCGAGGCCGGACCGGGCGGGGATCAGAGGTTGTGCAGGCGGATCGCGTCGGTTGGACACGCCCGCTCGCAGGCGGCGTCCCGTGTGCACTCGTAGTTGTGGAGCTTGCGCACGACGCTGCCGAACGGCACATCGGCGTAGCCGTTGGTCGCGCAGGTGACGGCGCAGATGCCGCAGTGGATGCAGCGCGAGGGGTCGACGTCGAGGTGCACGTAGTCACGCGGCTTGCGGATCGTGCGGTCGACCTCACGGACGACGCTCGGATCGCAGAGGTAGCGCGTCAACGAGTTGGTCGTCAGCGCCTCGAGCGCCTCGCGTTCGCCGAGCCGGACGACCTCGGGCGTATCCGGCTGTGCGAGCACGCCGACCTTGTGCACCTTGGGACGGATCAGAACGACCTTCGCGTCGGCGTAGCGGTGGAGTGCGTGCTCGTTGAGTACGCTGCCCATGATCGCGTAGGTCTGGAAGAGGATGTGCGGCAACGTGGCGCGGAACGCCACCGGCTGGTGATGGTCGATCGCGGTGAGGTCGACCGCGATGACGACATCAGGCTTTCGGGCGTGCGCGACCTTGAGAGCGAGGCACTCGGCCATCCCGCCGTCGATGTACCAGTCGCCGTCGATCTTCGGCGGTTCGAAGACCCCCGGCAGGCAGGCCGAGGCATACACCGCGTCGGCCACGGGGACGTGCACGTCGCCCGGCATGCCGAAGTAGCGCATGTGACCGCGCGTCAGCGACAGCGCGTTGCAGAAGAACGGCCGCGGCAGTTCGTCGAAGGTCGAGAACGGCAGGTTCTTGGCGAGGAAGTCGCGGAAGGCCTGACCCTTGTAGACCGAGGCGTGGCCGTAGCCGCGCACCAGGAACTTCACGAGGTTGAGCTTGAGGTAGTCCTTGATCGAGATCTCGGTCGCGACGGACTCGATGGCGTCACTCGCGTGACCCGCGGCGCAGAGCCCCCCCATCACGGCACCCATGCTGGTGCCGACGATCTCGTCGATCTGGAGCCCGAGGCGCTCGATCGCACGGATGACGCCGATGTGGGCGAAGCCGCGCATGCCACCGCCGCCCAGCACCAGGATGGTGCGGGGTCGTCGCGAACCCGGCTCGGGCTCCGGAGCCCGTCGGCCCGGCGACGGCTCGTCGCGGCGCTGTTGTGCTTGGTCCGTCATCGGCGGCGGCCGCGGGCCGGCACCCGGCCTCGGGTGCGCGGATCTCGGGTGCTTCGATCTCGGGTCCATTGATCGGCGTGACGCCGCCTCCGCCTGAACGACCGGGTGCCACCGAGTTCCCGGCGCCAAGGCACCCTCGCGCCGTCACCCGGCCACGGCCAACCGCATGCGGCCGGGCCCGGGACCGCCATCCGCGACGCCGCGGGAGGATCCGGTGCCGCGCATCGTCCTGCGGCGCGATCGCCGGCCTTGCGCAGACCAACGAGCGCCGGTCTCATCCTCCCCCCGGTCTGCACTCCCTGCACACCCCAGTTCCGATCATGACCCGCCTCACGCTCTTGACCCTCGGCCTGCTCGCCGGCGCCGTCTCCGCCCAGGAACCCGCGAAGCCGCCGCAGCCGGTCCCCCCGACCGTCATCAGCGAGGCCAAGCCGCAAGACGCCAAGCCGCAGGAGAAGTCGGCCCAGGACGTGATCAACCCGCTCGCGGAGCTGGAACGCTCGATCGAGCGCAAGCGGATCGAACTCGCCGCGACGAAGAAGCTCGGTGCGGAGGGCGGCCTCGCCACCGCCATCAGGCCGTTCTTCACGAACCGCGCGCTCGTCACCCGCAGCGTGGAGGTCCAGATCAAGCCGCAGCCGGAGACGATCGCGACACCCGCCGAGCCCAAGGCCGGCAGCGCACGCCTGATGACGGCCGATGAGAAGGCCTCGCTGGGCGAGAGCGTGGTGATGATCGTCGACGGCCAGTCGGTCACGAAGTCCGAGGTCGACGAGTTGGTGAAGTACTACGGCCAGAATCCCGGCGACCAGAGCGACGACGACGTCAAGCGTCAGGCCTTGCGCGCCGTGATCGTCCAGAAGGCCGCGCTCGCGGCCTACTCCGGCCAGGCTGCCGAGGCGCGCGCGAAGCTCGCGTCGGTCGAGGCCGAGCTCGCCAACGGCGGCGACTTCGCGGAGCTCGCGAAGAAGCACTCGATGTGCCCCTCGTCGGCGCAGGGCGGCGACCTCGACTTCTTCGGCCGCGGGATGATGGACCCCATCTTCGAGAAGGCCGCGTTCTCGCAGAAGATGGGCGAGACCTCGCCGATCATCCAGACGAGCTTCGGGTACCACCTCGTCAAGACGACCGGCTTCAAGAAGGGTGAGAACCCGAGCGCCGACCAGGTCCGCGCCAGCCACATCCTGGTGATGTTCGACGCCGATTCGAACGCCGCGCGCAACGTCGCGCGCAACGCGATGAGCGGCCGCTCCAACCTCGCGTTCCGCGACGAGGAGTGGCAGAAGCTGAACCCGTTCGCCCGCTGATCCGCGCTCGCGGGCCCGACGCGCACCCGGTTCGCGTCATCCACCCTCCTCGCAGCCGGTCGCGTCGAGTGCGCGCCGGCTGCTCGCGTTCTCACCCCGATGTTCCGACGCTCCGGCGGGTTCACCGCGTACTTCGTCGACGGGAAGATCCCGGCGGCCGACTCCTCGGACTTCGCTGCGGCGCTCGCCGCCCAGCGTTTCCGCAGCATCGAGACGGCCTCCTCCGAGGAATCGTCGATCGGCTGGGTCTCACCCGGTGATCCGACCGGCGACAGCTTCGAGGTCGAGGACCTCGTCCACGACGACGCCGTCTGGCTCCGCGTGCGCGTCGACAAGAAGAAGCTCCCGGCGATCTGGGTCTCGATCCACCGCACCGAAGCCGAGCGCAGCCGCGGCAAGCCGATGTCGGCGCGCGAGCGCAAGGAGCTCCGCCAGGAGCTCGAGCAGCGTCTCCTGCCGCGCATCCTGCCCAGCGTGCAGCTCGTCGACGCGCTCTGGCATCCCGATCGCAAGCTGCTCCTGCTCTTCGCGACGTCCACGGCGATGCGCGAGGAGTTCCAGAAGCTCTTCATCCGAAGCTTCGGGGTGCCCCTGAGCGAAGCGGAGCCGCGCACGCTCGCTGCGCAGAGCGGGATCTCCCGCGAAGCGCTGCGCTACCTCGACGAGGTCTCACCCGTGCGCTGGCCGCGACAGGGTGAGGACGAGCCGACGACGCGCAGGCCTCTCAGCGTCGCGAGCGGCCGCGACGACGGCGACGACGACGACACCAGCGACGAACTCGTGGAGCTCGGCAACGGATGAGCGAACAGACGAGCTTTGCCTTCCTCGGTGAGGAGTTCCTCACCTGGCTCTGGTTCCGCCTCGAGACCGAGGGCGGCGACTTCGACCTCGGTGACGGTCACGTCGTCGGTATCTCGCTCGACGACTTCCTCGCCTTCGCACCCCGCGACGACGACGAGACCGAGCACACGATGCGCAAGGGCGTCCCCTCGCGCAGCTCCTCGGCGCGCGCGGCGCTGCGCGCCGGCCGTCGCCTGCGGCGTGCCAAGCTCGTGCTCGCCCAGGGGGAGCTCCAGTGGAACTTCGTGCTCGACGCCGCCTGCATGGGCCTGCGCTCGGTGCGCCTCCCCGACGACGACGAGGAGGCCGAAGGCCCCGCCGACAGGAGCCGCGACCGCATCGCGAACTTCCTCCTCCTGCACGAGCTCGTCTCGCGCCTCTACCGCGAGTTCCTCCGCCTCCGCCTGCGCCGTGAGTACCTGACGAACGAGGGCGAGCAGCAGGCGGCGTGGATGGCCGGGGCCTGAGACCGTCGCGCGGGGCCCGTCTCAGCGCACCTGCGCAGATCCCCGCGGCAGGCGCTCCAGCAGGCGGGCCTGGCCGAACTCCGCCAGCGCGAGCGGAGTCGTGGCGCGAATGACCCTGCGGAGATCGCCCTGGCCGCGACCGCGGACGGGTTCGTCGGCGAGCAGCGGGTCGCGGGCGATCGCGTGGTCGGGGCCGGTCAGGCGCTCCTCGACGATCGTGCCTTCGGGGAGCCGGAGCTCCGCCGACCAGATCGGCGCGAGGCTCCCGCCCTCGACGATGCGCCACGCGAGCTCGAGCGCCGCGCCGTGGTCGGGATCGCTCGGCACCTGCCACTGCGCCTCGCGCACGAGCAGGGCGTCGGCGTCGAACTCGGAGGCGAGCGCAGCCCAGCCGACCTCCGGTTCGGCATCTCGCCCCCGCAGGGCAACCGCGGCGACGGCGACCGGCACGACCGAGTAACCGCGCGCGACGAGCAGCTCGTGGAGCACGGTGTCGAGCGCCTCCTGCTCCGCACGGCTGACCGCCGCCTCGCCGCTCTGCGGCAGCAGCAGCAGGCGCGTCGGCGCGCTGCCGCGGAACGGCGTGGGTGCCGGCCCGGTTGCACAGGCCGTCAGCGCGAGCACGAGGACGAGCGCGCGGCGACTCACGTCGCTCCGTGTTCGTCGTCGAGTTCGACGAGCACCGCACCCGCCGCGACGACGTCGCGCGGCTTGACGCACACGCGCACGACCTTGCCGTGCCCCTCGGCCGCGATCGGGTTCTGCATCTTCATCGCCTCGAGGACGACGAGCGTCGCCCCATCGGCGACGACGTCCCCGACCGCGACACGCACATCGACGACGACACCTGGCATCGCCGCCTCGATCGTGCGGCGTCCACCCGCACGATGCGAGGCGACCCGCGAGGCCGCGCGCTCGCGGTCGTCCTGCACGTCGACGACGATGCGCTCGCCGATGACCTGCACGACGAAGCGACCGTTCTCGCGCTCGAGCACGCAGTCGTAGCTGCGGCCGTCGACGATCAGCGAGAAGGCGCCGCCGTCGCCGACCGCCGAGAGATCGACCTCGAAGTGCTTGCCGTCGTCGCGCACGGCGGAGAGCACGTGATCGCGGTGCACGAACTCGTAGCTCCGCTCCTGCGTCCCGATCTTGGTCCAGTACTTCATGCGGATCTCACTCGTGGGTCCGAGACGACGACGCTCAATGCAACCTGCCGCCGAGCCGACGCATGCGATCGACGAGCACCCAGTTCGGCACGCCCTGACGCGCGGGGCTGCCGGCCGTCTCCTCGCCGATGCGCTCGGAGGCGAGCAGCTTGCCGACCGCGGCCGCGAGGCTCGCGAGCTCGATGGCGCGCTCCGACGGCTTGCGATCGACGCGCTCGAGGATGCCCGTGTCGTAGTCGCCGCCGCGGAACTCGTCGCTCTGCAGCACCTTCAAGGCCGCCGAGGTCGAGGTCGTCACGCCGACGATGCGCAGCTCGCGCAGCGCACGGATCGCGCGCTGGATCGCGGCCGGCCGGTCCTCGGCCCAGACGATCAGCTTCGCGAGCATGCTGTCGTAGTGGGGCGTGACCTCGAGACCGCGGTAGAGCGCGGCGTCGAGGCGCACGCCCGGGCCACCGGGCGTCGCGAGGCGCCGCACCGTGCCGAGCGCGGGGAACCAGGTCTCCGGGTCCTCCGCGTTCACGCGGATCTCGATCGCATGCCCGCGCGGCTCGCCCGGGTCGGTCGCCGGAAGTCCCGCGGCGACCCGGAATTGCTCGCGCACGAGGTCGACGCCGAAGCGCATCTCCGTGACGGGATGCTCGACCTGCAGGCGCGTGTTCATCTCGAGGAAGTAGTACTCACCTCCCGAGGCGAGGAACTCCACGGTGCCCGCCCCCACGTAGTCGACGGCGCGCGAGAGTCGGCACGCCGCCTCGCACATCGCCTTGCGGAGCGACGCGTCGATCGCGGGGCTCGGCGACTCCTCGACGAGCTTCTGGTGCCGCCGTTGCACCGAGCACTCGCGCTCGCCCCACGCGACGACCTTGCCGTGGCGATCCCCCATCACCTGCACCTCGACGTGCCGCGGTCGCGTCACGAACTTCTCGAGGTAGATGCGGTCGTCGCCGAAGGCGCCCTTCGCCTCGGCGCGGGCGAGGCGCGCGGCGTCGAGCAGACCGGACTCGTCGCGGACGATGCGGATGCCCTTGCCACCACCGCCGGCCGCGGCCTTCAGCATCACGGGATAGCCGATCTTCGCGGCCGTCGCGGCGAGAAGGCTGTCGTCCTTCACGTCGTCCTCGAGACCGGGCACGAGCGGCACCTTCGCCGCCTTCGCCGCGCGCCGCGCCTCGACCTTGTCGCCCATCGCGCGGATCGCGTGGGGCGAAGGCCCGAGGAAGGTGATCCCCGCATCGAGACAGAGCTGCGAGAACGCGGCGTTCTCCGAGAGGAAACCGTAGCCGGGGTGGATGCAGTCGGCGCCGACGCCACGCGCGGCCTCGATGATGAGGTCGCCACGCAGGTAGCTCTCCCGCGGCGGCGGCGGACCGATGCGCACCGCGCGGTCCGCGCGGCGGACGTGCATCGCGTTGCGGTCCGCGTCGGAGTAGACGGCGACGGACTCGATGCCCATCTCCTTCGCGGTGCGGATCACGCGCAGCGCGATCTCGCCGCGGTTGGCGACGAGCACGCGGCGGAAGAGCGGCTGACCGGGGCGACCCGGCGCGTTGGGACTCGTCATGCGGAACCTCGCGTGCGGTGGGCGCTCAGAGCGGGATGTTGCCGTGCTTGCGCGGCGGGTTCGACTCGCGCTTGCGCGACGTGAGCTCGAGCGCCCGGATCAAGGTGGCACGCGTCTCGCGCGGCAGGATCACGTCGTCGACGTAGCCGTGGGCCGCCGCGAGGTACGGGTTGTTGAAGCGCTCCTTGTAGGCGGCGACGAGGCGCGCCTCCTCGGCCTTCTGGTCCTTCGCCGCGGCGATCTCCTTGCGGAAGACGATCTTCGCCGCGCCCTCCGCGCCCATCACCGCGATCTCGGCGCCGGGCCACGCGAGATTCACGTCGCCGCGGATGTGCTTGCTCGACATGACGTCGTAGGCGCCGCCGTACGCCTTGCGCGTGATGACCGTCAGCTTCGGGACGGTCGCCTCGCAGTACGCGTAGAGCAGCTTCGCACCGTGGACGATGATCCCGTCGTGCTCCTGGTCCTTGCCCGGGAGGAAACCCGGCACGTCCTCGAAGGTGACGATCGGGATGTTGAAGCAATCGCAGAAGCGGATGAAGCGCGCGCCCTTGATGCTCGCATGGATGTCGAGCACGCCGGCGAGCCAGGCCGGCTGGTTGCCGACGATGCCGACGACGCGACCGCCGAGGCGCGCGAAACCGACGATCAGGTTGCGCGCATACGCCGCGTGCACCTCGAGGAAGCGGCCGTCGTCGACGACGCGCTTGACCACCTCGCGCATGTCGTACGGCATGTCGCTCGACGGCGGCACGATCGAATCGAGCTGCTCGTCGGCGCGGTTCGGGTCGTCGCTCGTCGCGCAGAACGGCGGGTCCTCGGTGTTGTTGAGCGGCAGGTAGCCGAGCAGCTCGCGGACGAGCATCAGGCACGCCGCGTCGTCGGGCGACGTGAAGTGCGCCACGCCGCTCTTGCTCGCATGCACGCGCGCGCCACCGAGCTCCTCGGAGGTGACGTCCTCGTGCGTGACCGTCTTCACCACGTCGGGGCCCGTGATGTGCATGAAGCTCGTGCCTTCGACCATGAGCACGAAGTCGGTGATCGCGGGCGAGTACACCGCACCACCGGCACAGGGCCCGAGGATCGCGCTGATCTGCGGCACCACTCCCGACGCGAGCGTGTTGCGCAGGAAGATCTCGGCGTAGCCGCCGAGCGACACCACGCCCTCCTGGATGCGCGCGCCGCCCGAGTCGTTCAGGCCGAGCACCGGCACGCCCATCTTGAGCGCGAGGTCCATCACCTTGCAGATCTTCGCGGCGTGCGTCTCCGACAGCGAGCCGCCGAAGACGGTGAAGTCCTGGCTGAAGAGGTAGACGGGGCGGCCTCCGACCTTCGCGGAGCCACAGACGACACCGTCGCCGAGGATCTTGTTCGACTCGGCATCCATGCCGAAGTCGCGACAGCGGTGCACGACGAAGCGATCGATCTCGACGAAGCTCCCGGGATCGACGAGCAGGTCGATGCGCTCGCGCGCGGTGAGCTTGCCCTTCTGGTGCTGCGCTTCGATGCGCGCGGGACCGCCGCCCGCGAGCGACTTCGCGCGCATCTCCTGCAGACGTGCGATGGCGTCCTTCATGAAGTCCTGATTCGGTCGATGCGGTTCGGTCAGTGCGCTTCCGGCGGATCCTGGACGAGCTCCGCGAGCACGCCGCCGAGGTACTTGGGGTGGATGAACGCGACCTGCGTGTCGTGCGCGCCGCGCCGCGGCGCCTGGTCGAGCAAGGGGGCGCCGGCATCGACGAGCACGCGGATCGCCGCGGCGGTGTCGCCGCACTTCAACGCGAGGTGGTGCACGCCGGGGCCGCGCTTCTCGAGGAACTTCGCGATCGGCGATTCGGGGGACGTGGGCTCGAGCAGTTCGATGCGCGTGGTCCCCGCCCAGAGGATCGCGACCCGCACGCGCTCCGTCGGCACCTCCTCCACGCCTTCCAGGCGCAGGCCGAGGCCCGCGGTCCACTGCGGCAGGGCTTCGGTCAGGGAGCGGACGGCCACGCCGATGTGGTGCAGGCCTTCGATCATCGGCGCGAGACGATAACGAGCGGTGAGAGCGGTTCCATGGCGCGACGCGGGCGGCTCAGCTCCAACGGAACAACCGGAACGCCAGACCGAAGCAGAGCAGCCCGATCACCGCGAGGATGCCGGCGGCGAACGCGACGCCACCCGGCTCCAGCGAGCCGAGCATCACCCCGCGCATCGCCTCGGTGAGCCAGCCCATCGGCACGGCCTTGACCAGCGGCTGGACGAGCGCCGGGAAGCGATCGTTTGCGAAGAACACGCCGCCGAGCAGCCACATCGGCAGCATCACGAGGTTCATCAGGCCCGACACGGTCTCGGTCGAACGCGTCCGGCTGCCGACCAGCAGTCCGATGCCGCAGAACGTGAACGCACCGAGCAGGAAGAGCCCGATCAACGCGAGGAAGGACCCGCGCACCGGCACGCCGAAGACGAGGTTGCCGAAGCCGACGATGACGAGCGGCGGCACGAGGGCGAGCAGCATCCGGCTCGCGACGTAGCTCAGCAGGAACTCACCGCGCGAGAGCGGCGTGACGGCGAGTCGCCGCAGCAGGTGCTTCTCGCGCATCAGCACGAGGTTGTAGCCGATGCCATAGAGCCCGGCGCCGAGCAGGTTGAGGCCGACGAGACCGGCGATGAGGAAGTCGATGTAGCGATCGCCCGGCTCGTCGATCGCGACGACCTCGGCCTCGACCGCCGCGCGCTCGCCCCGCGCTCGCGCGAGCGCCGCCTCGGTGAGCAGGCGCGCGAGCTCCGACCCGGGTCGCACGGGGTCGAGCTCGAAGGTCGGTCGCTGGGCATCGCCCCGTACGACCAGATCGACGGCGCCGAGCGTCAGCGCGCGGCGCGCCCGCTCGTCGTCGACGAGCTCGACGTGCAGCCGTCCACCGCCCTGCTCGCGCAGGAGCGTCGCGAAGCGCTCCGCGGCGACCGCCTCCGTGCCGCGCACGACACCGATGCGCGCCGCCTCGGGTCGGCCCTCGCCGAAGGCGAAGCCGAGCACCAAGGCCATGACGAGGGGGAAGCCGTAGGTCCAGAACACCGCCTCGGGCGTGCGCAGGTACTCGCGCCACGCCACGCCCGTCAGAGCCGCGAGCACGCGGCCGCGGATCATTCGGCCTCCCTGTCGCGCAGATGGCGACCGGTGAGGTGGACGAACACGTCCTCGAGGCTCGTGTGGCGCGTCGAGAGTCCGCGCAGCGGCAGGGCGCGCGCCTCCATGAGCCGCAGCAGCGCGGGCACGCTCACGTGCGGCTGACGCACCGTGAGGGTCAGGCGCGATGCCTCGCGCTGATGCTCCACCACCCCCGGCAAGGCCGACAGCTCCGCCGCGTCGAGCGCGCTCTCGATGCCCTCGGCCTCGACGTCGACCACGTGCGCGGCGCCCAGCGACGAGACCAGCTCGCGCGGCGTGCCGAGCGCGATCGAGCGGCCGTGATCGACGATGCCGATGCGATCGCAGAGCACCTCGGCCTCGTCCATGTAGTGCGTGGTGATCACGACGGTGCCGCGCTCCTCGTCGCGGAAGCGCCGGATGACATCCCAGAGCGAGCGCCGTGACTGTGGATCGAGACCGGTCGTCGGCTCGTCGAGGAAGAGCAGCTCGGGTCGGCCGGCGAGCGCGGCGGCGACCGCGAGGCGCTGCTTCTGGCCACCCGAGAGGTGCTGGTAGCGCGCGTCGGCCTTCTCCTCGAGCGCGACGAGCGCGAGCAGTTCGTCGACGCTGCGCGCATCGTCGTAGAGCGCCGCGAAGAGCCCGAGCAGCTCACGGACGGTCTGCTTCGCGAAGAGCCGCGTCTCCTGGAGCGTGACCCCGATGCGCGCGCGGAGCCGCGCCGCGTCGTGCGCCCAGTCCATGCCGAGCACGCGCACCGTCCCGCTGGTCGGCTGCAGCAGGCCCTCGCAGATCTCGATCGTGGTGGTCTTGCCCGCGCCGTTGGGGCCGAGCAGGCCGAAGACCTCGCCGCGCGCGACGTCGAGGTCGAGGCCGTCGACCGCGACCGTCTCGGGTCGCCCCGGCGTGCGATAGACCTGCCGCAGCGCGCGCACCTCGATCGCGCTCATCGCGGGAAGGCCTCGGGCAGTCCGCCATCGACGGGCAACGCGGCGCCGGTCGTGCGGGTCGCGTGCGCGGCGAAGAACACGACGGCGCGGCCGACGTCGCGCGCGCGCACCGCCCGCTTCAGGAGGCTGCGCTCGCGGTAGTGCGCGCGCAGCCCCGCGGGGTCGAGTCCGCGCGCGCGCATGCGTTCCGGGCCCACCTCGGCCCAGAGCCCGCTCTCCACCGCGTCGCCGTCCGCCGCATCGCCGAAGACCGCGTCGGCGTGGATCGTGTTCACGCGCACGCCGAGCGGCGCGAGCTCGAGCGCGGCGACGCGGGCGAGCTGCGTCGCACCCGCCTTGCTCGCCGAATACGCACCGAAGCCCGCGCCGGGCGCCGGGACGTTCTTGCTGCCCGAGAGCACGACGCAGCCGCCGCTCCGCTGCACGGCGAAGAGCTTCGCGGCCTCGCGGAGCACGAGCATCACGCCGACGAGGTTGACCTCGAGCACGCGCCGGAACCGCGCGAGATCCATCGACGCGAGCGTGCTCACGTGGGCGATGCCCGCGTTCGGCACGACGATGTCGACGCCGCCGAAACGGCGCACGGCCGCGACGAAACCGGCGGCGACGCTCGCCTCGTCGGTCACGTCGAGCGGCACCGCGGCGACGCGACCGGCGCCGTGCGCCGCGGCGAGCCGCACGCGTGCGGCCTCGAGCCGCACGGCGTCGTGATCGGTGAGCACGACGCAGGCGCCCGCCTCGAGCAGTTCCTGCGCGATGCCGAAGCCGATCGCGCCCGCGGCGCCGGTGAGCAGGGCGACCTGGCCGCCCAGCGCGGCGACGGCGCGTTTCCCGAGCTTCTGCTGCTCGAGCGACCAGTACTCCATCGCGAAGAGCTCGTGCGGCGGCAGCGCCTCGTAGCGGCCGATCGCCTGCGCCAGCACCTTGCCCCGCACGGTGCACTCCGCGATGTCCGCGACGATCGCCGCCTCGCGCGCGTCGTCGCCGATGCCGACGACGCCGAGCCCTTCGACGAGCGCGACCTTCGGCCGCGGGTCGAGCATCGTCAGCCGCCGTGCGCCCGCATGCCGGGCGAAGGCCTCGCGGTACTCCGCGACGTAGCGCGCGACGCGAGCGCGCAGCGCCTGCGGATCGAGCGCATCGCCGGCCGGCACGAAGAGACTCGGCCCCTTCGTGCGGAGGATGTGGTCGGGAGTCAGCGGACCGGCGGCGCAGAGCGACGCCGCGTCGTCGCGACGCGAAGCCGCGACGAGCTCCGCGGCGTCGCGCAGCGCGAGCACGACGCGCCGCGGCGGATCCTCGTCGCCCGCCAGCGCACCGCGCAGCGCGGGCAGCGCATCGATCGCCGTCGGCGCGCTCGCGCGCGGCAGGGCCGGCACCGTGATGCGCGCCGCGGCCCGCCGCGCGGCGAAGCGCGCCACGCGATCGCAGACCGCGATCATCCGCGCATAGCTCTCGCGCGCGCTCGCGCCGAAGCTGAAGACACCGTGGTGCCGCAACACGATCGCCGCGCAGTGCGGCGCGCGCGCGTGCGCCGCCGCCACCGCCTCGGCGAGCGGATGACCGGGCATCGTCCAGGGCAGGATCGGCACCCCCTCCCCGACCGCCTCGCGGAGCAGCGCTTCGCCGTCGGGCTGGTTGCCGACGACGAGGATCGCATCGGCGTGCGTGTGGTCGACGAACGCGTGCGGCAGGAACGCGTGCAGCAGGGCCTCGACCGAGGGGTTGGGGGCGCTCGCGTCCAGCAGGGCGCCGCGCACGCGGTTCACCATCTCCTCGTCGCTCAGGCGCTCCACCCCGCGGAGCGCGTGCAAGGGCGCGAGCCGGACGAGCGGCAGATCGCGCGGCTCGACCGCCGCGAGATCGCTGCCGCTGCCCTTCACCGCCATCACCGGCAGGACCTCGCCGGTGAGGGCGTCGCGGCGCGTCGTCTTCACCGAGGTGTTGCCGCCGCCGTGCAGCACGAGGGCCGGGTCGCTCCCGATGAGGCGCGACGAATACACGCGCAGCGCCACGTCCTCGCCGTGCGCGCCCGCGTACCGCTCGACGCAGGCAGCGGCCTCGTCGTCGCGCCAACGGTCCTGGATCACGGCGCGGAAGGGTAGCGCGTTGGGCCTCAGCGCACGAACGCGCGCAGGGCCTGCGCGGCCCGTCGGGCCATCACGCCATAGCCCGCCTCGTTGCAATGGCCGTCGGCGACGAACAGCGCGTCGCGGGACGTCCCTCGCAGCTCGCCGCGGAACTCGTCCTCGCAGTCGATGAGCGTCGCGCCCTCCTCGCGCGCCACGTCGCGGATCACCTGACCGAGGCCGCCCTCGTCCTCGGGGTACGGGAGGAGGAAGAGCCGCGTGCCACGGTCACGGCAGAGCGACGCGATCCGACGCAGGTGGCGACCGAGGACGGGGTTCGCACCGCTCTCGCCGCGCGCGGCCTCCGCACGCCAGGCCGCGAGCTTCGCGCGCGAGTCCTCGTCGAGGTCGAGCGAGGCGAGCGCGGCATCGGCCTCGGCCGACGAGAACTCGCCGCTCTGCAGCCAGGTCACCGCGTGGGCCTTGTTGCCGTCGACGAGCGCCGCGGCGAACGCGCTCGCGAGCGCGGCGACCGGCTCGCGCCGACCGTTGCGGAGCACGCCCGCGCGCAGCCGGAGGAGAGCCGCGCGCCAGACCTCGCCCTCGCCGAGCAGCGGCAGGGCCGCGTCGATCGTCGCGAGGATCGCCTGGTCCGAGAGCTCGCGCGCCGCGACGTGCCGCGTCAGCGCCCACCAGAGCCGTGACTCGTGCGGCCGCGTGCGCAGCCAGGCGCAGGCCCGCGCCACGCCCTCCTCCGAGGCCCCCGTCTCGAACAGCGCTTCGACCAGCGCCGTGACCTCGCGCTCGGCGCCGCCCTCGGCCGCCGCGCGGAGCCCCGCGAGCTCGGCGCTCACGTCGCGGCCGGCGCGGTGGGCGAGGCCGACGGCGAGCGCGCGGAGCTCGACGTCCCCCGGATCGCCCGCGAGCGCTGCCGAGACGATCGCCTCGGCAGCGGCCGACTCGCCGCGCTCGAGGTGTCGGCGCGCGCGATCCGCCGGCCGGGTCGCGGCCGCACCCCGTTCGAACTCGAGCGCCGGCTTGCCGGGCTCCATCTCGAGCTGCAGCCGGTCGCCGACGATGCGCCAGCGCGCGCGCGTCACCTTGTCGAGTTCCAGGGAGAGCAGGAGTTCCTCGCCCTCGAGCTGCCAGCGCGAGCGCCGTTCCGCGACGCGGAGCGCGCCGTCCGCGCCGAGTTCGATCTCGAAGTCCCCCGCGTGCCAGGTGCCGAGGAATGCCGGGGCCGCGTCGCCATCGCTCGATTCGCCGCCAAAGAGCGCGTGCGCGAGGAGCGCGGCGAAGGTCCCCGTGCGCAGCCGCAGGGGAAAGCCCTCCGCTCCGCGCGCGGCCGTCAGTTCCTCCTCGGTGACCGCCTGCGGGTGGCTCCAGCGATCGTTGTAGCCGACGAGCACGAGCAGCTCCGTCGGTTGGACGATCTCGAGCTGCCGCGGCAGTCGCCTCAAGACCGCCGCCGAGTCCTGCCCCGGCTTGCCGCCGTTCACGACCGCGAGCTCGCGGCCCTCGCCGCGCAGCAGCGCCTCGAGCTGCTGCGGATAGCCGCGCTCGGGACCGGCACCGAGTCCGAAGGTGAAGGAGTCCCCGACGCAGAGGACGCGAGTCCGGGAGTCGACCGCGCGCACGCGGAAGCCGTCGCCCTGACGCCAGGCGAGGTACGCGACGACCTGCATCGCGAGCTCCAGCGCCACGAGACCGAGTGCGACGCCGACCAGCACCGCCCGCAGCCGCTTCGTCGCGCGCGGCTTCACGACGCGGCTCCACCGCCTTGCGCCCGGAGCCACGCGAGCAGATCGGAGAGGTCCTTCGGCAAGGGCGACTCGAAGCAGAGCCGCTCATGCGTGTGCGGGTGTTCGAAGCAGAGCCGCAGCGCGTGCAGACAATGCCGCTGCGGGTCCGGCGCGCCCGCCGGCAGCTCCGCCTGCTGCTGGTTGCGCGAGCGGTAGAGGCGATCGCCGACCAGCGAGTGGCCGATGCTCGCCATGTGCACGCGGATCTGGTGCGTGCGGCCGGTCTTCGGGAGGCAGCGCACGTAGGTCATGCCGCGGAAGCGCTCGATCACCTCGTAGAAGGTGCTGGCCTCACGGCCGCCTTCCTTCACGACGACCATGCGGTCGTGCTTCTCGGGATGGGGTTGGATCGGCCGGTCGATCCAGTCCGAGTCGAAGCGCGGCTCGCCGTAGACGATCGCGCGGTATTCCTTCTCGACGCTGCGCGCCTTGAACTGCGCCTTCAGCGCGAGCAGCGCGGCATCGGTCCGCGCGAGCACCATCAGACCCGAGGTCTCCTTGTCGAGCCGATGAACGATGCCCGGGCGATCCTCGCCGCCGGCGAGGCTCAGCCCCGGCCGCAGGCGCTCCATCACGTCGGCGAGGTTCGTCTCGCCGGGCCGGGGCTTCTCGGTCCGGTGCGCCGCGATGCCGGGCGGCTTGTCGATCACGAGGAGCAGGCCGTCCTCGTAGAGGATGCGCGGGTCGAAGAGCGGCGGCGGGGGCTCGGGCTCCTCCTCCTCGTCCTCGGCGACCTTCACCGGCAGCACCATGACCCGCTGCCCGGCCTGCACCGTCCAGCCGGGTTTCGCCGGCTTGCCGTCGAGGAGCAGACCGCCGGCGCGACCGATCGCCTTCACGCGCCGCCGTGAGTCGACCCCCACCGCCTGGGTGAGGAAGACGTCGAGCCGCATTCCCGCCGCGTCGGGCGGCACCACGTACGCCGCCGGGGCGTCGAGCGCGGCGCCCGGGCTCGGGTTCTCTCGGGCCGGCTCACCGGTACTGGATTCGACGTCGGCCTCGGGCAAGTCAGCGCCTGGGAAGGAGGGCGTGGAAAACTATCCCCGAAGCCTCGGACTGCAACGCCGCGTCTGCGCGGCAAGGCCCGTGCGGCCGGGTCGACGCGCGCGGGCTGCGGCGCGCGGAGCTTTCCACATCCTCGTGGAGAGCCTGTGGAAAAACGGCTTCCGCCCATGGCAAGGGATCGCTAGCCTCCCCGCCGCTCTCCGCTTGCTCCCGCTCGTTCTCCCTTCGGCTCGCCGCGCTCCCGCGGGCTTCGACACCGAACTCCGCGCGCTGCGACTTGCCTGGCTCGTAACCAGCTTGCTCCCGTGACGATCCTCGAGTCCCCCGCGCTCGCTTCGCGGCGCATCTTGATCGTCGACGACGAAGCCGTCGTCCTCGGCACGCTCACCGACATCGTCGTCGCTGCCGGCGGTCAGCCGACCCGCGTGGCGGGGCTAGGTGCGGCGCGCGCGGCGTTGGCGTCGCAACGTTTCGACCTCGTCCTCACGGACCTCTACCTCGGCGACGACGAGCTCGGCTACGACGTCGCGGAGGCGGCGCGGCGCTGCCGCCCCGAGGTGCCCGTCGTCATGCTGACGGGCCAGCCGAGCTTCCGCGGCGCCGTCGACGCGCTCCGCGCCAGCGTGCGCGAGATCGTCGTGAAGCCGGTCGAGCCCGAGTCGCTGATCGCCGCCTGCGCCCGCGCGATCCACGCGGCGTCTGCCGAACGACGGGCGCGCATGCTCGAGGGGCAGAACCGCGTCCTGAGCGCCGTGGTGCCGCGGATGATCGAGGCGAAGGACCCGACCACCTCGGGCCATGCCGAGCGGGTGGTGCACTACACGGATCGCCTCGCCGAGCGCTGCGGGGTCAGCGGGGAGGATCGCGAGTCCCTGCGCCTCGCCGCTCTGCTCCATGACATCGGGAAGGTCGGCGTGCCGCGCACGATCCTCTGCAAGGAGGGTCCGCTCGACGCCGCCGAGCGCAAGGTGATCGAGCAGCACCCGCAGGTGGGCTACGAGATCCTGGCCGGGATGGAAGGCTGCGACGACGCGCGCAACTGGGTCTACCAGCACCATGAGCGCTGGGACGGTGCGGGGTATCCCAACCGCCTCCGCGGGGAAGAGGTCGCCCTGCCGGGCCGGATCCTGATCCTCGCCGAGGTCTACGACGCCCTGGCGGAAGCGCGGTCCTACAAGCCGGCCTGGCCGATCCAGGAGATCGTCGCCTTCTTCCGCAAGCAGGCCGGCGGTCACTTCGATCCCGATCTCGCGAGGCTGGTCGCGGACGGGCTCGAGCGGGAAGGACGGCGCTTCTTCGCGCCGCGCCCCGACCTGCTCTTCTGACCGCAGGACGGACGCCGGCACGCGCCGCGAATCCGGCAGGCACCCGATCCTCGTGAATAGGGGCCTTGGCCGAAGGCCCCTCCGTCCGGAGAATCCGCGCGCCTTCCTCCCCCCGGCTCGGCGTCCCCCTCCGCCCCGCGGATCCCGGAGCACTCGCACGCTCCGACTCGCGTCGTCATGAGACCAACCCTCTCGCCCGCGCTCGCTGCGCTCGTCGTGTCGTCTCTCTGCACCCTTCCGCTCGCGACGCAGGAGCCCGCGCGGGCCGTCGGCGCGAACGGTGCGGCGAAGGCCTCGGCAAAGGGCCCCGCGCAGTCGCCCGCCCCGAGCAACAGCGCGCTGCCGTCCGACATGCTGCCGGTCCCCGGCGGCACCTTCTCGATCGGCGCCGATCCCAAGACCATCCTCGATGCCATCGAGAAGGCGTTTCCGCTCAGCGAAGAGAAGCGCCTCGACGAGGTCACGAAGCTCTATGCGGAGCTCGGTCGCAAGTCCGTCACGGTCGTGCCCTTCTTCATGGGGCGCTATCCGGTGACGAATGCGCAGTACAAGGTCTTCGTCGAGAAGACCGGTCATCGCTATCCCTACCACTGGTGGGCCGAGGGCCGCAAGGACGACCTCGAGCAGCGCCGCGATGCGATCAAGGCCGAGTTCCCCTCGGCGAAGGATCCGTACATGCCGTACTGGGAGCGGCACTGGAAGGAGCTGCCGTACGCGATCCCGAGCTACAACGGCGGCGACACGCCCGGCGAGGATTGCCCGGTCGTCTACGTCTCGTGGCGCGACGCGAACGCATACGCGGCCTGGCTCGGGATGCGCATCCCCACCGAGTACGAGTGGGTCTGGGCCGCGAGCGGCGGTGAGCCCAAGCAGTACCTCTGGGGCGACGACCCGAAGGCGAACCCGATCAAGCGCGGCACGAAGTTCGACAAGATGTGGCCCGTCGGCCACCACGGCGACGCCGCGGTCGGCAAGTTCGGCCACGGGCACATGCAGCTCGGCGTCTACGAGTGGATGGGCGAGATCGGCTTCTATGCCTTCGACGCCGCCGCGAACCAGTCGGAGCTCGAGAAGCTCTTCAAGGAGAAGCTCTTCAAGGGCAAGGACTCGCCGCGGCTCCAGAAGGCGCTCGCCTACCGCCCGAAGTTCGCCGGTGAGAAGGTGGTCGTGAAGGGCGGGATGTTCGGCACCGAGAACGGGCTCGACCTCCGCATCTGGACCCGCGCGGCGACCGAGCACTTCCAGACGGCCTCGGCCCTCGGCTTCCGTCTCGCGAAGAGCGAGCGGCCCGCGCGCGACTACCTCGCGTCCTTGCTGAAGCTCGACTACGACTGGTCGCACTTCGGCGGCACCCGCAAGCCGAACATCGCCGACCAGACCGGCGCCGAGCGCTACGAACTCGGCGGCGACGGCAAGCTGGTGCAGGCCTACCACGCCGTCTCGCTCGCGCCCGTCAGCCATGCGAGCGACGACGAGAAGTCGTCGATCGACCGCCTGATGGAAGCCACGGTCGAGCAGCACAATCCGCTCGCGCTCGCGACGCTGGCGAGCACCGAGAAGCTCGCCGAGCCGGCGCTCGAGCCCGGCATCTACTCGCTCTGCTTCCGTCACTCCGGGATGCCGAAGCCCCTGCAGGACGCGTTGGCGCAGGCCAGCAAGGACCTGAAGCTCGCGAAGACGAAGGCCGGCAAGGGCGAGCTCAAGCTCGACGACGTCAGCGGCGAGTGGGAAGCCCCGCTCAAGCGCTTCGGCATCACGAAGCAGGACGTGCTCGACGGCAAGGTCGACTTCGTCCGCATCGGCGCGGTCAAGATCCCGACCGACACGCACATGTGGGTCGTGCGCAACGCCGTCGGCGAGGCGGTCGCCACCTTCCCCGTGAAGCACCGCCCCGAGACGAAGAGCAAGTACGAGGAGCCCGCGAGCCTCGTCGTCGACGAGCGCGACAGCAAGCACCTGAACTTCGTGTTCGGCGTCCCCACGATCCCCGAGGCGCGGGGCAAGGCCTATCTCGTCAAGCTCGAGGTCAAGCTCGCCGAAGCCGCCATCGACAACAACTGGCGCATCGCGGGCAAGTGAGGCCCGCTCGCGCGGGGCAGGCCCCGCGCGCAGCGTCACGGAGACCCGATCCAGTGCCGGGCCCGCGACGGCCGACGAACGAGAACGACGTGGAACTCAACGCCCGGTCCAAGGACGCCTTCTTCCGCCAGAACTACGCGCCCGCGACCCGCATCGAGGGCGTCGAGATCGTCGAGCTCAAGCGCTTCGTCGACGACGGCGGCGCCATCACCGAGCTCGGTCGCCTGAGCGCCGGCCTGCACTCACAGCTCCCGGGCTTCGAGGTCAAGCAGGTCAACTACAGCGAGATCGAGCCCGGCGCGATCAAGGCCTACCACATGCACCTCCGCCAGACGGACGTGTGGTACGTGCCCCCGCACGACAAGCTCATGCTCGTCCTGCACGACTGCCGCAAGGGCAGCAAGACCGAAGGCGCGACCATGCGTTTCGTCCTCGGCGACGGCAAGGACCGCCTCGTGCGCATCCCCCCCGGCGTCGCCCACGGCTGCACGAACCTCGCGCGCGAGAAGGGCCGCATCCTCTACTTCGTCGACGTGCAGTTCTCGCCCGACCCCAAGGAGACCGACGAGGGCCGTCTGCCCTGGGACTTCCTGGGCGCGGAGATCTGGCAGGTGCAGAAGGGCTGAGAGGAGCTCAGCTCTCGCGCAGCATCTCCTCGAGGCTGCGCTTCACCGGCAGGTCGCCGATCATCGAGACATCCCGCGGGCGCGTCGGGTCGTCGGCGGGCACGGCCTGCCAGGCGCTCGCGTCGAGTCCGT
>JADLHO010000064.1 GCA_020848735.1 Planctomycetota bacterium | reverse complement strand
TGTGGTCGAGCGCGTAGATCTGCCGCTCACGCTCGGTGGTGGGGCCCTGCGCGACCTCGAGCCCCTGCAGGTCGAAGTGGTTGGCGGAGTCGAGCACGACGCCGTGGCCCGAGTGGAAGTACGCCGCCAGATTGCCGCAGCCGTGGCGCTCGGCGGCGTCGCGGCTGTCGATGAGGACCTCGGCGCGTTCCGGGTCGAGCACCTCGATCAGGTGGGCGCCCTCGAGGTGGTAGATCGGGGTCACGCCGGGCTGGAACACCCCGCGGAGGAAAGGGCTGTCGCCCTGGCACGGCGCGGCGCGGACGTCGTCGAGCACCTCGCCGCTCGGCGTCTCGAACTTGCGCAGCACGCCGGGGTGGAGCTTCTCGATCGTCTGCGACAGGGCCCAGCACGAGCCGAACAGGGCGCCGCCGGTGCGCACGAACCACGTCAGCGGGTCGACGTCGGCCGCTTCGATCTCGCCCGTGCAGTTCACGACGAAGATCGCCTCGGGGTGCACGCCGCAGGCCGTGACCTGATTGGCCTCGGTCCGGCGGTGGTCGATCGCGAGGCGGGTGAGCAGGTGCTCGATGTGATCCCCGCGGCTCGTGAACACGACGACGTCGAGTCCGCGGTAGATCTCGCTGTCCGGCACCTCGTAGCCGTACTTCCGCTGTCGCTCGATCGACGCGCGCCGATCGCGGAAGACGTGGCGCGCCCCGTGCTCGGCCCAGCAGGCACGCCAGGCCTTCGGCTCGGGCCCGAGATCGCCGCGGTCGGCGAGCAGGCGCAGGGCCTCGAGGGCGCTGCGCGCGACCAGCGGCGTCGCGTCGCCGAGCAGCTCGATGAGCGGCTCGATCGCGGCGGCGCGGTTCATGTGCATGAGGCCGACGGCCGCCGCGCCGCGCCGCATCCACTGCGCGTGCTTGGTGAGTTCGACGAGCGGGGCGATGCCCTCGTCGTCGCCGACCTTGCCGAGCGAGACCGCCGCGCAGACGGCGACGATCCAGTCCGGGTCCGCGACCGCCTCCGCGAGCGCCCGCGTGGCGCCGGGCGTCTTCGGCCGGCCGAGCAGCACGGCGGCCCGCTCCCGCACGCTGGGGTCGTGATCCGCATGCAGGGCCGCGGCGAGCCAGGCGGCCTCCTCCGCGGCGTCGACGCCGCGCAGCGCCACGACGCTCTCGAGCGCCTGCAGGCGCACGTTGCCGAGGTTGTCCTTCTCGTAGCGGGTGAGCGCGAGCGCGAGCGCGGCCTCACCGCCGATCTGGCGCAGCGCCTTCGCCGCGGCGGCGCGGGGGCGCGCCTCGGCCGCCTCGAGACACGGCAGCAGCAGCTCCGTGGCGTCGGCGGCGGATAGCGGTGCCCCCTCACCGGTCGCGAGGAGCGCGCTGAGGCGCGCGCGCCGCGTGAGCGCGAGCGCGGGCGAACCCAGGCGCGTGAGCACGGCGCGCGCGCGCGACGTCGCGAGGTCCGGCGCGGCGACGATCCACGCGCGCATCGCCTGCAGGGCACGTCGTTCGACGACGTCGTTCTGCGGCGGACCGGCGAGCAGTCCGCCGAGGACCTCGCCATCGGCTTCGCGCGGACCCGCCAGCACGCCTTCGAGCGCGACGCAGCGCAGCGCGATCGACGGCGACTCCAGCAGGCTGCGCAGGGCGGCGGCGCGGTCCGTCGCGCACGCGAGCCACGCCGCGGCCGCGGCCTCGCGGGCGAGCGGCTCCTCGCCGGCGAGCGCCTTGCGCAGGCGCTCGTCGTCGACGAGCCCGGGATGATCGCGCGCGACGATCGCGAGGGCCTCGTGGGCGCGGACGAAGGTCTTGGGCTTCGCGGCCTTCAGCAGCGCCGGTGCCGCGCGGACCGGATCGACGACGCGCAGCGCCTCGGCCGCGGCCCGGCGGATGCGCACGAGTTCGCCGTCGAGTGCCAGTGCGATCAACGCCTTCTGTGCGTTCGCCAGCTTCTGCGTGTTCGCCGCCGGGCGCCGCGCGAGCGCGAGGGCCGCGCGCTCCTGCACCTCCCAGTCCCGATCGTCGAGCGCGCCGACCAGCAGCTTCTCGGCATCGGGACGATCCGCCGAGCGCAGGACTTCGACCGCGGCGAGCCGCGTGACCGGGTCCTTGTGACGCAGGTCCTTGGCGGGATCCTGACCGCGTGCGACGGCGAGCGCGGCGAGCACCGCGAGAGAGTCCAGGAGGCGCGTCATCGGCGGCTCGTCAGCGGTAGAGGAGGAAGCGCGCGCGGCGCGCGCGGAAGGCCTCGAGTTCGGCCTGCCAGGCGCCGACGACGAGCTCGGGATGGGCGCCGTCACGGAGCGCGGTGAGGGCGGCAGGTTCGAGGAGCAGGCGTGCGCATGCGTCGAGCTGGAACTCGTCGCGACCGACGCGCGCGATCGCCCAGATCAACGTGATCCCGAGCAGGAGCGGATCGAGCGCGGCGCGGTCGGTCACCGCGATGCGCACGCCGCCGCAGGCCTTGTCCGCGTGCTTGGACGACGTCGGCGAGAAGCGCAGCGGCGCGAACGCGACGCCCGGCAGCGCCCGCGCGCGCAGTTCGCGCCAGAGCGCTTCACCGTCGAGCCAGGGCGCACCGACGACTTCGAAGGGCGTGTCGGTGCCGCGACCGACGGAGACGTTGCTGGTCTCGAGCAACGCCACTCCCGGATAGAGCAGCGCCTGCGTGGGGGTGCGCAGGTTCGGCGAGGGGTTCACCCAGGCGAGGCCCGTGTCCTCGAAGAGCATGCCGCGTTGCCAGCCTTCCATGGGCACGACCTGGAGCGAGCACCCGAGGGCGCGCTCGACGTCGAACATGTGGGCGAGCTCGCCGAGCGTCATGCCGTGGCGGATCGCGATCGTGTGGGGCGCCACGAAGGACTCGTCGCCTTCGGCGAGCACCGGACCCTGGGCGAGCACGCCTCCGATCGGATGGGGGCGGTCGAGCACGACGAACTCGAGGTCGTTCTCGGCGGCGGCCTCCATGGCGAGCCGCATCGTCGCCGCATAGGTGTAGAAGCGCGCGCCCGCGTCCTGCACGTCGAAGACCAAGGTGTCGAGGCCGGCGAGCATCGCGGCGTCGGGCTTGCGCACCTCGCCGTAGAGGCTGTGGATCTGCAGCCCGGAGGCGTGCTTCGCGTCCGCGATACGTGCCTGGTCGAGCACGCCTTCGAAGCCGTGCTCGGGGGAGAAGAGCGCCTTCAGCTCGAAGACCTTCTGCGCGAGGAACACGTCGACGATGTGCCGCCCATCCCGCGCGCGACCCGTCTGGTTCGTGATGAGTCCGACCTTGCGGCCGGCGAGCATCGCGAAGTCGCGCGCGATCAGGACGTCGAGGCCCGTCGCCACGCATTCCGCGTGACGCGCGCCGGACCAAGACTGCGCGGCGGCGGGGACTGCGCAGTGGAGCGCGCCGTGCAGCGCGACGAGGAGGGCGGCGTTGCGGTTCATGATGCGGATCCTGGGCGGCTCCTGGTGGTGAACGCGGCGACGAGGCAGCCGGTGGCGAAGGTCGTCGACGCGCCGACGAGCGCGTACCACGGCCACGCCAGGGCGGTCAGGAAGGCGCAGGTCGACACGACGGCGGCGCCGACGAGCAGGCCGACGAGGGCCGCGCGCTCGTCCACCCGCCGCGTGGCCACGCCCAGCAGGAAGACCCCGAGCACGATGCCGGTCGTGAAACCGGCGATCGACAGCACGCTGTCGACGACGCTGCTCGGCAGGTCCTGGCCCGCGATGCCGACGGCGATCTGCAGCAGGCCGAAGACGACGATCAGCGCGCGCACGGTGCGGAAGCGCTCCCGCTCTCCTGCCCGCGGGCGTACGCGCGGGAACCAGAAATCGTTCGCGAAGGCCGTCGACAACGAGTTGAGCGAGCTGCTGAGCGTGGACATCGCCGCCGAGAACACCGCGCCGAGCACGATGCCGAGCGCCGGCGTGGGCAGCTCCTCGACGATGAAGCTCGCGAAGACGCGGTCGGGCTTCGTGAAGCTGCGCCCCGAGTCCTCGTAGAACTTCCACAGCGCCACGCCGATCAGCAGGAAGAGCGCGAACTGCGCGATCACGACGAGCCCCGAGAGTCCGAGCGCCCAGGACGCGTGCGCGCGGTTCTTCGCGCCGAGGTAGCGCTGCACCATGATCTGATCGACGCCGTGCGTTGCGACGGAGAGCACCGCCCCGCCGACGAGGCCCGTGACGAACTGATACGGATTCGTCGGGTCGAAGCCGAAGTCGAACGCGACCAGCTTGCCCGCGGGACCGGCGGCGTCGAGCAGGCCCTCGAGTCCGCCGTCGATGCGGCCGAGCAGGATCGTCAGGGCGAGCAGCGCGCCGCCGAGATAGACCACGAGCTGCACGAAGTCGGTCCACACCACCGCGGTCATCCCGCCGGCCCAGGTGTAGGCGATCGTGATGAGGCCCATCGCGACGACGGCCCAGGCCATCGGGATCTGCGCGATCTCCTGCAACACGATCGCGGAGAGGAAGAGCCGCAGTCCGTCGGCGAGCGTGCGCGTCACGACGAAGAGCAGGCTCGCGACGAGCTTCGTGAGGCCACCGAAGCGCTCGTGGAGGATCTGGTACGCGGTGACCACCTCGCCGCGGAAGTACCGCGGCAGGAGCACGAGGATCACGACGATCCGCCCGACGGCATAGCCGATCGGCAACTGGATCCAGGTGCAGTTGCCCTTCCAGGCGGCGCCCGGGATCGAGAGGAAGGTCACCGTGCTCGTCTCGGTCGCGACGATCGACGCCAGCACGAGCCAGCCGGGCAGCGCGCGATCGCCCAACATGAACTGCGCGGCGCTGCGCCTGCCCTTCCCGATCCACGCGCCGAACGCGGCGGTGACGATCAGGTAGAGGCCGAGGATGGCGAGGTCGAGGGGACCGACGATCACGTGGTGTGCAGAGGGACGTACGGGAGCGCGAGGGCGCGAGAGCTATACTCCCGCCCCCGCGCCGGGCGGAGCCGAAGCCCGCGATTTCCGCGCCCCCTCGATTGCATGTGCGACGTCCCGCCGGACAGCGTCCCCGACGACAGGCGTTCCTCGGAGCCGGTCCCCTTGGACCATCTCACGACCGAGGCCCGCAATCCGGCCTCGCGAGATCTCGATCGCCTGGGCACGCTCGAGTTCGTGCGCCTCATGAACGCGGAGGACTCGGCCGCGGTCGCGGCCGTGGGGCGCGCGGGCGAAGCCATCGCGCGGGCGATCGACGCGGCGGCGTCGCGCCTCGCGCGCGGCGGTCGCCTGATCTACGCCGGCGCGGGCACCTCGGGCCGCCTCGGACTCCTCGATGCGGTCGAGTGCCCGCCGACCTTCAACGTGCAAGACGGCCGCGTGATCGGCCTGATCGCGGGCGGCGAGCGCGCCTTCGTGAAGGCGGTGGAGGGCGCCGAGGACAGCGCGGAGCTCGGCGCGGCCGACCTCGCCGCACTCGGACTGAGCGCGGCCGATGTCGTGGTCGGGATCGCGGCGAGCGGTCGCACGCCCTATGCGATCGGCGCGCTCCGGCACGCGCGCGCGTGCGGTGCGCTCACGATCGCGCTCGCGTGCAACGCCGGGACTCCGCTCGCGACGTGGGCCGATCACGCGCTCGAGGTCGTCACCGGGCCCGAGGTGCTCACCGGTTCCACGCGCCTCAAGGCCGGCACCGCCCAGAAGCTCGTGCTCAACCTGCTCAGCACGGGCGTGATGGTCAAGCTCGGCAAGACCTATGGCAATCTGATGGTCGACGTGCAGGCGACGAACGCGAAGCTGCTCGCGCGCAGCCGGCGCATCGTCGCGCAGGCGACGGGTCTCGACCCCGCGGCCGCGGCGCGGGCGCTCGATGCGGCTGCGGGCGAGGTGAAGACGGCGATCGTCGCCGTGCGCCTCGGCCTCGATCCCAGCCAGGCCCGCGCGCGCCTCGCGGCGGCCTCGGGTCGCGTGCGCGAGGCGCTCGGCGAGTGATCGGATGACGACGGATCGCTCCGACACCGCGGCCCATCGGCTGAGCGAGGCGCGACTCGCCGACTTCGAGCGCGACGGCTTCGTCGGTCCCATTCCGGTGCTCGACGCGGCGCGCCTCGCCCGCGTGCGCGCGGCCGTCGACGGGGTGATCGCGCGGCTCGACGAACTCGCGCCGCGCCTCTACGAGGTCGAACGCGCCTACACCGAGCGCCGCGACGCGGTGGTCTGCCACTTCCTCGGCGGCTGGCTCGTCGACGACGAGCTGCGCGCGCTCGTCTTCGCTCTCGCCGCGACGGTCCCCGCCGCGCAGGTGCTCGGCGTCGAGCGACTCCGCTTCTGGCACGACCAGGTCTTCGCGAAGCCGCCGGGTCATCCCGGCGTGGTGCCCTGGCATCAGGACGAGTCGTACTGGACCCGCGTGCAGCCCATCCGCCACGTCACGGTGAACCTCATGCTCGACGACGCCGACGAAGCGAGCGGCTGCCTGCAGTTCGTGCCGGGCAGCCACCGCTGGGAGCTCCTGCCGAAGCTGCCCTTCGACAGCGAACTCGAGGCGGTGCGGGCCCTCCTGCCGCCCGCGCGCCGTGCCGGGTTCCGGCCGCAGCCGGTGCCCGTGCCCGCGGGGCACGCGACGCTGCACCATGCGCGCACGTTGCACGGTTCGGGGCCCAACGCGAGCGCGCGGCCGCGCCGCGCGGTCGTGCTCAACTACATGGCGGCCGACACGCGCGTCGCGGAGGCCGGTGCGCCGCTCCTCCGCGGAGTGCCCGAGTTGCCGGTGGGGGCACTCGTCGAGGGCGCGGCCTTCCCGATCGTGCTCGACCTGCGCGCGGAGCGCGCGAGCGAGCCCGGCGCATGAGCGAGCTCCGCGCGCCGCGCGAGCGCCTGCTCGCGCTCGACGTGTTCCGCGGCGCCACGATCGCCGCGATGATCCTCGTCAACAATCCCGGCGATTGGGGCAAGGTCTATGCGCCGCTGCTGCATGCGAAGTGGCACGGCTGGACGCCGACGGACCTCGTCTTCCCCTTCTTCCTCTGGATCGTCGGGGTCGCGATCGTGCTCGGACTCGGTGGGCGTGTCGCGAGCGGCGCGCCGCTGGGCGCCGTCGCCCACAAGATCGTGCGCCGCGCGCTCCTGCTCGTCGCGATCGGCCTCGCGCTCAACGGCCTCGGCTTCCTCTTCGAGGGCCTCGCGTTCTTCGAGCGCTGGCGCTTCCCCGGCGTGCTCCAGCGGATCGGCATCGCCTACGGGGTCGCCGCGCTGCTCTTCCTCCGCTTTCGCCCGGGAACCCTGGTCGCGATCGCGGCGGGTCTGCTGATCGGCTACGCGGGACTGCTCGCGTACTGCCCGGTGCCCGGGCTCGGCGCGCCGGACCTCGCGGACCCCGCGCGGACGATCGCGGCCTGGCTCGACCGCAGCGTCTTCGGCACGGAGCACCTCTGGTCCTCGGCGAAGGTCTACGACCCGGAAGGCCTGTTGAGCACCTTGCCCGCGATCGCCACGACGCTCGCGGGCGTGTCGGCGGGGCTCGTGGTGACGCGGGCGGAGCCGCTGGAGCGTCGCATCGCCGCGCTGATGGTCGGCGGCGTCGCGCTCGCGACGCTCGGCTTCGTGTGGGACTGGTTCCTGCCGATCAACAAGCCGCTGTGGACGAGCAGCTACGCGGTGTTCACCGCGGGGCTCGCGAGCTGCGGCTTCGGCGTCGCCCTCTGGGTCTGCGACGTGCGCGGCTGGCGCCGCGTGGTCGAGCCCTTCCGCGTGTACGGCGTGAACGCGATCACCGTGTTCGTCGGCTCGGCGTTGCTCGGCCGCGTGCTGCGCGAGATCCCCGTGGGCGACGAGCCGCTCTCGCGCTGGCTCTACCACGCGCTCTGCACCTCGTGGCTGTCGGGCAAGCCTGCCTCCCTCTGCTGGGCGCTGCTCTGGGTGAGCGCGTGGTACCTCGCGCTGCGGTGGATGGATCGACGCGGGATGCGCCTCCGCGTCTGAGCGCTGCATGGCGCGGGCCGCTCGGCGCGGCATGCGGTGGGGCGTGTCCCGGCGAAGGCGGCGCCGCGCGGGTCGCTGGATAGCATCCCGCGCCGATGTTCCTCCGCCGTCTCGCCACTGCGTTCCTCCTCGCCGCGGGCGTGCTCCCCGCGCAGCAGTCCTCCGACACCGCGATGGGGCTCTTCCCCTTCCTCGTCGGCAACATGGATGGCCGGGTGAACGAGGTCGTCAACGCCTGCGCGAGTCGCGGCATCGACACGATCTACTGCAGCGTGTTCCGCACGACGGGTGCCCTGCAGGGCGATCTCTGGATCACCGACGCGAACGGGACCTGGAATCCGGCCTTCGGCCCCGTGCGGCCGGGCGGCGCGGGCATCGACCTGCGCTCGCTGATCAACGTCGCGCACGCGAGCAACCTGCGCGTGGTCGGCGTGCTCAAGTGCTTCGCCGACAACGTGCAGCCGACCGACGCCGCGCATCGGCAGTACCTGCTCGACGTCATCGGTTGGTTCGTCGACCAGTTCGCCGCCGACGGCCGACCGCTCTACGACCTCGACGGCTTCGCGCTCGACTACGTGCGCTTCGTCAGCGCGGCGTCGGGCAACAGCCCGACCTTCGTCACGGACTTCGTCCGCGACGTGAAGGCGCGCATCGGAGTGCTCAGCCTGCACGCCTATCTGCTGGCGAATCGCTACACGTTCGACGGTCCGAACTACGACCTGAACTTCGCCAGCTACTCGAGCGTCATCGCCAGCCTCGCCTCGCAGTTCGGCCAGCACTGGGAACAGATGGCGCGGCACGTCGACGTGATGATGCCGATGACCTACTCGGCCGACGGCTCGATCTACCAGGGCTTCAACGAGCACGAGGCCTACGTGCGTTTCGCGACGACATACTGCCGCACCGCGTGTGCGAACGCGGGCTTCCCGACGCGGCGCGTCTGCCCGGTCGTGAAGACCTACTCGGGCGAGGGCGAGACCACGACCACGACGACCATCGATGCGTCGATCTCCGGCGCCCTCAACGGCGGTGCTTCGGGTTGGCAGGCCTTCCGCTACGCGACGATGCAGACGAGCTGGTGGCCGATCCTCGCGGCGCACGCGACGCCGGGCGCGAACTTCCCGCGTCCGGGTGCCGCCATCGTCGTGAACCGGCTCAGCGGCACACTCGACACGACGAGCTCCAGCGACATCGATCAGCCGTGGGATTCGCTGCAGGTCCGCGTCGATTGGAACGACGACGGCATCCTCGACACCATCTGGATGAACAGCGCGAGCTTCGCGCGCCTCGCGCCCGCGGTCGGCGTGCAGCGCCTCGGTCTGCTCGTGCGCGACAACGACGGCCACCTCGCGGCGACGCGCCGGCGCTGGACGAGCGCTGCGCCGTTCGCAGCGCTCCCGGGCGGCTTCTTCGCGAGCCAGCCGGTCCACGTCGCGCTCTCGCTCGACGCCGGTCCCGCGGCCGCCGCGCACGGCTACTTCGTGCTCGCGTCGATCTCGGGCACGAGCCCGGGCGTGACCTGGGCCCCGGGCTTCCCGGTGCCCTTGAACCTCGATCCCTTCACCGACGCGCTCTTCGCCGCCGCGAACTCGCCGATCTTCCAGAACGCCTTCGGCACGCTCGACGCGAACGGCCGCGGCGTCGCGAACTTCGTGTTGCCCGCCGGCCTGCTCGGCCCGCTCGCGCTGCGCACGATCAATTGGTGTGCGCTCGGCACGACGCCCCAGGGCCTGCCGGCCTTCGTGAGCAACGCGACGGCGACCTTCATCCTGCCCTGAGCGACGGGTCCTGAGGGTGTGCGCGCCGCGCGCCGCTAGCGCAGCTCGATCACGGCGCTTTCGGCGGCCGGGGCGAGACCCAGCTCGCCACGTGGCCCACGGCGGTCGTCGGCGATCACGTGCGCGGGCTCTCCGGGGATCGCGCGCACGAGCCGTAGCCGACCCGCCGCGTCGAGCACGTCGAGGGCGCGCTCGCGCCACAGCGTCGTGCCGCCGGCGTCGGTGACGAGCAGGTCGAGTGCGGCGCGGGAGTCAGCCGGCTGCGCGTCCGGCGGGTAGACGAAGTCCAGGTGCAGGGTCCGCGTGGTCTGGCCACGCAGTTCGATGGACCGCTCGCCCGGGTGCAGGCTCAGCGCCAGGCGACCGGACTCGCGTCCGGCGTGGGTCCAGAAGAGCGTGTACTCCCCGGCGGCGAGGCGCAGCGGGTCGAGAGCGGAGCTGCGGCCGTCGAGCAGGATCAACGCGTCGCCGACGCAGAGTCGCAGGCGCAGCGCCGCGGGCTCGTGGTCCGAGGCGGCCAGCAGGCGCAGCACCGCCGGCGGCCGTGCTTCGTCCAGCGGCACGCGGAGCGTGGTGTCGGCGCGGAGCTCGGGTTGCGGCAGGTAGCGGATCGGCGCCGCGCCTTCGCTCACGGCGAGGATCCAGCGGCCCGGGCGCAGCGGTCCGAGGAGCAGCCTGCGCGTCGGACCTCGGTCGCGCGCGCCGGCTTCGGAGCGCTCGGGTTCGAAGATCCCGTGGGGACGGCCGAAGCGATCGAGCACGACCACGCGGCGCGGACTCGCCGTCGCGTCGCGCGGCTCCGGGTCTTCGAGTTCGAACCAGGCACTCGGGATCGCCGCGTCCGGCAGCTCGACGCTCTGCACCGCGCCGTCGACGTGCAGCGCGGTGGGGGTCGTCGAAGGCCGCCGCGTGAGCACGCGCGGATCGAGCGCGTCCGCCGTGGGCGAAGCGGGCACGCCGACGAAACGCGCGGGGCCGCGCGGGACGCCGACGAAGCGCGCGCGTCCGCCGGTGAGACGCGCCCGCGCGAACGGCTCGTCGCCGCAGGGCGGGATCAGGAGGGCCTCGAAACCCTCGAGCCGCGCCGCGGCCGCCGGCGCGACGAGGAGCGTGAAGTCGACGCGCGCACCGTCCTCCGCCGTCGGGCCATCCGGGGCCTTGGCGCGCGCGACGTCGTGATCCGCGACGGGCTCGAGCACGAAGTCCGCGTGGAGGGTGTCGCCGCTGGTGCCGCCGAGTCGATGCGCGGCGCTGCGCAGCGCGCGATGCCGCGCGGCGAACGCCGCCGCGAGGCCGGGCGCGAGGTCGTGCACGAGGAAGCGCCCCTGTGCGTCGCTCGTCCCGACGCGTCCGATCAAGCCCGCGTGCTCGTATTCGATCGTCGCGCCGGCGACCGGCGCGCCGAGGCGATCGAGCACGCGACCCGTGAGCGCCCAACCCGGCGGCACCTCGAGGACGAGCTCCGCGGCGTCGTCGATGGCGTCGACGGCGAGCGCGGCGCGGGCAAAGGGCGCGCGGAGCATGGCGCCCTGCGGTGGGTCGACGAGCGTGAAGCGACCCTGCCCGTCCACGGGCACGCGTCCGGCGCCGACCTCGTGGCCGCCGGTCTCGAGCCGCAGCTCGAGATCGACGAGTGGCCTGCCGTCGAAGGCGCGCTTCACCACGCCGTGGCGGAGCCGTGGGGGATTCGCGACGACGAGCGGCGTGCGCGCGGGCGGCGCGCTCGGGGCGACGGCGCTCGTCGCGGCTGCGTTCGGCCCGGTCCTCCCCTCGCCTGCGGCGGAGGCCAGGGCGGCTCCGGGGACGGTGCCGGCCTCGCCGTTCCCGAGCGGTGCTCGGGCGCCCGCGCCCGAGCCGATGCCGAAGCCGACGAGCACGGCCACGATGGCGAAGGCGACGATGCCCGTCGCGGCGGCGACCCGGGGCTTCATCAGCAGCGACGCAGCGCGCGCGAGCGCCGCGAGCACGGCGGGCAGGGCGCGACGGAGGCGCGCGAGTCCGCGATGGAGCTGGCTCCTCACCGTCGGGGCCGGGCGGCCGAGTTCCGCCGCGAGTTGCTCGGGGCCATGGCCCGCGACGAGGACCCCGCTCAGCACGCTGCGGTACGGCTCGGGCAGCGTCGCGATGCCGTCGTGCACGAGCCGGGCGAGTTCCCGGCGCTCCGCGCGCTCGAGCGGCGAGTCGTGGGTCGCGAGCTCGCCGGGCTCACCTTCGCTGCGGCGCCGTCGCCGCAGCAGGTGATCGATCCGATGCTCGAGGATGCCGAAGAGCCAGGGCCTCACGCGTCCGCCCGGCGCGAAGCGGGCCCGCGCCTCGATCGCGACGACGAAGCACGCCTGCACGAGGTCCTCGGCGGCGGCCTCGTCCTTCACGCGCGCGCGCGCCCGCGTCCGCAGGGCCGGCGCGAGCGCGTGGTAGGTCCTCGCGAGAGCCTGCGCGTCGTTCGTCCGGCAGAACTCCTCGAAGTCCCGGTCGATCGCATCGGGCGAGGCTGCGCTCATCGCAGGCCGAGGACCGGCAGGGCCGCCGATTCGACTCCGTCGCGGAGCAGGGCCGACGTGAAGACGAGATGGCGTGCGCGCCGCGGACTCGGCCGCGTCGCGATGCGGAGCTCGTGCCCGCTGCCCGCGACGAGCCCGGCCGCATTGGCGGCGGGGTCGAGGACGAAGGTCTGGACCGCGATGGCGCGGCCGAGGTAGTTCGGATCGAAGCCGAGGGAGTACTCGGCGTGCCAGTAGGGGAGGCCGGCGAACGCGATGACCGGCTCGAGGATCTCGAGCGCGACGTGTGCGCTGCAGCCGGGTGCGCCGAGCCCGGCGAGCGAGAGACTCCGCGGGGTGCTCCCGAACGCGATCAGCGCCGGAACCCCCGGCGTGCGCCCTGGATCGTCGTGCGTGACGGCGAGCGCGAGGCTCGCGAGGAAGCCCGAACCGAGCGCCACCGTCGTCTGCGCCGTCGGGCTGCAGCCGCTGCCCAGCAGGGTCTGCGTCGCCGTCCACCCGAGGCCCGACTCGCTCGTCGCATCGAAGAGCGAGAGCGGCAGGAACGCGGTCGCCTGCCACTCCAGTTCGACGAGCAGACCGGAGCCCGCGGCGTGGGCGAAGGGTCGATCGAAGGGGATCGCGACGGGGAGCTGCGGACGGGAGTCGAAGCGACCCGGCACCGCCGGCAACGCGATCCGGCGCCGCGCCACGACCGCCGTGGCGTCGCTGCCGCGGTTCGCCAGACCGGCGGCGAGGCTCAGGTCGTCGGTGCCCGGCACGCCGCGGCTGCTCAGGACGAGCGCGCCATCCGCGCTGTGCGCCGCGAAGCCGCGCGCATCGGGACGGAGTTCGACGAGCGACCAGATCGGGCCCGTCGTGCCCGCGAGCTCGGCCGCGCCGTAGAGCACCTGGTGCCAGCGCGGAGCGGTGCCGCCGGCCGCTTGCTCGCCGCCCGGGATCCAGAGGCTGCCCTGTTCGAGAGTGCCGGTGCCGGCGGGGAGGATCGTCGGGGCGCCCTGCGCGCGTGCGGCGTGCGCGAGGAACGCCGTGAGGATCAGCGTGTGGAGCGCCGCAAGCGCGCCGTGGATCGGGAGGCTGTCTTGCATGAGGGTGGATTCCCGGAGCACGCTTCGCCGTTGCGGGAATCTCCGGATTCAGCCGCGCCGCGATCCTCAGCGCGGCGTCATCGACTCGACGACGAGGTCCGCGAGCTCGCGGCGCAGCGCGACGTGCCGGTCGTTGTCGCGGCTCGGGTGCACGCGGTTCGTCAGCAGCACGACGACGAGGTCGCGGCGAGGGTCGCACCAGAGGGAGGTGCCGGTGAAGCCCGTGTGCCCGAAGCTCTCCGGCGAGAGGCGGCTGCCGCCCGAGCCGGCGGCGACGAAGCCGTCCCAGCCGAGCGCCCGCGAGGAGCCCTCGACGAGTCCCTGACGGCGCACCGCCTCGCGCACCAACGCGGGGGGCCAGACACCGCGGCCGCCGCCGAGGAAGGCGATGCCGAGCTTCGCGACGTCGTCCGCGCTCGCGAAGAGGCCCGCATGTCCGGCGACGCCTCCGAGCGCATAGGCATTCTCGTCGTGCACCTCGCCGCGGATCAGGCGCTTGCGCCAGGCGCAGTCCTCGGTGGGCACCGCGTCGATCGGCGCGCCGGACTTCGCGTAGCCCGCGCGATCCATGCCGAGCGGCGCGAAGACCTCGCGCTTCACGAAGACGTCGAGCGCCTCGCCGCTGAGCTGCTCGACGAGGGCGCCGAGGAGGATCATCCCGATGTCGCTGTAGCGAGTGACCGTGCCCGGCGGGGCGACGAGCGGCGTCGCCTTCGCCGCGGCGAGGATCGCGTCGCGCCCGGAGAGCGTCGCGAACCAGCGTTCGAAGGGCGGGAGACCGGCGCTGTGCGTGAGCAGATGACGCACGGTGACGGCGTCCTTGTGCTCGCCTTCGAAGCCCGGCAACAGAGTCGCGACGCGCGCATCGAGCTCGAGCTTGCCGAGGGCGACGAGGCGGAGCACCGCGGGCGTCGTCGCGCAGACCTTCGTGAGCGAAGCCAGGTCGAAGCGCGAGGCCGACGTGATCGGCTTCGCGTCGGCGTCATAGGTCTCGCGTCCGACCGCGAGCTCGAGCACGACCTCGCCGCGCCGCGCGACGAGGACGACCGCCCCGGGCGCAACGCGCTCGGCGATCGCGCGCTCGAGACGTTCGACGACGCGCGCGCGGAACTCCGGGGCGAAGCCGTGCTCGGCGGCGGCCACGCGCGGCAGCGTGCGCGCGGGGGGCAGCAGCGAGAGGCCGTCGCCGCGCACGCCCTGGCCGGGGATCGTCACGGGCAGACGACCGAGCGCGGGACCGGTCCCGCCGAGCGCGCGCGCCGCCGCCTCCGCGGTCGACGGTGAGGTGCCATAGGCGAGGAGCACGGTGGTGCCCGGCGCCACGAGGTCGACGATGTAGGGGTTGCCGAAGCTCACGATGACCGCGTCGTCGCCGACCGCGCCGAGCAGGGGGCGCACGGCGTCGACCGGCACGCGCCGTCGCGTGCGCAGGCCGAGGATCGGCGTCGCGCCGCGGGCACGTGCGTCGGCGAGGATCCCGCGCGCACGCGCCACGTCGTCCGCCGTGGCGTCGGCGGAGAGGCGCAGCGCCGTGAAGTCGGGGGCGAGGTCCGCGAGGCCGGCCCGGAAGGAGCCGCCGCTCTCGTCGCTCTTGTCGTCGACGTACTCGATGAGCACGAGCGAGGACGCGCGCAGCGGCAGGCGCGCGCCGGGGTCCCGCAGGAGCGTGATGCCGAACTGAGCGATGCGCGCCGCGGTCGCCGTCGCCTCGGCCGTCGGGATGCCCATCGCATCGCCGCGGGGCGGCGTCCCGTCGAGCAGGCCCGCGCGTGCCTTCAGGTCGAGGATGCGCAGGCAGGCCTCGTCGAGTCGTGCGGCCGGCACGCGTCCGCTGCGGACCGCGGCCGCGATCGCGTCGCGCGTCGCGCGCGGTTCCGGCGGGATGAGCAGGAGGTCGGCGCCGGCCTGCAATGCGAGGATGGCCGCCTCGACGGGGCTGACGGCGGCGAGCCCGCCCATCTCGAGGGCATCGGTGACGATCACGCCGCGGAAGCCGAGCCGCTCGCGCAGCAATCCGGTGAGGACCGCGGGGGAGAGGGTCGCCGGCGTCGCGTCGTCGCCCGTGAGCGCGGGCACGGCGAGGTGCCCGGTCATGATCGAACCGAGGCCGCGATCGATCGCGACGGTGAAGGGCAGGAGCTCCACCGCGTCGAGACGGGCGCGGTCGCCGGTGACGCGCGGCAGCGCCTTGTGCGAGTCGGTCGCGACGTCGCCGTGCCCGGGGAAGTGCTTCGCGGTCGCGACGACTCCCGCCTCGGCGATGCCCTCGGCGAAGGCGCTGCCGAGCGCGGCGACGCGCGCCGGGTCCTCGCCGAACGATCGCACCTGGATGACGGGGTTCGCCGGGTTGACGTTGACGTCGAGCACCGGACCGAAGACCCAGTGGAAGCCGAGCGCGCGCGCCTCGCGGCCGGTCCAGAGTCCGGCGGCGTGCGCGAGGGGGACCGAGTCCGCGGCGCCGAGCAGCATCGCGGGGCCGAACTCGGTCGCGCCGCGCAGGCGGAAGGCGAGACCCGTCTCGAAGTCGCCGGCGCAGAGCAGGGGCAAGCGGGCGCGCGCCTGCAGGTCGGCGATCAGCGCGGGGGCATCCGCGAGCTCGCCGATCGAGAGGATCACGCCGCCGATGCCGAGCTCGGCGACGTGCCTGCGGACCGTGTCGCGCAGGGGATAGGCGTCGTCGTTGCGCGTCAGCGTCCAGCACATGAGGAGCTGCGCGGCGCGCTCCTCGAGCGTGAGGCGGGCGAGCGCGGCGCTCGCGCGCGGGTCCTGCGCGCGCGGCGCGGCGAACAGGCCGCAGATGCCCGCGCACGCGAGCGCGACCAGGGACGAACGGAACGGGCGCGATTCGGGCGCGCGGGACGGCGACGGCATCCCCACACGATCGCCGGGCGTCGGCCCGAGCGGAAGCGTGGGGCGTCCCCGCTCAGATCCCGACGCGCGTCGTCATGCCCATCGAGGTGGCGATCGGCAGACCGAAGGCGAGGGCGGGATCGAGCTGGATCCCCTGCCACGTCAGCTCCGCACCGCAGAGCGAGCTGCTCGTCGGCACGAAGAAGGGGAAGCTCGCCGCGCCGAGCGCGTCGGTCGGGCTCGCGATCGAGGAGAGCACGAGCACGTAGAGCTCGGCGCCGGGCTGGGCACCGAAGAGGCTCAGGTCGAGCGGCACCGAGCGGAGGCCGACGAGGAAGATCGCG
>JADLHO010000063.1 GCA_020848735.1 Planctomycetota bacterium | reverse complement strand
TCAGGACCCCGCCGCCCGAGATCCGCGGTTCGGAGTTCCAGCGGCCGCGCATGTCGAGGATGCCGCAGAACGTGTTCTCGTAGAGCACGGGCTCGCCGATGTCGCCGGCCGCGATGCGCCGTCGCGCTTCTTCGACGTCGTCCACGAAGCGGAACTTGCTCGCCATCATCAGGACGCGGCCGCTCGCCTTCGCGGCGTCGAGCAGGCGGGTCGCGCCGGCGAGGTCGACGGCGAGCGGCTTCTCGCAGAGCACGTCGCGACCGGCTGCGAGCAGGAGCTCGCCCAGCGCGACGTGCGTTGCGGGCGGGGTCGCCACGATCGCGGCATCGACGTCGTCCCGGTGGCACAGCGCATCCGGATCCGCGAGCAGCGCGGCGTCTTCGGTCGAAAGGCGCGCGCGTGCGTGCGGGTCGGTCTCCACGAGCGCCGTGATCCGCACCTCGGGCATCCCCGCGGCGGCGCGTCGCCAGTCGCCGGCGATCCGCCCGCCGGCCCCCACGAGCGCGATGCGCAGCGGCTCAGCCACGCGGTGGCCCTTCCTCGCGAAGCTCGTGCATCGCCTCCCTCAAGGCCGCGGCGATCGAGCGCACGTGATCGGCCGTGTAGTGCTCGTTCCAGGGCAGCACGAGCACGCGCTCCAATGCCGCGTAGACGCCGGGGTGCGACTGCGCATCGCCGAGCGGGCCGTCGAGGTGATCCGCATAGACGGCCCGCAGGGGCGCGAACTCACGGCGTTGCTCGAAGACCTTGCACGCGAACGCGGGCTTCTTCACGTAGTGGGGCGCATTGCCGATGCCACGCTGGAGCAGCCGGGCGCCGAGGGCGGATGCCCCGCCGCGCACACGCCGCGGGTCGACGTGCAGGGCGAAGCGCCAGTAGCTGTGGCGTGTGCCCGGTCGGGGGAGGGGCAGTTCGAGACCCGGCAGCTCGGCGAGCAGCTCGCAGAGTTCGGCGGCGCGGGCCCGACGGCGTTCGACGACGCCGTCGAGCTTCGCGAGCTGCGCGCACCCGACCGCGGCCTGCAGCTCGGTCAGCCGGTAGTTGAAGCCCGGGCGATCGTGATCGGGCACCGGATCGGCGAAGCCCCAACCCTTGTTCACGAAGCGATGCACCGCGTCGGCGCGCGCGGGATCCCGACAGAGCACGATGCCACCTTCGCCCGTGGTCATGTGCTTGCCCTGCTGGAAGCTGAAGCACGCGAAGTCGCCGAAGCTGCCGCAGAGGCGACCGCCATCGGTCGCGAGGAAGGCCTGCGCGACGTCCTCGATCAGCACGACGCCGCGCTCGCGGCAGAGCTCGACGATCGGCCCCATCGCGCAGGGCTGGCCGAAGAGATGCGTGACGATCACCGCGCGCGTGCGCGGACCGATCGCGGCGCGCAGCGTCGCGGCGTCGACGTTGGCGGTGTCCGGATCGACGTCGGCGAAGACCGGGCGTGCGCCCTCGTAGCAGATGGGCATCACCGCACCCATGTCGGTGATCGGCGAGGTCACGACCTCGTCGCCCGGTTGGAGCCGCAGCGCGCCGAGCGCGGCGTGGACCGCGGCGCTCCCCGAGGCGCATGCGACCGCGTGGGGCACGCCGAAGCGCGCGGCGAACGACTTCTCGAGCTTCGGGACGAAGTGCCCGGCGGTGGCGATGAGGTGCCCGCTGCGGATCGCCTCGCTCAGCGCGGCGAGTTCCTCGTCACCGAGATCGCGACCCGTGGAGTCGCGGTCGGAGGGCAGAACGATGCGGACGAGCGGCTGCGGAGCCGCAGGTTGCTGGTGCCGGTGCAAGGCGGCCAGGATACCGGGCTCGCGCGCTCGCGCGAATTCGTCGATGCCGTGAGCTCCTGGGCATTGCCGAGGAGGTCTCGCGATCTCGACGCATTCCGCTGTCCCATCCGGAAGGGGGCATTCCGTTGCGTCACGCCGGGTGACGTGCGCGCTGGTCCCCCGCGCCGGCCCTCAGGCCTGCACGAGCAGGCCCGGGATCGGCGTGAACGGCGCCATCATGTTGCGCGTGTCGACCACGACGCGCGCGTGCTGCGCGATCGACTTCCAGTCGACGGCCTTGTGGTGCGTGACGATCAGCACGACGTCCGCGCCGCGGATCGTCTCCGCGGTGAGCGGCTGCGACTCGAGGTCCGCGAGGTCGTAGCTGCGCATGCGCGGGAACACCGGGCAGTGCGGGTCGTGGTAGCTGACGTTCGCACCGAGGTGCTGCAGTTCCGTGATGATCTCGGCGGCCGGGGTCTCGCGGATGTCGTCGACGTCGGGCTTGTACGCGATGCCGATCACGAAGACGTTGCTGCCCTTGAGCGCCTTGCCCACCTGATTCAGGGCTTCGCCCGTGCGGTGCACGACCCAGCGCGGCATCGCGCTGTTGATCTCGCCGGCGAGCTCGATGAACTTCGTGTGGTGGCCGAATTCGCGGGCCTTCCACGTGAGGTAGAAGGGATCGATCGGGATGCAGTGACCGCCGAGGCCGGGGCCCGGGTAGAAGGCCTGGAACCCGAACGGCTTGGTCGCCGCCGCATCGATCACCTTCCAGATGTCGATGCCCATCGCGCTCAGCACGGGCTTGAGCTCGTTGACCAGCGCGATGTTGACCGCGCGGTAGATGTTCTCGAGGAGCTTCGCCGACTCCGCGATCTCCGCGCTGTCGACCGGCACCACCTGGGCGACCGCGGCGGCGTAGACCGTCGCGGCGAGCTTCGTGCTCGCGGCGTCGAGGCCGCCGACCAGCTTCGGGATGGTGCGCGTGTTGTGCGACGTGCGACCCGGATCCTCGCGCTCGGGGCTGAACGCGAGGAAGAAGTCCTCGCCGCAGCGCAGGCCGCTGCGCTCGAGGATCGGCTTGCAGTCCTCGCGCGTCGTGCCGGGGTAGGTCGTCGACTCGAGCACGACGAGCCGGCCGGGACGCAGGCGCGCCGCGACCATCTCCGTCGACTTCTCGATGAACGACATGTCGGGCTCGAGGTGCCGGCCCAACGGCGTCGGCACGCAGAGGATGATCACGTCGGCGTCGGCGAGCTCATCGGGGTTCGACGTCGCGTGGAAGCGCTTGCTCTTCGAGAGCGTCGTCACCATCTCGGTGCCGAGGTGGTGCAGGTAGGTCTCGCCGCGCCGCAGCATCTCGACCTTGCGGTGATCGATGTCGTAGCCGACGGCGCGGAAGCCGCCTTCGTGCATCGCGTGCAGGAGCGGGAGTCCGACGTAGCCGAGGCCGACGACCCCGACGGTCGCGGTGCGCTTCTCGAGCTTCGTCAGGAGCGCCTGGGCATGGGGAGGGAGAGGCGAGGCGGTCATGGCTTGGGGCGCCTTCGTGCCGGAAGGAGACGGTGCGGTCGCGGATGCCGTGCGGTGGTCCATCGACGCAGGATTTCGGCGCGACAGCGGTCCAGGGTTGAGACCGTCTCGCCGCGATGAGGGGGCGAGCAGGGTACCGAGGTCCCTCCCCCTGTCCAGACGGCCACGGCAACGGGGTTCCCGCCGCGCGCCGGCCGCTGCGGTGGGAGTCTCGCAGGCCCCCGCTCGTCCGCGCGCCGCCCCTCGCGCATGCTCCCCACGCCGCCGCGCCCAGGCCGGCGGCGGTGTTCTCGCGAATCGTGATGCGACCCGCTGCGCCCAGACCCGTCGTCCTCGCCGCGCTCCTGGCGCTGCTCCTCGCGCTGCTCGTCGGCCTGGGCCTCGTGTTCATGGCCGGTGGCGAGGAGGCGCCGCCGACGGCAGGCGCGCCGCAGGCCGCGGCGGCGGCGAGCGCGGTGGACCTCGCCGCACGCTCGGCCGAGTTCCCCGCGTCGCTGCCGGCGGCGAGCTCCGCGCGCAGCGTGCTGCCCGGCAGCTTCGATCGCCGCCGCCGCGTCACCGTGCGCGGCTTCGTGACCTGGCCCGACGGCGTGCGCGCGTACGGCATCACGGTCGCGCACGATCCCGGCGTCGGCGGTGAGGACGCGGTCGAGCGCTTCTCCGACGTCCGCACGGCACACGACGGCAGCTTCACCGTGCAGGCGAGGTCGGGCATCTTCGCGCTGCGCGCGATGGCCGGCGATTGCATCAGCGAGGCCACGCTCGTCGACGCGCGCCATGGTGACGTCGCGGGCATCGGGATCGCGATGCCGCGGCTGCCACGGGTGCGGGGCAGCGTCGTCGACGTGCTCGGCAATCCCGTGCTGGCGGACCTGCGCGTCGTCGTCGACACCGCCTTGCGGGACCGCAAGGGCCAGCTCGAGCGTTCGCAGAAGAAGGAGTTCCTGCGCTCGTCGCCCGCCGGCGAGTTCCGTCGCGACGTCCCCGTGCGCTACCCGCTCAGCATCCGCGCGTTCGCCCTGGGATACGCCGACTCCGACGAGCACCGCTTCGCACCCGGCGAGCGCGCCGACGAGCTCCGCATCGTGCTCGCGCCGCTGCGCGCTCTCGCGCTCGAGGTGCTCCGCAGCGACCGCACGCCTCGATCCGGGCTGCAGATCGGCTGGCGTGATCCCCGCCCCGAGCGTGGGATCGTCGCGGCATTCGACTGGAGCGGGAGCACCGACGCGCGCGGCGAGCTCGTCCTGCGGGACGTGCCGGCGCTCCCGGTGATCGAGCTCGCGCTGCGTCAGACGGGCCGCGGGGGCGTCGCGCGCGTCGCGGTCGATGCACGGGTGCCCTCCCACGAGCTCGTGATCGACGACGGCCAGCTCGAACACGCCGCCGTCGAGGTGGCGATCTCGGGCCAGGTCAGCGAGCGCGAGTCCTACCTCATCCGCGCGTGGGAGCTGGAGACGACCGGATCGCTCGGACCCAAGGTGACGGCCGAGTCCGAGGTGAAGGAGCGGGTCGCGCGCTTCGAGACCTTGGACGTCGCGCAGCGCTATCGCCTCGGGCTCTTCGCGAGGCCGCGGCTGGCGCCGGGACCGGAGCTCCCGAGCCCCGGCATGGAGTCCCTCCGGCGACGCGTCTCCGCAACGGACACCGCGGTCGGGCCGACCCTGCTCGGCCTCGTCGAGCTCACGACGGTCCGCGGCGAGCAGCGCGTCGAACTCGTCGTCGAGGCCCGCGGGGGGCTCGAGGTCTTCGTCCGCGACCTCATCGGCGCGGCGCGCGCCGGGGCCCTGGTCACGTGCTCGGGGCCGAGCACCACGGCGCGCGAACCGCTCGCGCGTTACAGCGATGCACGCGGATTCGTCGCGTTCACCGAGCTGGTGCCCGGGGAGTACCACCTCGAGGCCTACGACGACGTCACGAGCTTCGCCGCGGCCGAGGTGACCGTGGTCGCGGCCCGCGCCGCGTCCGTGATCCTGCAGCGCACGCGCTGATCCAAGACCGCGGCCCCGGCCCGGGGAGCTCCTGCCCGATCAGGGCAGGAACTTCTTCGTCTCCTTCAGCTTCTTCGGCAGGTACTCGTCGATCACGAAGTTGAGTCCCCACTTGGCGAGCGCCTGCTGCTCGGCGCGGACGCCCATGCGCAGGAGCTGCTCGATCGCGGTGCGCCACTCCTTGTGGGACTGGAAGAACGGGTCGTTCTTGAGGGCGTCCTTCGCGCGCTTGATGTCGACGTCGAGGAGCGGATGGGTCGCATCCTCGAGCTTGAAGTCGATGATGTCCTGCGGCGTCACGCCGAGGAACGTCGCCTGCGGCACGCAGAAGAACTGGTTGAGGTGGGCCGCGTTGCCCGAGCCGACCTTCAGCGTGCGGTAGATGTTGCTGATGCCGTAGGGATCGCAGTCGACGAAGGCATAGACGGGGATGTCGTTGTCGTCGGCGAGCTTGCGGATGAAGCGGCGGGTCGCGCGCGTCGGCACTCCCGACATCGCCACGAGGATGCAGTTGTAGTTGCGCCAGAACTTCTGGGCGTTGAGCCGCTGCCACATGCCGCCGGTCTCGATGGCGAGCACGAACTTCGCCTTCGTCTCGAAGCGGAGCTGTTCGACGGAGGACGGGATCGTGTACGCCCCGGACGCGAAGGTCGTGCAGTCGATGCGGACCGACTCGCCGGTCTCGGGATCGCGGTCGATCACGATCAGCTCGCCGTTGACCGAGCCGCCGTGTTCCTCGGGGTAGAAGCGCAGGTGCTCGCGGCTCAGCCCGCGCAGCGAGAAGAGCGCCTCGATGTCGTCCATGCAGGCGTCGGACTCGGGCTGCTCCGCGAACTTCGCCTCGCCCCAGTTCTTGCTGATGTAGTACGCCTCTCGCTTGGTCGCGAAGTCGTCCTCGAGCACCATCTCCTTGCTCAGCGCCATCAGCTTGAGCGTCTGGGCGAAGGACTTGACCGTGTTGACGGTCAGCGTGCGTTCCTTGCGCCCGCGGCCGAGCTTGAAGTGGCCGATCTTCTTGTCGTAGGTGACGTTCGCGAGCGACCGCTGAGGGAAGCTCAGCTCCGGCTTGCCGCGCTTCTGGATCGTGTCGAAGACCTTCGTCGCCGTCTCGTCGATGCTGTCGACCGTGAGGTTGTCGAGCTTGTCGAGTCCACCCGGCTTGCCGGCCTTCTTCGCCGTCTTCTTGGACTGCGCTGCGGCGCCCGCGCGGGGCGGCTGCTCGGACTCGTTCGCGGGCTTGCGCTTCTTTGCTGCCATCGGGGGTCGAACCTGCGGTGTCTGCCGTGAACCGGGTCCATCGACACGGAGGCGCGCCGCGCACGGATGCCGGCGCGGACCTCCCTGGACTTCGACGAACCACCGCGCGGCGGAGTACAGGAGCGGCGTGATCGCCGCAAGAACCTGTCGCGCCGCGCTTCTCGCGGGTGCGCGTCCCCTCTCGACGCGTTAGGGTGCGGCGGCGCCGGGCTGCGGCGCGGTCACGGTGCAGTGCGAGGCAGACCTTGAACGAAGCGGAACGGCACACCAGCGAAGCGCGCGACGAGAGCGCGTCGTCGTCGAGCACGGAGCGCGAGAAGGGGCCGCAACGGGACGAGCCCGCCGGGCCGCGCGGGCCGGCGGGCCGCGGCGGTCCCGAGCGCCCGCACGGCGATCGCCCCCGGAGTTCCTGGACGCGCGTGCTGCTCTTCGTCGTCGTCCTCTGGTTCCTCTGGATGATCGTGAGCCAGGGCGCGCGCGGCACCGAGATCACCTACGCGCAGTTCAAGGGCTATCTCGCCGCCGGCGTCGTCAAGCAGGCCTCCGTCACGTCCGATCGGATCACGGGACTCATCGAGCGCGAGGCCGTGCCCGCGGGCGACGAGCGTCCGGCGCGCTTCGAGTTCCAGACGGTGCGCGTCGACGACAAGGCGCTGGTCGAGGAGCTCGCGAAGGCCAACGTCGACTACCGGGGCGTCGTCGAGAACCCGCTCGGCGGACTCTTCCTGCTCTGGATCCTGCCGCTCCTCTTCCTGCCGCTGCTGCTGATCTTCCTCGCGCGCAGCCGCGGCGGCGCGGGCGGCGGTCCGATGGGCTCACCCTTCGGCTTCGGGCGCAGCCGGGCACGGCTCGTCGCGGACAAGCACACCGGCGTGACCTTCGCCGACGTCGCCGGGTGCGAAGAGGCGAAGGCCGATCTCGAGGAGGTCGTCGAGTTCCTGAAGAACTCGGAACGCTTCGTGAAGCTCGGTGCCAAGATCCCGAAGGGCGTCCTGCTGCTCGGCCCACCGGGCACCGGCAAGACGCTGCTCGCGCGTGCGGTCGCCGGTGAGGCCGGGGTGCCGTTCTTCTCGATCAGCGGCAGCGAGTTCGTCGAGATGTTCGTCGGCGTCGGCGCCGCCCGCGTGCGCGACCTCTTCGAGCAGGCCAAGAAGACCGCTCCCTGCATCGTGTTCATCGACGAGATCGACGCCATCGGTCGCGCGCGCGGCGTGCAGATCGGTGCGGTCAACGACGAGCGCGAGCAGACCCTCAACCAGCTCCTCGTCGAGCTCGACGGCTTCGAGCCCAACAGCGGGGTCATCCTGCTCGCGGCCACGAATCGCCCCGACGTGCTCGATCGGGCCCTGCTCCGCCCGGGTCGCTTCGACCGCCAGGTCGTGCTCGACGCCCCGGACTTCGAGGGGCGCAAGGCGATCCTCGCGGTGCATGCGAAGGGCAAGCCGCTCGCGCCCGACGTGGACTTCGCTTCGATCGCGCGCGGGACCCCGGGCTTCTCCGGCGCGGATCTCGCGAACGCGCTCAACGAGGCGGCCCTCCTCGCATCGCGACGTCGCGGGTCGGAGATCACGCACCACGATCTCGAGGAGGCGATCGAGAAGATCGTCGCGGGGCCCGAGCGGCAGACACGCCGGCTGAAGACCACCGAGCGGCGCCGCGTCGCCTACCACGAGGCGGGGCACGCGCTCGTCGCGCACCACTCACCCAATGCGGATCCGGTGCACAAGATCAGCATCGTCCCCCGCGGGCGTGCGGCGCTCGGCTACACGATGCAGCTCCCGGTCGAGGAGCAGTACCTGATGACGCGCGCCGAGCTCGAGGATCGCATGGTCGTCCTCTTGGGAGGTCGCGCCGCCGAGCAGCTCGTGCTCGGCGACGTCAGCACCGGGGCGGCCGACGACCTCGAGCGCGCGACCGGCATCGCCCGGCAGATGGTGTGCGTCTTCGGAATGGGCACCTCGACGGGGCTCATGCGCTGCGCGCGCGACGTCGACAGCCAGTACCTCCGCGGTCCGGGCGTGCGGCTCGAGCGCGACTGCAGCGAAGAGACGGCGCGGGCGATCGATGGCGAGGTGCGGGCCATCCTCGACGCGAGCTTCGCGACCGCGCTGCGGATCCTCGAGGCCCAGCGGGAGAAGCTGGAACTCGTCGCCTCGACCCTGCTCGACCGCGAGAGGCTCGATCGCGAGGAATTCGATGCGCTGGTGGGCGTTCGCCCGTCAGCGTCGTGAAGTCCAAGGAGCCACAGCCCTCCGTTCCCCGCGGTTCCCGGTCGAGGCCGGTGGAGGCGATGCTCGCCACGGTGAGCCGCCATTTCGCGGAGACCGCGCGTTGGACGGGTCTGGAGAAGCCGGACCCGCGCGTGCTCGAGGCGATGCGCTGCATCCCGCGCGATCGTTTCGTGCCGACCGATCGACGCGCCGCGGCATGGGAGGATCGGCCTCTCGAGATCGGGAGCGGCCAGACGATCTCGCAGCCCTTCGTCGTCGCGCTGCTGGCCCAGCTCTGCGACTGCGTCCAGGGCACGCGCGTCCTCGAGATCGGCACGGGCTGCGGCTACCAGGCCGCGGTCCTCGCCGCGCTCGGCGCGGAGGTCTGGTCCATCGAGCTCGAACCCGAACTCGCGCGCGAGGCCGCGTCACGTCTCGCGGGACTCCGCGATCTCGAGGGCGAGCCGCTTCGCTTCCATCTGCGGACGGGCGACGGCTCGCGGGGCTGGCCCGAGGCCGCACCGTTCGCGCGCATCGTCGCGACCGCCGCACCGGTGGTCCTGCCGCCGCCCTGGCTCGCGCAGCTGGCGGCTCCGGGCCGACTGGTCGCGCCGCTCGGTCCGGTCGGCGACACGCAGATGCTCACCGTGGTCGACAAGGACGAGGACGGCCGTCTCGAGCAGAGCCGCGTCCTGTCCGTCCGCTTCGTGCCGCTGCGGCACTGAGGCACTGAGGCACGCCGCGCGGCCTCAGAGCTTGCGGCTGCGCTCGAGCACGTCGGTGAGGTTGCTCACGCACTCCTCCACCTGCCTGTCGTTGAGCGCGAGGATGTCGCGCAACGCCTGGCCGATGTGGGGGATGTAGGTCGTGATGTAGTTCCGCTTCTGATACTCGCTCGCGAGGCGCTTGCCCTTGCGCACGTAGGTGCCGAGCTTGCGGCCGCAGTCCTGCAGGCCGAGCTTGAGCTCCTTGAGGATCTCGTCGTAGCCCGCGATCGCCTCCTTGCTCTCGGACGTGAAGGGCACCCAGACCGAGGCGATGTGCACGAACACGACCATCGGACCGACGGGGATCGCGCCGCGCGGCTGGGTCAATCCATAGGCCCGCCAGTTCGTCGCGATCACCGCCTTCGTGATCGCACACGCGGACTGCTGGAAGAGCAGCGGGACGCGGTTCGCGAAGCGGATGAGGCGCGCGGGCTCGTCGGCCTGGGCGAGCAGCTCCTCCTCCGCCAGTGCCTTGCGGCGCTTCTTCTTCTCCTCGTCGGCGAAGATCTTGCCGGTCTCGGTCACGTCGAGCGTGTCGCCCGGCCGCCCGTAGGCGATGCCGACCTCGATCTGGAAGGGATGGCCGCGGTAGACCACCGGCGAGCGCGTCGTCGCGACGTAGAAATCCGCCTCGACCTCCTTCCTGAGGCCGTCGAGGATCCCCTTCTCGCCGATCGGTGCGATGCACGACGAGGGCGGGGCCATGATCTTCGTCGCGTCGATCGCCTTCTTCAGCGCGGCGGCCTGTTCGCGTGCGACCTTCTTCGGGTGCGTCTTCTCGGAGATCTTCGCGCGGTCGCAGATCTCCTTCGCCACCTTGGGACCGACGCGCGAGAAGTCGCGCTGCAGGCAGAGGTGCAGCAGCTTCTCCTGCGACTCCTGCAGCATCTTCATGAGGATGCCGAGCTCCACGCCGTGCGGGTGGGGCTTGATCTCGTCGGTCTCCTTCGGGAGCTCCTTGGTCGCCGCCTCGAAGACCACCGTCTGGCCCTCGGGGTCGTGGAAGCTCAGCTTCGCGTGCGGGTTGGCGACCGCGACGAGCTTGAGGAACTCGCCGACGCTCTTCTGGCCGCGGCGGAACTCACCCTCCATGTCGATCTCGACGCGCGTGCCCTGGTCCTTGCCTTCCCAGTCGATCTCCTTCTCGACCGCGACCGGCGTGTTGCGCGCGGTGTCGATGCGGATCGTGAACTCCCAGGCCTTCGCGCGCTTGCCGGGCTTGCTCTTCACGCGCACCGGGCGGCCGGTGGTGAGCTGGCCGTACATCCCGGCTGCCGAGATGCCGATGCCCTGCTGGCCGCGGCTCTGCCGCAGCCGGTGGAACTTGCTGCCGTAGAGCAGCTTGCCGAAGACGTTCGGCACGTTCTGCTTCACGATGCCGGGGCCGTTGTCCTCGATCGCGACGGTGAATGCGTCCTCGCGACCGTCGAGCTTCTTGATCTCGACGATGAGCTCGGGACGGATGCGCGCCTCCTCGCAGGCGTCGAGGCTGTTGTCGACGGCCTCCTTGACCGCGGTCAGCAGGGCCTTGCGCGGCGAGTCGAAGCCGAGCAGGTGGCGGTTCTTCGTGAAGAACTCGGAGACCGAGATCTCCCGCTGCTTCTTCGCCATGCGCACGGCGGCGTTGCCGTTGCGCTCCTTGCCGTCCCCGGCGTCCTCGCCGCCGTCGTCTTCGCCGCCGCCGTGGTCGCCGCCGTCGCCGTCCGCGCTCCCGGACCCGTCGTCGCCGGCGTCCGCGCCCTCGCCGGCTCCGTCGCCCGCTTCCGCGCGCTCGCGCGGCGGCGCCGCCGCGGCCGCGCCGCGTGCGACGGGTCCGTGTGGCTTCGCCGGAGCGGTTCCTTCCGCCGCGAAGAGTTCACCCTGCGCCGGCACGCCGCCGTCCGGTTCGCCCATCCCAATCGTGTCGCTCATGCTGCGTCGTCTCGGTGTCGCCCCGCCGCCCGCGGGGTTCGTGCGCGACCTTAGCGTCGGCCGCGCGCATCGGCCACGTCGTCGTGCGGGCGTCGCGGCGACACGAAGCTCGGACGGCACGCCGCGTCGCAGAGGCCCAGCGCGGCGGCCTCGTCCCAGAAGCGCTCGAGCCCGCGGTGTTCCGCGGCGCCGAGCGCGTAGTGCACGCGGGCCTCGCCCTCGCTTGGGACGATCGCCGCCGCCACGCGCCCCGCGGCGGCGAGTCGCGCGGCGACCCTTGCGACGTCGCGGCCCGGCGCGATGAGCCAGAGCGCGAAGACGAAGGGCAGGCCCGTGCGCGCGAACCAGCGCTCGCCGAGATCGATCGCCTCGCGCTCGCCGGCCTCGGCGCGCAGGCCGTCGTCGCCGATGAGGAGCACGAGGTCGTGCGGCAGCGCGGCGGGGCTGCGGGTCGAGGGCACGCGCTCGAACGCGCAGTCCGCGGCGAGCTCGCCCGTCTGCGCGAGGAGGATGCGCAGCAGCGCGACCGAGCTCTCGCTCTCGTCGGTCAGCGCGACGCTCGCGATGTGCGTCGCGGCGCGGCGGCGGAAGGCGCGCACGCTGCGAACCGGGCCGCTGCACGCGATACCCAGCCCCTCGAGCGCGGCATAACCCGGTCGCCGCGCACCCTCGATCGAGGACACGAGGGCCGCGTCGAGCTCGCCGTCGCGGAGCTGCGTGACGAGGCGCGCCGGCGCCGTGCGCACGAGCGCGACGCCCGGATCCTCGGCGAGCCCGCTCAGCAGCGGCGCGCCGAGGCCGTAGGGGACGCCGCCGATCCTCAGGATGTCGCGTGGCACGGTCACGGAGCGGCGAGGGTATACCTCCGCCCGCCGGCGTTCGCCGCTCACGTCGCTCCTCCCCGCATGTCCGAGAACCCCACCCCCCGCGGCGACGGCGCTGCGCCGCGTCGCGCCACCCCGGCTGCGGTCAAGCTGTTCGTCGCGCTCGGACTCGGCTTCGCGCTGTACCAGGCGGTGATGTTCGGCGTGCGGCTCTGGGTCGACCACCGCATCGCCCGCACCGAGGGGGCCGCCCTCGTCGAGTTCTCGCTCGGCGACCTCGAGGGCCGGACCTGGCGCGCCGGCGAGCTGCGCGGGCGATACCTCGTGCTGCACTTCTTCCGGAGCCGTTGCGAGGTCTGCCTCGCGGAGAAGCCGACGCTCCTCGAACTCGAGCGGCGCCTCGATCCCGCGCGCGTGCAGCTCCTCTCCGTCCTGCTCGATCGCGTGCAGGGCTACGACGCGGAGCTCAGCGCGCGCACGCTCGCCGCGATGGGCCTGAACCACCCGGTCCTCTGGGCCGATGCGGCCTTCGTCGACGCCTTCCACGGGGCCGGCTGGGCGCACGTGACGCCGGTGACCTACGTGATCGACGAGCAGGGGCGGATCGCGCACGCCTTGCGCGGCAAGCAGAGCTTCGCCGCGCTCGAGGCGAGTCTGCCGGCAGGTGCCCTGCGGCCGCGGTGACGGGACGCGCGGCCTGCGGGCTTCCCGCGGTGCTTGGGCCGCGGGATGCTGTGGGGCCGGTGAGCCGTCCGTCGAACCACGCCCCGCGCCGGTCTGCGCATCGCGCCTCCCAGGCCCTCGTCGCGCTCGCCGCGCTCCTGACGCTCGCCGCCTGCGGCGCCGGCATCCTCGGTGCGGGGATCGCGGGCTCGCGGCGCAGCGGTGGCGGCACCACGCAGGTGACCCTCACCGTCTCGCCGGCCTCGGGGCCGATCGTGCTCCTGCCCGGCGACGTCGTGCTGCGCACGGCCGTCCTGCGCGGCAAGCGCGTGCCCACCGACGCGAGCGCCGAGCTGCGGCTCGTGTGGCAGGACGGCGCCACCCGCACCGAGGACGTGCAACTGCTCGGACGCGTCGACAGCGGGAGCAGCGAGACGGTGATCACCTTCGCGCTCGCGACCGCCAACCTCGCGGCACAGGCGGGGAGTCCGCGCGCGCGCGATCTCGACGCGGAGCTCGTGCTCCTCGCGCGGCGCACGGGCGTCGCCGACGAGGTCCTCGCGCGCACCGCGTTCCGCCTGCTGCGCCAACCGCTGCTGACGCTCGTCCCCAACCGCAGCGATCTCGGCATCTCGCTGGTGCCGGTCTCGGGCGGCGAGCTCGAACTCGTCGTCGAGGACCTGCCGACGACCGACGTGCGCGACCTCTCGGTCCTCATCGTGACCGCGGACCCGAACCCGCCGCCGGGCAGCAACCCGAACGACCCGCCCGTGATCCGCAGCCCGGGCATCAACCTGCGGACCGAGGCCGTGCCCGGCCAGCCGACGCGCACGCGGATCTTCTGCACGGCGCCGCCGGCGACCGTCGCGAACGCGGCCTTCGTGCAGGTCAGACACACGCTCGCGGGTTCGTCCAATGCGATCGCCGACGTCTACTACCGCCCCGAGCTCAATGCCGTGGTGCCGCGCCGCGCGTCGACGGCGGGCGGTGATCTGCTCACGCTGACGGGCAGCGCGTTGATCCCCTTCGACTTCAGCGTCACGCCGCCGCGCCCCGACATCGGGTTGATCCAGCTCACGATCCTGCAGGGCGGGCGCAGCTCGATCGTGCCCGCTGCGGACCTGCGGCCGGCACTCTCGACGTTGAACTCGATCGTGTTCGTCGCGCCACCGGCACCGGCAGGCCGCGCGGGCGCGGCGACCGTCCGCCTCGAGACGAGCCTGCCCCTGCTGGTCGCCACCGACGGCGCCGAGCTCCTCGCCTACGGTGCCGCCGACGCGGATCTCTCGCCGCGCGGTGTCGGGCTCGAGCGCGATGCCGTCGCGGCCGCCTTCGGCGCCCTCGATCTCGCGGCCCAGGACGCCCCGCTCTCGGCCGCCGTGCTCTACCCCGACACCGTCGGTGTGCCGTTCGTGCAGGTCTTCGCGGCGCAGGGCAACGGCGTGTTCCGCGCGCAGGGCGTCGAGATCCTCGCCGGCGACCGCGCGGATGCCGATCAACGCAATCCCGCGGACCTCGTGTGGAGCGAGTTCCACGGCGATGCGCTCGCGGATCTCTTCGTGCTGAACCGCGGCACGACGAACGCCGCCCACGTCGTGCTGCGCGGCAGCGCCGAACCCGGCGAGCCGTTGCGCTTCTCGAACGTGGCGTTCCGCGGCGCGGGCCTGCCCGCCGGCGCGATCGGCGCGTCGTTCGACGGCAACGGCCTCGGCGACGTGCTGGTCGTCGGCGGATCGCAGGCGGAGCGCACGAGCGTCGTCGCCCGCGCACTCGCCACCGGCGGCTTCCAGATCGGCACGCTGTTCTCGGCGCCCATCGGCACGCTCGAGTGTGCGACCGTCGCGGACCTCGACGCCGACGGCGCGGAGGACCTCGCGTTCGCGAGCGGAGGCCTGGGGGCGCGCATCCTGCTCGCCTTCGGCGACGGCGCCGGGGCCTTCGCCGATCGCCTCACGATCGACCTCAGCGCGGTGACCGGCGCGAGCTTCGCGTCTTTCGTCGGCATCCATGCGGTGGGACCCGGACCGAACCGCGCGCTCGCGCTCGTGCTGCGGGACAGCTCCGGAGCGGCGCCGCATCAGCTGTTGGTCCTCGCCGCCGACGCGCCGCGGAGCTGGGCCGGGCCGCGCACGGCGATCCCGCTGGGCAGCGCTCCGCCGAGCGCCTCGCTCGCCGCGGACCTCGACGGCGACCAGCTCGTCGAGCTGCTGGTCGCTCGTGAGCTCAGCGGGGTGTCGTTGTTCCAGTGGCAGGGCGCGGGTTTCGTCGAGCGCCCGGGCGCGGTGGCGATGTCGGCGGTCGACACCGGGATCGTGCGCGAGATGCAACTCGGACGCGCGGTCGGCGGAGCCGTGCCACGCGATGCGGTGTTCGTGCTCCATCGCACGCAGGACCTGCGACCCGATCCCGCGCGCATCACGACGCTGCTGGTCGGGCCGGGTCCGTCGCTCGAGGATGCACGCGCCGAGCGCCTGTTGCGTCTGCCCGCGCGCGCCCTCGCGCTCACCGATCGCGACGGCGGCGCCGCGATCGCGTTCGACGACGAACTCGCCTGGCTCCGCAACGACGGCGTCGGCGGTCTGACCGAGTCGGGTTCGATCGGCGTCGCCGGTCTCCTCGAGAGCACGATCGCGAGGTGCCCGGTGGACGTCGGCGCGCCGGCGCGCATCGCGTTCCTCTCCCTGGATGGCCGCGTCGGGCTCGCCGACGACGGTGCCAGTCAGGCCCTGTACTCCGCGTCACCGCTCTTCGACGGCGCCGGCACCGTGCGGGCCGAGTCGCGGCTCGTCGTCGCCGACCTCGACCGCGACGGCCGCGACGATCTGGTCGTCGCGCTCGTCGTCGACCGGGGCACGCCGTCGCCCGAACGCGTGCTGCTGTTGCTGAGCGGCCGCGACCCGCTGCTCGATCCGTTCCCCTTCGCGCTGCCCGCCGCGTCCGCGCGGACGCCGCTCGGTTTCGAGGCGCTCGACCTCGCGATCGGCGACTTCGCGCCGGCCGATCCCGGCGGGCACCTCGAGGTCGTGCTCTCCGCGCCGCGCAGCGATGCCGCGCGCGGGCTGCACTTCTTCCGCCGCGAGACCGGTGCGACGCTCGAGGAGACGCGCCTCGTCGAGTCCGTGGTGGAGCCGACCGATCCACGCGTCGCCGCGAACTTCGACCCGCGCCTCGTGCGCGTCGCGGACCTCGACGGCGACGGCTTCGACGATCTGCTCGTCGCCTCGGGCTCGCTCGATCAGCTGCGGGTGTACCGGCAGGCCGGTGCGTCGACGCGCACGACGACACGGCCGGCCGAGGTCGATCCCCTCGTCTTCGCCGCGACCAGCGACCTCGTGCTGCCGACGGGCATCCCGCTCGCGATGCACCTCGCGGACCTCGACGGCGATCGGGGTGCGGATCTCGTCGTGCACGTGCGACGCCGCAACGATCCGACGCAGCACGCCGTGGCGGTCGCGTTGACCGATGCCCTCGCCGGATTCCTGCGCAGCTTCGAGATCCCGCTGGTCGACGTGGTCGGCAGCGGACCGGACCTCGCGACCCGGCTCGGCGACCTCAACGGCGACGGGCTCGCGGACCTCGCGCTCGCGTGGAGCGGTGACGGCGCGCTGCAGCCGAGCCTCGTGCGTGTGCTCTTCGGCACGCACCGCTGATCGCCTGCCGCCGGGGACGCGCGGGCGCGCGGTCCCCGGCGCGACGACTCACTGCTTCATCGCGGCGAGCTTCTTCTCGGCGGCGTCGAGCTGGCCCTGCATGCGCGGGTTCTTCGCGACCTGGGCCTTCAGGTACTCGACATAGCGCGCGAACGCGGCGGCGTCCTTCTGCTGTTCCGCGCCGACGGCGAGATAGCGCCAGAAGGTGCCGCTGACCGTCGGCTCGTCGACGAGACGACCTTCGTCGAGGATGCGGAGCAGCCGCTTCAGGCCCTCGGCCTTGTCCTCGCAGAGGCGCGCCTCGGCGAGCTCGATGCCGAGCAACGCGCCGGTGGTCGCGACGCGTTCCGCGTCGCTGAGCTCGAACTTCGCGAGCTGTTCGGTCGCCGCCGCGAGCGGCATGGCCTGCCAGCCGATGCGCTTCAGGAGCACCGTCTTCGCGGCCGCCGCGTCCCCGCCCTTGCCGGCGAGGTCGAGCGCGTGGAGTTCCTGGGCGGCGGCCAGGGCCTTCTCGAAGCCCTCGACGCTGCGGGCTTCGACCTTCGCGAGCATCTCGCCGTCCTGGTCGAGGATGACGAAGCTCGGGAAGCCCATCAGACCCTTGCGGAGCAGGAGGTCGTCGTGGTCCCGGCCGGTGAGCCGCGTGGTGACGTGGGCGAGGAGAACGTGCTGTTCGCCGAACTCGGCGAACCGAGGCTCGAGAAGGACTCCCTTCTCGACGGCCTCGCAGGGGCCTCAATAGGCGTAGCTGCGGGTGAAGTAGGCGATGATCAGCTTCTTCTCGACCGTGGCGCGCGCACGCGCGGCGTCGTAGTCGGTCGTCCACGCGGCGGCGCGGAGGAAGGGCTTGCCGAGCTTCTCGCCGAAGCGGGCACGCAGGTCCTCCTGCGTGGGCTCCTGCGCCTGGGCGCTCGGCGCCGCGATCAGGCGCGCGGCACTGGGGTTCGCGGGCTTCGTCGCTGCGGCGTCCTGCGCCGCCAGAGGGGCGGCGAGGATCGGCAGCGCGAGCGTCGCGAAGAGACTGGCTCTCTGGATCACGAGCGTGTGCTCCTGGACTCGATGGGTCGATGGGGAGGTGGCCGGGCCCACGGCGGGCCGGCCGGGGTTCGTGGGGAGGCGGCGCGGCGCGCCGCCGCGGCTCATTGCACGCGCACGCGGTCGGCGTTCGAGACGTCGATCACGTTGCCCGCGGCGTCGTAGAACACCGCGACGGCGTCGAAGGTCACGCCTTGCAGCGCCTGCGCGATGACGGCCGGGAACGCATAGGTCCCCGCGGGGAAGCCCGGCGTGGTCGGCGTGAAGTGGAACACCGAACCCACGGGCTGCGCGAGGCACGCGGCCGCGAGCGGGTCGAGTTCGGCGCCGAAGAAGCTGCCGTTGCCCAGCGGCAGCGCGGTCGCGACCGAGAACACGGTGAAGCCCTCGGCCCAGCCGGCGGGCAGGTTCGTGAGGTCGACCGTGAACGAGCCGGGCGCGTTCGAGGCCAGGTCGAGCAGGGCGCCCTCGCGGTTGCGCGAGCCGCCGATGCCGCGGATCGCCACGCCGAAGTCGACGTCGGACTCCGTCGTCTCGACGTGACCGTCGACGCGCACGACCGTCGCACCCACGCGCACGAGCCACGGGCCGGGGCTCGGATTGGCGATGAACACGTACTCGCTGGTGTCACGGTCGTTTGCCGTGCCACCGGGGCTCGTCCAGTTGCTCGGCGTCGGCGAGCTGAGGGTCGTCATCCCCTGGTTGCCGAAGTAGCGCGTGCCGTTCGGCGCGATCACCTCGAGGTCGACGCTGTTCTGCCGCGTGATCGAGAAGGGCGGCGCGGCCTCGGGGTCGGCGTAGTTCATGCCGATGCGCAACGCGGGGGTGCCGGGACGCACCCAGACCATCCAGAAGCGCGATTGGCCCTGCTGGAGCGCGAACTCCTCGTCGGAGACGAGCATCCGCGCCGCGTCGTCGAACATCGCGCGGAGATCGGGGAAGCCGAAGCCCTGACGTGCGCGGGTCTGCGCCGCGCTGCCGAAGCGCGTCTCACCGTAGAGGTACGAGGTCACGCCGAGCAGCGACTTGGCCGTCGTGAACTTCGGACGATGGGCGAAGAGGTCCTGCCAGCCGGCCGCCGCGTCCTGGCCGAAGAGGCCGCGCGCGAACATCTCGACGACGAGCCCGCAGTGGCCGTTGACCAGCGGCGTCGCGCCCGAGGTGCCGCCGAAGCCGCTCGTGTAGCTCGTGCTGCCGCTCGTCGTGCCGATGGCGTCGTAGTACGCGCAGAAGTCGGGCTTCATGCGACCGTCGGCCGCGGGCCCGAAGCTCGCGCCCGAGGCGGTGTCGTCGGTCGGCGACGCGGTGTTCGCATGGTTGAAGCCCCCGACCGCGAGGATGTTCTTGGCCCAGGCCTGCGGACGCGAGTTGAGCGAGTTCGTGTTGCTCTGGCTCTGGGTCGTGAGCACGCCGAGGTCGAAGATGATGTCGTCCATCTCCGCCGAGCGCGCGTCGTAGGTCGTGATCTGCGTGTAGCCCCACGACGCCGTCTCGATCATCTCGCCGCGCGCGAGACCCCATTGCGTGACCGACTTGCGGTTGTTCGTGTTGTAGACGTAGCTGTAGTTGCAGTACAGCGGCTGGGCGAAGGGCAGCAGTCCGCGGTAGAGCGGGTTCACGCCGCGCGCGTAGATCTCGCCCGCGGTGTTCATGCCGTGTGCCGTGGGCGCGGCGGCGGTCGCGTTCGGGAAGGCCACCGGTGCGGTGCGGTACGGCGCCTGGGCCGCGAGCTCCGTGTGGAGCGCGATGCCCTGGGCCGGATCGCCGTAGATGCCCTCCATCACCATGCCGACGACGCCCTTGCCGTCGAAGCCGAAGGTCTCGATGTAGTTCGCGCCGCCCTGGATGCGGGCCTGATCCACGTCGGTGCCGGCCGCCGTGAGCGGATCGATCCACAGCACGCAGTCGAGCCTGGCGATCGCGAGGAGCTGCTCCGCGTCGAGCTCGGCGACCTGCAGGATGCCCTGTCCGGAGTCGGGCTGTGCGCGGCCGCGCACGCGGTCGATCGCGGCGAGCAGCGTTCCGCGGTCGAGCACGTCGTCGACCATCACGACGTTGTACTCGCGGCGCGGCAGCGCTCCGCTCGCGAGGTCCGCGAGGATGGACTCGTGCAGCTTGTAGGCGGCGTGGAACTCGCCGACCCAGCGCACGAAGGGCAGCGCGCGCACGTGCTCGAGCAGCGCGCGATCCATGCGCACGACGTAGGCCTGATGGGGCGCGACGTGGTAACGCCGCGCGCCGAGCGCAGCGAGGGCATCGCGGTACTCGGGCAGCACGTCGGTGACGAACTGCACCAGGAAGAGCCGGTTGTCGCCCGGCGCTTGCAGGTTCGCCGGCACGGAGGGCTCGCCCTGCACGAGCGGGTCGAACCGCGCATAGCGCAGCTCGAGAGTGCCGAGGGGCGCCACGAAGGGCAGGTAGTTCCTGCCGCCATCCCTCGAGACCTCGGCCTGGGTCCCACCGCGCAGCCGCAGCAGCGTCCGGCCGCCGTCGACGGCGATGACCGTGTCGGCCGGGCTCGCCGGGGCATCCTGGGCCCGGGTCGATTGGACCGCGAAGGCGCCGAGCGCGGTCGAGACGAGTGCGAGAGGGAGGACGGCGTTCCCGCGAGCGGGACGCGACGGGCGGCGGTCGGACGTCATATCGGTGCTGAGAGCGAGGGCCTCCGCCTGGCGGGGACCGTGGGAGCGGGAGCGGGAGACAGGCGCGCGCACGATAGCGCGACGCCCGAGGTCCGCCGGTCCGCTCCCGCTCTTTCGCTCACCCGTCGGAGCTCCGCGGGACCGGTCCGCGCTCAGCCGGGTTTGACCGTGATCCGCGAGGCCGGCGTCGGCTCGAGCTTCGGGATCTTGATCTCGAGGACGCCCTTGCGACAGGTCGCCACGATCGCGTCGCGGTCGAGACGCAGGCCCTCGGGCAGCGTCACGAAGCGCTCGAAGGCGCCGTAGCGCCGCTCGATGCGGTGGTAGTCCTTGGCCTCCTTGCCCTCGCGCTCCCACTTGCGCTCGCCGAAGACGCGGAGCTGCCTGCCCATCAGCTCGATGTGGATGTCCTTCTCGTCGAGTCCGGGCAGCTCGAGCGTGAGCGTGTAGTCCTTCTCGGTCTCCGCGAGGTCCATCGGCGGGATGAGCTCACCGCGGAACAGCTCGGGCCAGTCCGCGGGCGCGCGCTCCTCGCGGCGACCCTGGAAGACCGGGGCGAGGAAGTCCTGGACGAGCTCGTCGAAGCCCTCGCGGAACGACTGCGGAACTTGCCGTCTGGCAGATTGGAGCTTCATGTGTCCACCTCGGAGTCGGTGCGTTCGGCCGACCTGCGGGGGAAAACGGGTCGCGTCGCGGCCTTATTGCGCCGCAATCCGCGGGCTCGCGCCCGCGTTCCATCTCCGCTCGTTCTGCGCCGCAGGGGCGGGCAGCGAGACACGAGGTGCCGATGTCCTTCCACGCGACGCTCGATGCGTTGTCCCGCGCCCGGGGCCCGCTGTTGGTCTCGATCTACCTGCCCTTGCACGTCGGGGAGGCCGGTCGTCGCGAGGACCCGCTCCGCCTCCGCGCGCTGCTCGACGAGGCGCGCGACCACGCGCTCGAGGAGGGTCACGACGTCCGTGCGATCGCGCGCGTGCTCGCTCCCGGGGAGCGCCTGCTGAAGGAGGACTCCGTGTGGCAGGGCGGAGGACGCGGCCTCGCCCTCTTCCTCGGCGTCGAGCCCTTCCGCATGCACCGCGGCCAGGACCCGTACGAGCCCTTCGCGATCGCGAAGACGCGCTTCGCGCTGCGCCCGCTGCTGCGGAGCTGCGACGGCGAGGGGCGGTGGTTCGTGCTGGCGTTCTCCCGCAACGCCGCGCGGCTCGTCGACTGCCAGGCCGATCACGCGCGCGAGATTCCGCTCGGCGTGGACCTCGCGGCCTTCGGCGGACTCGCGGAACGTGCACCTCTGTCGGTGCACAGCGGTGGCCAGGCGTCGCGCTACCACGGGCAGGCCGATGACGCGAACGCGTCGAAGGCGGAGCTCATCCGCGCGTTGCGGGCCGTCGACGAGGCCGTGTCGCGAGTCACGGCACAGGATGACGCCCCGCTCTTCGTCGCCGCGGTCGGCTTCGAGGCGCGGGCCTACCGGGAACTCTCACGGCATCCGGGCCTCCAGGAGGCGATCCTCGAGGGCAGTCCCGATGGCGTCGACGCGCGTCGGCTCCGCGACGCGACCGAGGCGTTCGCGGTGGAGGTCTTCCGCGCGAAGCAGCGCGACGCGATCCGGAGGGTGCTCGCGCAACCGCGCCGCGCGAACTACGAGACGGGCGCGATCCTCGCCGCCGCGCACGCCGGCCGTGTCGCGACGCTGCTCGTGCGCGAGGAGCCGCCGCTCTGGGGGCGCTTCGATCCGGTCGCGGTCAGCACCGTCGTGCGCTCGCACCGCGCACCGGCCGACGACGACCTGCTCGATCTCGCGGTCGCGCTCGTGCTCTCCACGGGTGGCGAGGTGCATGCGGTGGACTCCGACGCGTTGCCGGGCAACTCGCCGATGGCGGCCCTGCTCCGGTTCTGAGCCGCGGTCCCCGCAGGTCCCGAGTCCGTCGACGCCGCGCGGTGGATCGCCGTGGTCTGCGGGCTACTCTCCCGCGCCATGGTGACGAGCCAGCCCAAGGCCCAAGGCACAGCGGTCGGAACGAGACCCCTGCGCGTCGCGATGGTGGGGCACGCCTTCATGGGGCGTGCGCACAGCAACGCGCTGCGGCAGGTCAACCGCTTCTTCGATCTCCCCCGTGACGTCGTCCCGGCGCTGGTCGTCGGCCGGGACGCCGCGCGCGTCGAGGCCGCGCGCCGGAAGTTCGGCTTCGAGGAGGGGGGCACGGACCTCGCCGCCGCGCTCGCGCGCGACGACATCGACGTCGTCGACATCGCGACACCCAACGACACGCATTGCGGCATCGCCCTGGCGGCGCTCAAGGCGAAGAAGCACGTCCTCTGCGAGAAACCGCTGGCGCTGAGCGTCGCGGATGCCCGGAAGATGGTCGCCGCGGCGAAGAAGAGCGGGCGGCACGTGGGGGTCTGGCACAACTACCGCCGCAGTCCGGCGGCGAGTCTCGCCCAGCGCATGATCGCCCGGGGCGACCTCGGCGCGATCCGCCAGGTGCGGGCGGTCTACCTGCAGGATTGGCTGGCCTCGGCCGATTCGCCGTGGAGCTGGCGCAACGATCGGGCCGTCTGCGGCTCGGGCGCCCACGGCGATCTCAACGCGCACCTCATCGACATGACGCGCTTCCTCTGCGGGCTCGAGTTCGAGGCCGTGTGCGGCATCGAGCAGACCTACACGAAGAAGCGCAAGGACGCGGCGGGCAAGCTCCGCCCGGTCGATGTCGACGACGCGTTCGCGTTCCTCGCGCGCCTCAGCGGCGGCGTGATCGGCACCTTCGAGAGCACGCGCGTCGCACCCGGACGCAAGAACCACAACCGCATCGAGGTGAGCGGCGAGAGGGGCAGCCTCGTCTGGAATCTCGAGCGGATGAACGAGCTCGAGGTGTTCCGATACGACGAGCCGCGCGATTCCCAGGGCTTCCGCACCGTGATCGCGATGGATGGCGTGCATCCCTATGCCGCGCACTGGTGGCCGGACGGCCACATCATCGGCTACGAGCACACCTTCGTGCACACGCTCGCGGACTTCGTGCTCACGCTCGACAGCGCGCAGCGCTTCCGCCCCGACTTCGAGGACGGCCTCGCCGTCCAGGCCGTGCTCGAGGCCGCGCAGAAGTCCGCGATCAGCGGGCGCTGGCAGGCCGTCAAGGGCTGAGAGCTCCGACCCCATTCCGCACCGACCCATTCGAGGACCGCACGACGATGACCATGAAGGGCCCCGGCATCTTCCTCGCCCAGTTCATGGGCGACTCCGCGCCGTTCAATCGCTTCGACACGATCTGCCGCTGGGCCGCCGAACTCGGCTACACCGGCGTGCAGGTGCCGTCGTGGGATGCGCGCTGCATCGATCTCGCGCGCGCCGCCGAGAGCAAGGCGTATTGCGACGAGCTGAAGGGCGTCGCGGCCGACGCCGGCGTCGAGATCAGCGAGCTCTCCACGCACCTCCAGGGCCAGCTCGTCGCCGTGCATCCCGCCTATGCGGAGATGTTCAAGGTCTTCGCACCCGCCGGCGTGACGACGCCCAGGCAGATGCAGGACTGGGGCACCCAGCAGGTGAAGCTCTGCCTGTCGGCGTCGCGGAACCTCGGTCTCGACGCGATGCCGACCTTCTCCGGTGCCCTGATGTGGCACACGGTGTACCCGTGGCCGCAGCGGCCGGCGGGACTCGTCGACGAGGGCTTCAAGGAGCTCGCGCGACGCTGGCTGCCCATCTTCGAGCACGCGGAGCGCTGCGGCGTCGATTGCGCCTTCGAGGTCCACCCCGGGGAGGATCTCCACGATGGCGCCAGCTACGAGCAGTTCCTCGCGGCCGCGGGCCAGCACGCGCGGGCCTGTCTGCTCTACGACCCGAGCCACTTCGTCCTGCAGCAGCTCGACTACCTCGAGTACATCGAGCTCTACCACGCGCGCATCCGCTGCTTCCACGTGAAGGATGCGGAGTTCAAGCCCAATGGCCGGGTCGGCGTCTACGGGGGCTACCGGCCCTGGCAGGAACGCGCCGGCCGTTTCCGCAGCCTCGGCGACGGCGACGTGGACTTCGGCGCGATCTTCACCCTGCTCACGAAGTACCGTTACGAGGGCTGGGCGACGCTCGAGTGGGAGTGCTGCTTCAAGGACAGCCAACAGGGCGCCGAGGAGGGTGCGCCGTTCATCGCCGCGCACATGATCACGCCGCCGGCGAAGGCCTTCGACGATTTCGCCGGAGGCAAGGTCGACCTCGCCTCGGTGCGGCGTGCCCTCGGCCTCGAGTGAGGAGCTCCGCGCGGCGCAGGGGACGGATCGCCCCGGCCGCGCGATGATGCGCCCATGACTCCGGCCGACGACCAGGACCAGGGCGCGACGCACGGCGCGACGCCGTACCTCGCGGTCGCGGCCGAGCTGCACGCGATCGCCGCGCGGCTCCTGCGCGGCGAGCGCAGCGACCACACGCTCCAGCCGACCGCGCTCATGCACGAGGCGTGGCTGCGCCTCGCGAAGATCCACGCGCCCTGGGCCGATCACGGTCACTTCGTGCGGGCGGCCGCGGGGACGATGCGCCGCGTGCTCGTCGAGCACGCCCGCGCCCGCGCCCGCGACAAGCGCGGCGGCGAGTTCGAGCGGGTGACGCTCTCGCCCGACGTCCTCGATCTCCGCGGTCGGCCCGAGGAGCTCGTCGTCGTCGACGACGTGATGCGCGCCCTCGCGCAGGCGGACCCCGAGCTCGAACGGCTCGTCGAGCTGCGCGTCTTCGGCGGCCTGACACATGCGGAGATCGCGACGGCCACCGGTCGCTCCCTGCGCAGCGTCGAGCGCGATTGGCGGCTCGCGCGTGCCTTCCTGCAACGCGCATTGGAGAGCGGCGATGGACCTTGAGCGCTTCGCGCGCGTGCGCGCGCTCTTCGATGCGGCGCTCGATCTCGATGCCGCGGCGCGCGAGGACCTGCTCGCGCGGGAGGGTGCGGGCGATCCGGCATTGCGCGACGAGGTGCGGGGCCTCCTCGAGGCCGACGACCGTCGCGCGCGGGCGACCCCGGTCCTCGACGGCGAGCTCTTCGAGCGACCGAACCTCGCGGGCGCACGGATCGGCAGCTTCTCGATCCTGCGTCGCATCGGCAGCGGTGGGATGGGGACGGTCTACGAGGCGCGCCAGGAGCGGCCGCAGCGGCTGGTGGCGCTGAAGACGCTCGCACGCGTCGAGTTCGGCCCCTTCGCCGCGAGCGAGCGCCTGCGCCGCCGCTTCGAGGACGAGGCCGAGATCCTCGCGCGTCTGCGCCATCCGGGGATCGCGCAGATCCTCGATGCGGGCACCCTTCACGCGGGTGACGCCGAGCTGCCCTGGTTCGCGATGGAGCTCGTCGAGGAGGCGAAGCCCATCGATCGCCACGTGCGCGAGGCGGGACTCGACGTGCGTGCCGTCGCGCGCCTGATGGGCACCGTGTGCGAGGCCGTCCATTACGCGCACCAGCGCGGCGTTCTGCACCGCGATCTCAAGCCGGGCAATGTGCTCGTCGATCGGAGCGGTGCGCCGAAGATCATCGACTTCGGCATCGCGCGCCTCGTCGACCGCAGCGAGCTCGTGCAGCGCACGCAGACCGGCGAGCTGCTCGGCACGCTCGCCTACATGAGCCCCGAGCGCCTCGGCGAAGGCGAGGTCTTGGGCGACGCCGAGGACACGCGCAGCGACGTGTATGCGCTCGGCGTGATGCTCTATGAGCTGGGCTGCGGGCGTTCGCCGTACCCGATCGACGGTCTGCCGCCCACGCAGGCGCTCCGCGTGCTGCGTGAACACGAACCGGTGCCGCCGTCGCGCGTCGCCCGAGGCGTGATCCCACGCGAGCTCGACTGGATCACCGGCAAGGCGATGGCTCGCGATCCCGCGCAGCGCTACGCGTCGGCGGCGGCGTTCGCGGAGGACCTCGCGGCGTTCCTCGCCGGCGAGGCCCTGCGCGCCGGCCCGCCGAGCGCGAGCTATCGATTGCGGCTGCTCGCGCGGCGTCATCGCACGGCGCTCGCGGCCGCCGCCGTCGCCGTGCTCGCCCTGGCCGTCGGCGTCGTCGTGGCGGCGATCGGTTGGGCGGAGGCCAGGGCCGCCCAACGCGATGCCGAGCGCGAGGCGCACACGGCCGATGCGATCAATCGCTTCCAGCAGCGCATCCTCGGCGGCGCCTATGGCACCGCACGCGGGCGCGACGTGCGCCTCGCCGATCTCATCGATGCGGCGGTCGCCGACCTCGACCATCGGCCCTTCGACGATCCCACGGTCGAGGTCGGGTTGCGTTCTTCGATCGGCAACTCCTACCTCGGTCTCGGCCTGCCGATCCCGGCGGAGGTCCAGTTCCGCCGCGCGCTCGCCCTCGTCGACGAACGCGGACTGCCGCGCGACGGCAAGCTCGCCTTGAGCGTCCGCAACAACCTGGGCCGATGCCTCGATGAACTCGGGCGTCTCGAGGAGGCGGAGCACGAGCTGCGCGGCTCGCTCGCCGGACGCCTCGTGCAATACGGTCCCGACCACAGCGAGACCGCGACCGCGCAGATCAATCTCGCCTCGGTCCTGCAGCGCCGTGGCCATTTCGACGAGGCCCTCGCGCTGGCGCGGGCCGGTCTCGCCGGCTTCCTCGGGAGCCTCGGCGAGGGCTCACGCGAGGCGATCAGCGCGCGCGCGGCAGTCGCGCTCACGCTGGCCTCGCGCGGCGACCTCGACGAGGCGGACCTCGAATATGCGCAGGCCCACGCGCTCGCGGTCGCCCACCTCGAGCCGACCCATCCGGCGCGGCTCGCGACGACCAACGCCTATGCGGGGCAGCACCGGCGCCGCGGCCGCAGCGAGGAGTTCGTGCGCCTCACGACGGAGGTGGTGACGCTGCGCGAGCAGGTGCTCGGCCCTTCGCATCCCGACACGCTGATCGCGTTGAACAACCTCGCCGTCGGCCAGATCGACGCCAAGGCCCACGCGGCCGCCGAGGCCACGCTGAAGACGATCATCGCGCGCCGCGAGGCCGCCGGCACGCGCGGCGGTTTCGAGAGCCTCGGCACGCGGCAGAACCTCGTCGCCGTGGTGCGGCGGCAAGGCCGCACCGCCGAGGCCGAGGAACTCGCCCGCACGCTCACGGCCGACGCCGTCCGCGAATTGCCGCAGGGCCATTGGCTCGTCGGCGTGACGCGCAAGGAGCACGGCGCTTGCCTGCGCGAACTCGGCCGCCTGGACGAGGCGGAGGCCGAGTTGCTCGGGGCTCACGAGCACCTGCTCGCCGCCGTCGGGCCGGCGGATTTCCGCACGCAGAAGGTCGTCGAGGAATTGGTGGCGCTCTATGAGGCCCGCTCGCAGGCGAGCGAGGCGGCCGCGTGGCGGGCGAAGCAGAGCGCCACCCGCCGGGATTGAGGGATCGGCACGGGACCCGCGGGAATCGGTCCCCTGCGGCGTCGCATCGACCGCGCTGCATCCCGAGATGGTCGTGGATCGCACCGGCCACCGGGTCGGGATCCCAGCTCTCCATGAGCTTCGGGCAACACAGGGCTTCGAGTGACACAGGGCTTCGAACAACACGGCCGATCCCGGGGACGAGCCGATCTCCTCCCGGAGCTCGGCGACGGCCGCGCAGCGCGGATCGTCGGCGCTTCCGCGGCGTTCCCCGGATCCGCGGCGCGGGCAGTCCCCCTCGGCAGGGTCGGCAGGGATCGACGACGCGGGTGGGCTGCCCGCCGCGTGTGATGAGGCGCCGCGGCCGCCGCCATCTCGATCGATCGGCGTATCGTGCGGCCCATGAGGCTCACCCTCGCGGCGGCGATCGCTCTCGCTGTTCCTGTCTCCGTCCTCCCCCAGGACCGGACCACCCGCCAGGCCGACGTCGCCGGGCTGCGCGACGCGCCCGCCGGGGCGCTCGTGATCGGTGTGCACGCTCCGGTCCGCGTCCTTGCGTCGACGCTCTCGGCCTTCGAGGACCTGCTCCCGGCGGAGTCCCGCGCGCGGCTCCTCGCGGACCTCGACGAGGCGCGCGACGCGATCGGGCTCGACCTGCGCGAGGAACGGCAATGGCGGGAGCGGGGCTTCGATCCGCTCGGCGACTGGTCGCTCGCGCTCTCGGTGCCGGGTGGCTTCCTCGGCCTGCCGCAGGAGTGCGTGATCGCCCTGCCCGTGAGCGATCCGGGGGTGCTGGAGGCCTTCGTCGTCGAGCGACTGAAGGAGGAGGACCCCGACCTCGCACTGCGCCGGCACGTCAGCCCGAGCTTCGTCTCGGCCGAAGGCCTCGCCTGGGCCTTCTTCGGTCAGCGCGGCCTCGTCTACGGGCGCAGCGGCGTCGAGCCCGCGCGTCTCGACGAACTGATGGCGCGGTGCATCGCGCGGCAGGGCGGCGAGGGGACGATCGGTTCGACGCGGATCTACCGGACCGTGCGCGATCGTCTCGAGACTCCGGCGAGCCTCGGCCTCTACTTCTCGCCGCGGAACTGGGAGGCCTCGAAGGAGCGGCCGGACGAGGACGACGAGTCGGGGGAGGAGCCCGCGCGGGCACCCGACGATGCGCGCGCGGGCGACGGGCGGCCGAGCGATCTGCAGGAACTGCTCCTGGCGGTCGACGACGAGGGTCTCGTGCTCGCGGCCGAGATGGCGCAGCCGTTGCTCGACGAACTCCGTGCGCCTGCGAAGGCGGAGCTGTCGGCGCTCGTGGCCGCGCTGCCGAAGCCCGATGCCCTGCTCGTATCGAACCTCGCCGATCCCGGCCGCACCCTGCGCCGCTGGTCGCAGGCGCGGCTCGCGTTCGGCGGGACGAGCGGCTCCTTCGTGCCGCTCGACGAGGACTTCCCGCGCGAGGGTGAACTCGCCGCCGCAGGCCTCGCGCTCTGGTTGCCGGCGCGCGCGAGCGGGGAGCCGATCCGCGGCATCGCGTTCCTGCTCGCGACGGACGAGGGTCGTGCGGAGGCGGTCTTCACGCGGCTGCTCGAGCGCATGCGGCGCTCCGCGGCGCAGGTCGAGGGCGCACGCATCGAGCCGCTCGACGCCGCGCCCGGCTTCTCCGGCTTCCTGCGCAGCGACGGCGCCGGCGAGTTCGTCGCGCGCTCGGGCCGCACCGTCTGCTTCGGCGATGCGCGCGATGCCCTGCGGGCAGTCACAGCCGGCGGCGAACCGCGGCCGACCGGGCTCGCGTTCGACGCCGCGATCGAGGCGATCGTCGACCTCGCGGCCCTCGCGGGTCGCGCGCGCAACGCGCCGGCCTCGGCGACCGCGTTCCAGGGCTGCCTCCACCTGCGCCTGAAGGCGGAGGGCGAGCACCTCGTGTTCACCGTGCGGCGTGAGGGCGTCGCGCAGCACGCACCGTTCTTCGCCGAGATGGTCGCGCTGCTCGGCTTCCTCCGCATCGATTGAGCCGCGCTCGCCGACGTGGCCCCCGGCGGGCGACGGCGTATCCTGCGGCGCATGGTGGATCGGTGTGCGGCGATGCGCGTCTGTCCGGAGTGCGCGTCATGACCGACGGTGCGCGCGTGGACGCGATCGGGCCGGAGGCTGTCGGTGCCGCGGCGGCGAGCCTCGAACTCGAGATCGATGCGCGCGTGCACTACGCGCTCTCGCAGTGCGACGTGCCGGTGGTGAAGCGCCTCGCCCTGAGCAACGACGGCGCCACGGAGCTGCGGGAGATCGTCCTCGAGGTCGAGCTCGGCGACGGCCTCGCGGAGCCCTGCGTCCTGCGCCTCGACGCACTCGGTCCGGGCCGCACGTTCAGCTTCGACGGCGTCGACCTGCGGCTCTCGGCCGAGACCCTGCGCACCCGCACCGAGCGGAGCAGGAGCGCGCTGAGCGTGCGCGCGCGTGCGCAGGGCATCGAGCTCGCGCGCCGCGAGCTGCCGATCGAGGTCTTCGCGATCGACGAGTGGCCCGGCCTGCGCAGCCTGCCCGCGCTGCTCGCGACGTTCGTGATGCCGAACCACCCGGCGGTCGGCGGACTGCT